>NZ_JBICUR010000010.1:0-362528 GCF_043198355.1 Streptomyces sp. NPDC048825
AAGACCCGATAAGTCAGACGCACTTGCAGCCACCCGCACCACCCCCGGCACCCACTCCCAACCAGCCTACGCCCACAGCAAAAGCAACGGCATTGGGTCTAAGACTGGTCTAAGACAGCGTGATGCCGAGTCGCTCCGCGAGCTCATGGGCGCTGACGCCATACGTCTCCCGGATCCGTACGCCGTCGGGGCCGACGTCGAAGATCCCGCAGTCCGTGTAGACGCGGCTGACGCAGCCGACGCCGGTGAGCGGGTAGGTGCACTGCGGCACGAGCTTCGGCTCACCGGAGCGGGTGAAGAGCGTCATCATCACGTAGACGTCCTTCGCGCCGATGGCGAGGTCCATGGCGCCGCCGACGGCAGGGATGTCGTCGGGCTTGCCGGTGGTCCAGTTGGCGAGGTCGCCGTTGAGGGCGACCTGGTAGGCCCCGAGGACGCAGACATCGAGGTGCCCGCCGCGCATCATCGCGAAGGAGTCGGCGTGGTGGAAGTACGCCGCTCCCGGCAGCTCGGTCACCGGGACCTTGCCGGCGTTGGTCAGGTCGGGGTCGACCGCGTCGCCCTCGGCCTTCGGACCCATGTTGAGCATGCCGTTCTCGGTGTGCAGCACGACCCCGGAGTCGGCCGGCAGGTGATCGGCGATCTTGGTGGGCTGCCCGATACCGAGGTTGACGAAGGCACCGGCCGGAATGTCGCGTGCGATGACGGCGGCCAGTTCGTCCATCGAGAGCCGGTGTTGGGCGCTCCTCGGCGCCCCGGCGTACGCCTGGCCGCTCGACGTGGTGGTTGACGTGGTGGTCATCTGGCCCCCTGCACGGTGTAGTGGCGGGCCGCCACCTGGACGACCCGGTCGACGTAGATGGACGGGGTGACGACGGCCTCGGGGTCGAGCGTCCCGGGCTCGACGACCTCGTCGACCTGGACGATGGTCGTCGTCGCGGCCGTGGCCATGACCGGTCCGAAGTTGCGGGCCGTCTTGCGATAGACGAGGTTGCCCATCGCGTCCGCGACGTGGGCGCCGATCAGCGCGTAGTCGCCCTTGATGGGGTACTCCAGCAGGTACTTGCGACCGTCGATCTCACGCTCCTCCTTGCCCTCGGCCAGCGGCGTGCCGACCGCGGTCGGGCAGTAGAACGCGCCGATACCGGCACCGGCCGCGCGCATCCGCTCGGCGAGATTGCCCTGCGGCACCACCTCGAGCTCGATCTTCCCCTCGCGATACAGGCCGTCGAAGACCCAGGAGTCGGCCTGGCGCGGAAAGGAGCAGAGCACCTTGCGCACCCGGCCGGCGGCCAGCAGCGCGGCCAGCCCCACATCGCCGTTGCCGGCGTTGTTGGACACGATCGTGAGGTCCTTCGCACCCTGCCGGATGAGCGCGTCGATCAGATCGAACGGCATCCCTGCCAGGCCGAAGCCGCCGACGAGGACGGTGGACCCGTCCTCGATGCCGGCGACCGCCGCATCGGCGCTCTCGACGATCTCCGCCCGGCTCACTGGGCCGTCTCCGTGACATCGCAGTTCTCGAGTACGACGGCCAGCCCCTGACCGACCCCGATGCAGATCGCGGCGACGCCGTAGCGCTGCTTCGTCTCGCGCAGCACCTTGGCCAGCGTGGCGAGGATGCGGCCGCCCGAGGCGCCCAGCGGATGCCCGATCGCGATGGCGCCGCCCTTCTGGTTGACGATGCCGGGGTCGACCTTCCACGCGTCGAGGCAGGCGAGCGACTGCACGGCGAAGGCCTCGTTGAGCTCGACCGCGCCCACCTGGTCCCAGCCGATCCCGGCCCGGGCCAGCGCACGGTTCGCGGCCTCGACGGGGGCGTAGCCGAAGGCCTGTGGCTCCAGCGCCATCACGCCGCGGCCGGCGATACGGGCGATCGGGTCGGCCCCGATGATGGCCGCGGCCTTCTCGCTGCCCAACAGCACCGCGGCGGCACCGTCGTTGAGAGGGCTGGCGTTGCCCGCGGTGATGCTGCCGCCCTGCTCCGGGGTACGGAAGACCGGCTTGAGCCCGGCCAGCACCTCCGGTGTGGATCCGGCTCGGATGCCCTCGTCGCGGGTCAGGTCGACGCCTTCGACCGGTACCACCAGGTCGTCGTAGAAGCCCGACTCCCACGCCGCGTGGGCGAGTTGGTGGGAGCGGGCGGCGAACTCGTCCTGCCGCTCGCGTGAGATCCCGAAGCGCTCCTGGAGTTGCTCGTTGGCCTCGCCGAGGCTGACGGTCCACTCCTTCGGCATCCGCGGGTTGATCAGCCGCCAGCCGAGCGTGGTCGAGACCGCGGTGACATCGCCGGCCGGGAACGGCTTCGCCGACTTGGGCAGCACCCACGGCGCACGCGTCATCGACTCCACGCCGCCGGTCAACACCACCGCGGCGTCGCCGGACTCGATCGTTCGGCTGGCCGTCATCGCCGCGTCGAGGCTCGAGCCGCACAGCCGGTTGACCGTGGTGCCGGGCACGCTCACCGGAAGCCCGGCGAGCAGCGCCGCCATGCGGCCGACGTTGCGGTTCTCCTCGCCGGCGCCGTTGGCGTTGCCCCACACCACGTCGTCGACCGCGGAGTGGTCGAGGCCCGGCACCTTGGCGAGCGTCGAGGTGATCGCGGCAGCGGCGAGGTCGTCGGGGCGGACGCCGGCCAGCGCGCCGTTGAAGCGGCCGAACGGAGTCCGCGTCGCGGCGTAGATGAAAGCACTCATGGCAGCGACGCTAATCCCGGCCCACGATATTCTGAAGTACGCATATCCGAGCCAATTGATACGGACAACATATGGATCTGCGCCACCTGCGGTACTTCGTGGCGGTGGCCGAGGAGCGCCACTTCGGTCGCGCCGCCGAGCGGCTCCACATGGCCCAGCCGCCGCTCTCCACGCAGATCCGCCAGCTCGAAGCCGAACTCGGCGTCGAACTGCTCCACCGCACCACACGCCGCGTCGACCTCACCGAGGCCGGCCGGGCCTACCTCGAACGGGCGCGCGCGATCCTCGCCGACGTCGACGAGGCAGCCCACCACGCACGGCTCGTCGCCGCGGGCGCGGTGGGCCACCTCGCGATCGGGTGCGTGGGCTCGGCGACGTACAGCCTCCTGCCCGCACTGTCGCGGCGGCTTACGGAGGAGCTTCCCGGCGTCGACTTCTCCTTCCGCGGGGAGATGCTCGCGCCCGACCAGGTCGAGGCGCTGCGCTCCGGCGCGATCGACGTCGCGCTGCTGCGCCCTCCAGCGGCCGACCTCTCTCTCACCGTGCACACGCTGCGCCGGGACCGGCTCGTCGTCGCCGTACCGGTCGCCCACCCCCTCGCCCGCCGGAAACGGTTGCGGGCAGCGGACCTGGCCGGTGCCGACATGATCGTGCACTCCGCCGACCGCCGGTCGGTGATGTACGACGTGGTGCTGGGCCTCCTGCGCGACGCCGGCATCGAGCCGCACATCCGCCACGAGGTCGGCGAGACCTCGACGCTGGTCACGCTGGTGGCCGGCGGCCTCGGCGTCGCAATCGTGCCCGAGCCGGTGACCGCGTTGGCGCTCGACGGCGTCGCCTACCTACCGCTGGTCGGAGCCAACGCACGCGTGGAGCTGGCCGTCGCCCACCGCGCCGACCGCTCCGAGCCGCACCTGGAGCGCACCGTAGGAGTCATCCGGGCGACGTTCTGAGACATCCACCGACGCCGGACACGGCCGCCCCCGCATGGCGCACAACCCTGCCTGGCGACGTCGGGTGGCTCAGTCGGCCCGGCGTAGGCGTCGGGCCGGACCGCCGGCGTCATCGGCCTGCGGAGCCGCCGCCATCCCCGACGGCCGCGGGTCGGGGAACCTCCTCACCAGGGAGACGACGTCGAGTGCTCGGAGCTGTTACTCCGGCAGCGCCGCACATTCGGTCCTGATGGTGGTGTCGTCGCCGTGGCCGGTGTGCTCCACGGTCTCGGCGGGCAGCGCGAAAAGTCTGGCGCGGATCGACGCCTCGAAGGTCGACCGGTCACTGAGGAGCGGCCGGTGGCGCCGGGTCCGCCCTGGGACAAGCGCGGCTCGTGATCGCTGCCAGAAGGAAGGCCTACGCGACAATCTTCGCGACGGAATCACGAGCCTCATGCGCGATGCGGTCGTCAGTGACGTCGTCCGCCCCGCCCACGCCGATGGCGCCGATGATCTCCCCATCAGCCGTCACGATCGGCACGCCGCCGGCGACCGGCAAAAGGTTGGAATCGACCAAGTGGGGAGGTGCCACCTGCATCTGAAAGGACGCGGCGAAGGCCGCGAACTTGGCCGTTGGGACACCGCTCACGGCCGACGTGTAAGCCTTGCGTCGCGCGGTCTCCACGCCGAGGAGGCCAACACCGTCGTCGCTGAGAAGGACCTTCGTGACGCCACTTCGGTTGACCACGACAGCGCACACCTTGTGCCCCTCGGCCCTTCCCGCTTCCAGAGCGGCAAGTGCGGCGCCGTGCGCGATCTCGTAGCTGAGGGGCTCTCGCATTGAGCGGTTCCTTCCCTTGTCGACCGAAAGGTCAACCGGCCGTCTTCCGTGGAGTCCGCTCAGTATGTCGCCGCGCGAGGCGAATGTGAAGGGGGGATCACATTCGCATCCGGGGGCTCAGAACTCAGGCCCAGAGCTCAGACCCCGAGCTCACTGCGCCGGCGTGCCGAGCAGATAGAGGCAGGCGACGTTCACCAGTTCGTCGGTCAGCTGACGCCACGTCAGCGCCCGGTCGGACTCGAACAGTTCGCCGTACAGCACGCGGTTCTGGCAGGTTCCGTAGATCAAGCGATAGACGACATCCAGGCGCAACTCCGGCTCCGGCGCGTCGATCAACGGCAGGATCGGCTCCAGGAACTGCCGGAAGACATGGTCGGCATCAATAGCGGCCTCGGACCCGACTCGAGCCACTGCGGGGTCGGTGGCACCCGCGGCCAAGAAGACGCGCATCAGGCGCTCGTGCGCTTGATACGTCTCGGTGAGTCCGGCGACCGCCGAGGCGACCAGTGCGGTCGGCTCTGTACGCAGTGGAGTGAAGCGGCGAATGATGTCAGCGCGAAACTGATCGATCATGTCGTGCTGCAGAGCCGCGATCAGGCGGTCCTTGCCGGCGAACCGTCGATAGACGCTGCCCACCGAGACGCCCGCCCGAGAAGCGACGGCCGCGACAGTGAGCGCCTCGGTGCCGCCCTCTTCGAGGAGGGCCGTACCTGCTTCCAGGATCCGCTGCTGGGTAAGCCGGCTACGCGCCTGCTGCGCCGGCGGCAGATCGAGTGACGGTTCGGTACTCATCCGCTCCAGCGTATACGTCGCCGGCATCCGCTCCGGCAGCCCCGCGCCTGGCGCTGCCCGGCCGTGAACAGCGGCACGATCAGGCGATTGAGCGAGCGGCGCGCACACGGGTGGCACCACGCTCGACCGAGTCGCGGCCGAGGCCGCCCGCCGCGTAACCACTCTGCCCAACCAAGGAAGCACCTGAACGTGACTCTTGACGCCCCGCGAGAGAAAATGCGAATGTGAATCACGTTTTAATTTTGTGTGTCGCACATGCCGGTGCCCTCGCAGGTGATCCACCACAGCCCTGCACGCGCCACCTCCTGTGCGCCCGAGCCGCACAGGAGGCAGGACGATGACCACCACTTCAGAAGTCGACACCGGCACGGCCTACGGTCGCCCGAAACCCTCGTACAACGCCCGCCTGCGCGAGGTCGGGCCCGGTACGCCCATGGGCGAGGCGCTGCGCCGCTACTGGCACCCGATCGCCAGCTCGGAAACGCTCATCGCCGGTGCCCTGCCGCAGAAGACCCGCGTACTGGGCGAGGACCTGGTCGTGTTCCGGGACGGGCAGGGCAAGCCCGGTGTCGTCATCGAGCGCTGCACCCACCGCGGCGCCAGCCTCTACTACGGCCGTGTCGAGGACGACGGCATCCGCTGCTGCTACCACGGCTGGAAGTTCGACGTCCAGGGCCGCTGCATCGAGCAGGCATGTGAGCCGGGACTGGGGCGCAGGCGCGACGCCGCACGTCAGCCGTGGTACCCCGTCGCGGAGCGCTACGGCCTGGTCTTCGTCTACATGGGCCCGCCCGAGCTCAAGCCCGAACTCCCCCGCTACGACGCGCTGGAGAACCCCGCCGAGGACGAGAAGTACTTCGCCAGCTGGCCAGTCCCCCACGCCGCGGTCCTCGGCATGCCGACGGACTTCAGCTGGCTCAACATCTACGAGAACTCCGCCGACCCGACGCACGTCACCTGGCTCCACTCCACGCACAGCGGGTACCAGATGCTGGGCACCGGCACCTTCGGCTACCCCGAGAACTTCTTCGACCCGGCCCTCATCGCCGACCGTGTGACGTACGAGCGCACCGACCACGGACTGAAGTACACCCAGCGATTCGAGATGGAGGGCGAGGACGGCGAGGTCACCGAGTACGGCTTCGCGGTCGAGCAACACCTTCCCAACGTCTTCGGCCTGCCGAACTTCGTGAAGGTCACCCCCGACGAGCGGCCGGACCAGTTGCTGTGGGTCGTACCCTCCGACGACACCAGCCACCGGCTCTTCTTCTCGATCCGCACGAACGATCCCGAGCGCATGGTCCACTTCGTCATCGGCATCACGCAGAACGGCAAGCAGAACCACGAGCTGACCGACGAGGAACGCCAGCGATTCCCCGGTGACGCGGAGGCCCAGGGCTCGCAGGGAGCGATCACCCTGGACTCCGAGGAGACCCTGGCCACCGGGGACCGCGGCGTCGTCATGCTGCGTCGCATGCTTCTCGCGATGGCCGACGACGTCGAGGCCGGGCGCGACCCGATCAACATCGTCCGCGACGCGTCGGAGGTCCACCGCACCGAGTCCGGCCTCTTCACCCTCGGCAAGCGCGCGGCGGGCGACAACGCCGACGCCCCGGCCGCCGCCGGCATCTGAGCCAGAACCATGAGCAACGAGTGGCTCGACACCATCGTGGTCGCCCGGCGCGACGCGACTGCCCGGATCGTGGTGCTCGAACTGGTCAGTCCCGAAGACGTCCAGCTCCCGGAGTTCGCCGCCGGCGCCCATGTCGACGTACTGGTGGACGGTGCCGCCGGGCTGGTCCGCCAGTACTCCCTGTGCGGGCCGCCCCACGACCGCGCCCGATACCGCCTGGCGGTGCTGGCCGAGACGGCGTCGCGCGGCGGCTCGCTCGGGATGCATCAACTCCGTGAGGGCGACAGGCTGCGGATCTCCCTTCCACGGAACAGGTTCGGAGTCTCGGACGAGGCACGTCGCCATCTGCTGGTGGCCGGCGGTATCGGCGTCACTCCCCTGCTGGCCATGGCGCACGCGCTCGAAGCCAGGGGCGCGGAGTACGAGTTGCACTACTGCGCTCGAAGCCGGACGGATTCGGCGTTCCTCGACGAGTTGGAGCACAACCCTCACGTTCGGCTCCACTTCGACGACGGCCCGGACGACCAGCGATTCAGCATCGCCACCGACATCGGTCGGCCCGACCCCGAGACGGCGATCTACGTCTGTGGTCCCGGGGGCTTCATGGACTTCGTGATCTCCTCCGCGCTCGCAGCGGGATGGCCTGCCGAAGCGATCCACAAGGAGCGCTTCGCACCCGTGGAGGACGCCGCCGCGCACACGGCCGGCGGGACTTTCACTGTGCGGCTCGCCAAGTCCGGGGGCGAGTACGAGATCAAGGAAGGCGAGAACGTCCTCGACGTCCTGCTCGCGGGCGGCGTCGACGCCCCTTACTCCTGCCAGCAGGGGATCTGCGGCGAGTGCATCGTGCGCGTACTCGCCGGAGAGCCCGACCACCGCGACGACATCCTGACCGATCGTGAACGCGCCGACGGCATGTTCACCACGTGCTCGTCCCGAGCACACTCACCGATTCTGGAGTTGGACCTATGACAGCCACGTCCACGGCAACCACCAAGGCCGTCGAGGCGATCGAGCAGCTGGAGGCCGCATGGCTCGTGGCTCTCGTCGAGGGCGAGACAGCGTTGATCCCCCTCATGCTCGAGGACAGCCGCGTCGTCCATGGCCCCGTCGGGAGGGTCGACGACCGGGAGACCTGGGCCCATTTCCATGTGACCCGCCGCCGCTCCGTCTCCGCGAAGGCCACGGAGCTCGAGATCACGGTGCGTGGCAACACCGCGATCACCACGTGCTTCCACGAGATGTACACCGTCCTCGACGAGACCATCGCGCCGTTCCCGATGCAGGAGGTGGTGACGAAGGTCTGGGAGGAGACCGCGGAGGGCTGGCGCCTGGCGCACATGGTCATGGGCAGGCGTTTCCCGCCGGTCTGACGTCCCGGAAGGCCGACGGCATGACCCTCACGACGCTGTTCGATGAACGGACAAGAGGGTTCAGGGCGTGCCGCCGGTCATGAAGAGTTCGAGGCACATGATTCGTGCGGCGATCGCCATGCATGGTTCGTGCGGCGATCGCCGCTGTCGTGGAAGTGAGGCAACACATGTCAGCCACTGAGACCGAGGCACCCACATCCGGCACGGTCCGGACCAGTGACCTCTTCATCGCGGGCGAGCACGTCGCGGCCAAGGACGGCCGCTACTTCGAAACATCCGAGGCCCTGACCGGCGAACCGATCGCACGGGTCGCCGCGGCCTCCGTCGATGATGTCAACCACGCGGTGGACGCGGCGGCGGCCGCCCTTCCGGAGTGGTCGGCCCTTCCGCCGGCCGCACGGCGGTCTGTCCTGGAACGTGCCGCCGTCCTGCTCGACGAGCGCAAGGACGACATCGTCGCGACGATGAGCCGGGAGATGGGTGCCACTCTCCCCTGGTGCGGCTTCAACGTGCACGTCGCGAAGGGCATGCTCGTCGAGGCGGCCGCCCAGGCCTACTCGGCCGTCGGCGAGGTCATTCCGTCGGACGTGCCCGGCCTCACCGCCCTCGGCGTGCGCCAGCCGGTCGGCGTCGTCGTCGGCATCGCACCGTGGAACGCACCGCTCATCCTCGGCGTACGCGCCATCGTGTGGCCACTGGTGTGGGGCAACACCGTGGTGCTGAAGTCCTCCGAGCAGACGCCGCTCACCCAGGCAGCCATCGTCCGGGTGCTGCACGACGCCGGTGTGCCCGCGGGAGCGGTCAACCTCATCAGCAACGCGCCCGAGGACGGTCCGAGCGTCGTCGAAGCCCTGATCGCCCACCCCGCCGTGACGCGCGTGAACTTCACCGGATCCAGCAGGGTCGGCCGTATCATCGGCGAACTCGGCGGTCGCCACCTGACCCGCGTGGTCCTCGAACTCGGCGGCAAAGCACCTTTCCTGGTACTTCCCGACGCGGATCTGGAAGAGGCCGCCGCCGCGGCCAGCTTCGGTGCCTTCATGAACCAGGGCGAGATCTGCATGTCGACCGAGCGCGTCATCGTGGACAGAACTGTCGCCGACGAGCTCTCCTCCCGCCTGGCCGAACGTGCCGCCAAGCTGGTCGTCGGACCGCCGAGCGACCCCGCCTCACAGATCGGTCCGCTGGTCCACGCCGCCGCCCGCGACCACGTGGTCGAGTTGATCGAGGACGCCCGTGCCAAGGGTGCGCAGGTCCTGACCGGCGGCACGGCCGATGGCCTGTTCGTGCAGCCCACCGTCCTGCGCGGGGTCATGCCGGACATGCGCATCTACACCGAGGAGACCTTCGGACCGGTGGTCTCCATCATCGAGGTGGATTCCACCGACGAAGCCGTCGCGGTCGCCAACGACACCGAGTACGGGCTCTCCGCCGCGGTCTTCGGCAAGGACGCGGCAGCGGCGCTCGACGTGGCTCGCCGGATCAAGTCCGGCATCTGCCACATCAACGGCGCCACCGTGCACGACGAGCCCCAGATGCCCTTCGGTGGTGTCGGCGCCAGCGGCTGGGGTCGGTTCGGCTCCCGCGCCGCGCTGGAGGAGTTCACCGAGTTGCGCTGGATCACCATCCAGTCCGGATCCCGCCACTACCCCATCTGACGATGCGACGCAGGTCGCGCGGCGCACGTACACGGCGTGCGCTTCGCCCCCGGCCCTTGCTCCCCTGGCTGTGGTGCCTTGCCGCGGCCTTCAGCCCGGCGGTGGGCGCGGCATGGCTGGCGGACGCCCGAGAGGCAGAGGCCTCCCAGCGGCTCGACCGAGAGCTGGAGAAGTTCTTCCGGTCTGCCTGACGAGGCATCTGTAACAGAGGTCTCCGCACGTCTGCTGGTCAAGCTCGGCCGGAAGGAGTACGCCGCCATGGCGTCCGGTCGGCCAGTTACCGCTACTTGCAGCTCGCAGAATGAGACCCGATCGGAGATCGAACAATGTCTCAGGCCGACAACGACCGCCACGAGATCCGGCAACTCATCGAGAACTGGGCGCTGTGGCGCGATGCCGGGGAGTGGAGCCGCTTCGCCACGGTCTGGCATCCGCGCGATGGCTGGATGAGCGCCACATGGTTCCAGGGAAGCGCCACCGACTTCATCAAGGCCAGTCGTGAGGGCTTCGACAGCGGAGTCAGCATCCTCCACTTCCTGGGTGGCCACACCGCGGACATCGTCGGCGACCGAGCCATCGCTCAGACGAAGATGACCATCAACCAGCGTGCGAACGTCGACGGCGTCGAGGTCGACGGCGTCTGCACCGGCCGCTTCTACGACTTCCTTTCCCGCCACGAGGGGCGCTGGACCATCGTGCGCCGGCAGCCGATCTACGAGAAGGACCGGCTCGACGTCGTCGACCCCGCTGCCTCACTGACGTTGGATCCCGAGCTCCTGGATCGGTTCCCGACCGGCTATCGGCACTTGGCCTACCTGCAGGCCAAGGCGGGTTTCACAGTGAAGGAAGGACTCCCCGGCCTCACCGGCACAGCAGTCGAGGAGCTCTACTCCGAAGGCACGCAATGGCTGGCCGGGGCCTGATGCAGGACGTCACCCGCAAGGCCGCTCACCATCCGACCGTACTTTCACCGAACTGATCGTTCGACACGAGCGCGGGTCGCCGTCAGTCCCCTGGAAGCCTGGAGATGTTGTCGTGCGCGTGGCTCGGCGGCGGCATTGTCCAGCGCGCACCCGACCCGCCCCATTCGACTGCGCGATCCCAGGGCACGGCAATCTGTTGGATCAGCGGCATGAGCTGCTCGTCGCGCAGTCGGCGAGCTGACTTCGGCCGCTCCTTCGGGGGAAATGCGGGGAAATGCGCCGACGACGACAGCTGGAGCACCCGGCAGACGGGATCGCCCCGAGACCCGTCTGGAGCAGGTGGTCGCCCCCAGAGGGGGCGCCCTCGGCCTCGTCCGGGGACGGTCGAGGTCCTGGGCAAAAACACACTGGCGGTCTTCAGGAGCTCGTTCACCGGCTTCAACTCCGCCTTGTCTTTGCGGAGTTGCTTCAGCTCCTCGCGTAAGGCGCTGGTCAGCCGGTCATCCCGGTCCGGCATCGGCCTGGCGGACCCACTGCAGCAGGGCTTCCTTGCGGATGCCCAGGTCCCGGGCGACATGCGCGTTTGGGGGCCGGTGGGTGCAAACCTCGCGGTCGACTCGCTCGCGAAGTTCCCCGTGGTCGAGGAGACCACTCGCGATCTTCATACACTGACGCCGGTCCTCGACGACCAGGTCTCGACTTCCGGCGTCAGTCGTGCCGTCCATGGTGCTCCTTCGTGGCCGGTCAGGAGTGGCGGCTCATGCGTCGATCTCGATGCCGCCGAACGGAGCTCCGCCATTCAGGACGCGCTCCTCCGGAGGAATGGGCGCAAGGCTCACTCGCACGTCGATGCACGTCGGTCGGCGGGCCGCGAGGGCGGCCTCGATCGCCGGGCGGAGCTGGTCGAGTTCTGTGACGTCGACGCCGTCCGCACCGAGAGCTCGTGCCACGCCGCTGTAGGAGCCGTTCTCCAGGCGGTTGTTGGTGACGCGGTCCTGTCCGAAGAGAAACTGCTGGGTGTGCAGGGTGGCGCCCCAGGCTTGGTTGTTGAGGACGATCACAATGACCGGGAGCCCCGCCCGGACGAGGGAGTCGAACTCGGCGAGGCTGTAGCCGACGGCACCGTCGCCGGTGACGAGGATCGTCGCCTTGTCAGGAGCCGCGTACTGCGCTCCCAGAGCCACGCCGAGGTTGCTCCCCATCGAACTGAGGTAGCCGTGCCCGAGGTAGTGGGCCAGAGGCGCGAGCGCGATCGTCTCGGAGAGCCACAGCTCGGTCAGGGCGCCGTCGACGACCACGGTGGCGTTGTCGGGGACGCTCTCAACGATCGTGCGGACCGCGAGGTACGGGTGGATCGCGTCGTCCTCGTGCTCCTCGGTTTCGGCGGCAAGTGCGGACCGCCGGGTGGCCGAGACGTCCCGCAGGGTCCCCAGCCAGTCGTCGCGTCCGGAGGGCACCGGGCTGTCGCCCAGGCGCTCGATCAGCAGGCCGATCGTGCCGACCGGGTCGGCCTGGATGCCGCGTTCGACATCCTGCAGACGGCCGAGCTCACGGCCGTCGGGGTCGATCTGGAAGATCCGCGAGCTCTTCGGGAGCAGTTTGCCCGTACCGAACCGGGTGGTCATTCCGAAGCGCAGCCCGAGCAGAAGGACCAGGTCGGGCCGCTCGTTCTCAGGGACGGTGGCCAAGGTCTGGACGAGACCGACGTGCTGTTCGGAGCCGACGATCGCCCCGAGACCCTCCCAATCGGAGAAGAGGGGCACTCCGGTGCGGGTGGCGAACTCGTGCAGCTGTGCCCGCGCCTCGGCGGTGACGAAGGACTTGCCGACCAGCGCGATCGGCCGCTGGGCGGCACTGAGCGCCTCAAGGATCTGATCGACGCCACCGGCGGGGGCGATGCCGGTGTCGTCGATCGCAATGCGGTAGTCGTCGACCTCATCGACATCGACCGGCTGGCGTAGGACGTCCCAGGGAATGTCGAGGAGCACCGGGCCCTTGGGCTCCGACTGTGCGATACGGATCGCCTGGGCGACGAGGCGAGGGATCAGCTCGGCACGGGTGACGCGGTGCGCGAACTTGGTCACCGGGGCTGCCATGGCGACCTGGTCGAATCCGGCCTGCTGGTCGTTGACCTGGTCCGTCTCAAGAGGACCGGAGCCGGCGATATAAAGGACGGGGGTCCGGTCCAGATAGGCGTTGGCGACCGAGGTCAGGACGTTGGTGAAGCCGCCACCGGCCGTGACGATGGCGACCCCCAGGTCCCCGGTGACCCGTGCATAGCCCTCGGCCGCGTGGCCGGCGTTCATCTCGTGGCGCACGTCGACGATCCGAAGCTTGGCATCCAGGGCATCCTGGAGAATGCTGTCGATGTGTGCTCCGGGCAGGCCGAAGGCCACGTCGACTCCAGCTCGCTGCAGCGTTCGCACGACGAGCCCACTACCGGTTGCGGGTGCCATTCGATGGTCCGCCTCTCTGGACGTACTCAGGGTTTCGACAAGGGTCGTTGGGACAGGGCCGTATCTCGGGCCGCCCGTACGGGAGTCTCGGCTGCGGCCTGGGTGACGACAACGGCTGTGTTCGTTGGATGGTCAATGCCTTGTTCGGCGCCGAAAGGTCGAGACCTCGTCGAGCGGACTGTTCGCGGAAGCGATGTCAGGCTTCCGGCATCCTGATCACGGCCTTGATCACACGACGGGAACTGGTCTGCGTCCACGCCATGGCAAAGTCGCTGAAGGAGATTGCCGCGAGCCCCACGCCTCCGGTGCCGAATACCGCGATCGACTGTCCGGGACGGAGCCTGAGCGACTCCAGAACCGAGCCCGACCCGTGAGGGCTGATTCACACCGAGGCTGAGACAGCGACTTCGGGGTCGTACTCGTAGATCCAGCCGTTCGTCCTGAGCGGGTCTGCCTGCGAGTACGCCAGGTCGCGCGCCTGCTGCTCAGGGCCGTCCGGAAGGTGGTTGATGTGAGACCTTCCGTGCGACACCTCCTGCAGGCGTGCCGTGCGGCGTCGACGTAGCTCTTCGTAGCGCCCCAGCGCCGCGACCGGGTTGTCCGGGTCCGCTGCAAGGCAGAGGGCCAGGACAGCGCCGTCCTCGATCGCCTGGGCGGCGCCTTGGGCGAAGAACGGGAACATCGGGTGGGCAGCGTCACCCAGCAGGGTCGCGTTTCCATGGTTCCAGTGGTCGAGGGGCTCGCGGTCGAGCAACGCCCAGCGCCCCGGCGTGTCGGCCGCCCTGATCAGCTCCACCAGACGCGGATCCCACCCGGCGAACTCGTCGAGTAGTTCCCTGAGCGTCGCGGTGGCCGTCCACGACTCGACACTGCCCGCCCCGGCAGGTGCGAAGGCGACGAGGTTGACGTACTCCTCGCCGGAGACCGGGTAGTGCACCAGGTGGCGGTCGGGACCGATCCAGAGGGTCTGGGCACGCCGCCTGGCGAAGTCGGGTGCCTTCTCCGCTGGTACGAGAGCTCGGAAGGCGCAGATGCCCGACTCCCTGGCGTGAGTCGGCCCGACGTTGGCGCCGCGCACTCGTGAGTGGACCCCGTCGGCGCCGATGAGGATGTCCGGGCGAACCGTCTCGCCATCCTCGAACTGAAGAACCGCCTGGTCGTCTTCGAACTCGACCGAGACGCAGCGCTTGCCGAGGTGGACCGAGTGCTCAGGGACGGCTGACCTCAAGGCGGCCAGCAGGTCGGCGCGGTGGGCGGTGTAAGTGTGCTCGCCGTACAGGCCTATGCACCCCTCATCCAGGTTCTCCGCGGAGAGGACGGCGCCGTTCTCCCAGCGCCGGAACTCCCAACCGATCTCCATCTGGACTGCGCGCTTGATGAACCGGTCCAGCACCCCGAGACGTCGTAGAAGGCGGGCGGCGTTGGGCGCGATCACCAGGCCGGCACCGACTTCGGTCAGTGCGGCCGCCTGCTCGTAGACGTCACTGTCGAAGCCCTTGTCGCGAAGGAAAGCCGCGACAGCGAGGCCTCCGATGCCGCCACCGAGGATCGCGATCTTAGGGCCTGCTCCCGTACTCATCATGCTCTTTCACTCCCGTGGATTTCGAGCGAGGTAGGTGACTGCTGTGTGCAAGACTTCGGCAACCCGCGCATTGTTAGAACAGCGTCATCCATCCAACGAACATGAAAGGTAGAGTGACCGGGGCCACAAACGATGAAGGAGAGGCCCATGCCTCGCGCGCACGAGCCAGGGCGCTCAGTGAGCTCTCGACTGTGGGATCTGCTGTTCTCCTTCGACCCCAACAACACCGAGCTGAGCCTCGCCGACCTGGTCCGACGTACCGGCATGCCGCAGGCCACCGCCAGGCGCCTCACGCTCGATCTTCTGGAGGCCGGCGCGCTGGAGCGCACCAGCGACAACCGGTTCGCGATCGGCCTGCCCCTGTGGCGCCTCGGAACCCTCGCACCGCGCGCCGAGACGCTCCGCAGCGCCGCGCAGCCGTTCGTGGAGGACCTCTACACGGCGCTTCGCCAGCATGTGCAACTGGCCGTCCTCCAAGGCGACCAGGCCGTGGTCATCGAGCGGCTGTCGGCGGTCAACGCCGTCGGTCTGACATCGCAGGTCGGCGGCCTTCTGCCCTTGCATTGCTCAGGTGTCGGCAAGGTGCTTCTCAGCCACAGCAGTCCCGCCTTCATCGATGAGGTGCTGACAGGAAGGCTGCAGCGCTTCACTCCGAGGACGATCGTGGAGCCGGCCGAACTCCGTCGCGAACTGGCGTCCTGTCGCTCGACCGGAACGGTGGTCGTCAAGGAAGAGCTGAGCGAAGGGGTGGAGTCGGTCGCGACGCGCATCGTCGACGGCCGCGGCAAAGTCGTCGCGGCCATGTCCGTTGTGGTGGCTGCGGGCTCGATCAAACTGCAAGCGGCCGTTCCCACGCTGGTCACGAGCGGACTGGGATTGTCCAGGAGTCTCGGCTGGAGGCCGGGCATTCCCATCCACACCTCGTAACCCTTCGCGGGGCGAGGAAACCGGCGCGTCATGCCGGCGGTTGCCGCCGGGAGAGCTGCATGTGGCCGAGGCGCCATCCCTCGTCGGTCGAGAACCACACCCGCCGTGGCCTGCCGCAACTGCTGCTCCCGAGGAGGAGGAGGAGGAGTCGCGGCAGGCGCTCCGGTTGTCCTGGCCGGCCTGCTACCCGTGTCCCTGTGCCGACCCGTTCGTCGGGCGGTCAGTCCTTGAGGGTGTGCGGGTCGTCGTCGAGATGAGCCTCGGCCATACCACCGCGCGAACCCACGAGAGTGAGTGCCGCCGCCACGAGAGCAGCCACACCACCGAGCACGTAGGCGAGGGAGTAACTGCTGCTGAGGGCGTCGAAAGCGACGTCCTTGAGTGGGTTGAAGGGCACGACCTGACCATCCGGCAGTGGGATGGTGGCCGGCACCGAGTTGGCGCCGAGCGGGCCCGATTCCACGGCGTGCACTGCCGCCTCGAGCTGCGGTCTCTGATCCGCGGGAGCATGGGCAGCAGAGGCCTGGAAGGCCTTGTAGGCGTTCCTCAGTTCAGGATCGCCGGCCAGCTTGCGGGCGATCTCGTCGGCGGCTCGGCCCAGTGCGACAGCACCGGCGATCGCGGGGCCGAGGGCGAACCCGAGGTCCCGGAACGTGCTCGTGACACCGCTCGCCATACCGGCGAGGTGGTTGGGCAACGTGTTGACCGCAACCGCGCTGATGGCGGCGAAGGCGAGTGCCGAGCCGACGCCGGCGAGAATCAGAGGCCCGACGATGGCGCCCAGGGCCCGACTGCTCGTCGGAACACCGGCGAACCACAGCCCGCTGGCGCCGATGAGGATCAGGGCTGCGCAGAGAACCCACCGGGGGTTGTAGCGCTCGAGCAGCTTGGAGGTGAGGGGCAGCAGTACGAAGCCGATGCCTCCGAAGAAGAGGTAGGCGACGGAACTCTGCAGTGGGCTGAATCCCTGGATGGTGGTGAGGCGGATACTGGTGCCGTACATGATCACGAGGAACGCGAACATACCGGTCAGGGTGACCACCGAGTTCATGGCGAACGCCCGGTTCTTGAACACACTCAGGAGAAGGAGCGGCTCGGCCGCGCGGCTCTCGGCGAAGACGAACAGCACGAGGAAGACGGCCGCGACGATGAACGCGATGACGATCTGCGGGCTCCCCCAGCCACTCTCGGGGCCCTGGATCACGGCGTACATCAGAGCGAACAGGCCGAGTGCGGCAGTGATCTGACCCGGCCAGTCGATGGATCGGCCCTCGGGCGAGGCGGAGTTCTGGGCGCGGGCCAGCGACAGGACCGCGCTCACCGCAGCGATGACAAGGACGCCGACGAAGGCCCAGCGCCAGTTCGCGTTCCCGGTCCAGCCGAGTTCGATCTTGGCGGCGACGCCTGCCAGCAGCGGTCCGAGGAAGCCGCCGACCGAGAGCGCGGTGGCCCAGATCGCCACGCCACGCGCGCGGGTGGCGGTGGTGTGCGTACCGGCCGCCACCATGGCGAGGCTCGTCGGGAAGATGGCCGCGGCCCCGATGCCGTTGAGGACCTGGGCAAGGATCAGCAACGTCACCCGAGCGTCGGTCGAGGATCCCTCAGCCGGCACCAGGACCGCGAGAGCCGAGCCCACGACAATGAGCGCGGCGCCCCCGATGAGCAGGCGCTTACGGCCGAACAGGTCACCGAACACCCCGAAGCCCAGTCCCAACGCGGCGACAGGAAGCATGAAAGCCTCGGTGATCCACGTCAGTTGGGCCGAGGACGGCGCGAGATCCTGCTGGATCAGCCCGTTGATGAGCGAGGGGACGGAAAGGGCTATCTGCGCGAGGCACACGGCGAGAACCACCGCCGTCAGAGTGCCTGAGCTCAGGGTGTATCTGCCACCCTCTCCCTTTGACGCACTGGGTGAATCGATCTGGACCATGGACGACTCCTTGCGCGCAGAGCGCTGCTGTCGGAACCGGCGTTCGCCGCCGGACCTTGGGGTGCTTCTGTCTCGGTCATCCAGCAACACCGCTGCCGAACGCCCCAGGAGCCTTCGCGGACCGCCTCCGCGTGGCTCTTCGACCGGACCTGATTCCGGACGCTCGGCCTGGTGGCCAACCCGTCGAGAAGCGACAAAGTAGGGTGTGGCCCCCGTCACGCCCAATGGGCATGTTCATTAGACGAACAGGCCACTACTCATCCGCAGACGCGATGCGCAAGGTCCATGGCGACGGCCTTGCCGGGGCCGGCCGGGCTCGGGTGGCACCAAGAAGCGCATCGCTTCTATGGAGAGGTCGCTCCATGACGCAGTGCACCCCTCCGGTTCACTTCGAGCGCTGACCAAGGAGACATGAGTCATGGCTGGGAGACTGGCGGGCAGGACTGCCGTCGTGACCGGGGGAAGTGCCGGTATAGGGCAGGAGATCGCTCGCAGTCTCCGGCACCAAGTCCCCGATGAAACTTCGCCGCCTGTCTGAGAGGCCCGGGCCGGGCGCACTTGAACAAGGCGGTGAGCGGCTTGCGTCGCATACCCGCACCCGGCAGGCCGGAAGCCCGGGCGGGCGCCGCGGCTGATGTCCGGTCGGGAGGGCGCCAGGTGATGCTACGGGTACCGGCTGCCGACGGAAGGATCACCCAACAGATCCTGCAACCCGGCCGATATCCCGGCCATGAGATCACGCCGCGGGTCGATGAGCCACTGAAGCTGGAGCCCGTCCCACATCGCGACAAGGGCCGCCGCGATCAGCTCGGGATGCCTCCTGTTCGAGATACGACCCTCGTCCTGGTCCCTGCGTACCGCGGTCGTGAGAAGGGTGACGACCCGCTCGTACCTGTCACGGAACCACTCGTGCGCCGGATGATCGGGAGCCGAGGCCTCCGCGGCCATCAAGGCGAGGAGCCGCAGCATCTCCTGTCGTTCCAGATTGCGGCGCACGTACCGCATTACCGCGTAGTTCACACCCTTTTCCCGGCTGTCCGACTCGAAGGAGTCGCCGCTCGCGGAATCGGCGTTCTCGAGGACGGCGACCAAAAGCGCGCTCTTGCTGGGGAAGTGGTGCACGACGCTGGTCAGGCTCATGCCGAGCTGTTTGGCGATCTCCCTCAGGGACCCTCCGCGGTAGCCGCGCGCCGCGAACACGGCGGTCGCTGAAGCGACGATCTCGGCCCTGCGCTGTGCGCTCTTGGCGTATGGGCCTCGGCGGGTGGCCGGGCGGGCCGTCGTCTCGTCGGTCATGCCCCCACCCTAAGCATGCCCCCGAACCCGGGTGGCGGTGCGCAACAGTGTCCAGCCACCCGCCCGCCACCATTGCCCTCGTTGAAACTATGGCAACTGTTCGGGTTTCGTTGTACGGTCTCGCTCACCCACACCACGACGTGCGGCAGAGCCGCGCACGTATCCACCGGGTGGAGAGGAGACGGACAACGATGTTCACCTCACATGTCTCGAAAGCACTCATCGGCGGACTGACCGCCGCGCTGCTCCTGATCGGTTGCGGCCGGTCCGATACGCAAGGAAGTGGGGGCGCCACCAGCGCTCCCGTCGACACCTCACCGGCCAAGGGCGAGATCAACGTATGGGCCATGGGCATCGAGGGTGAGCACCTGCCCAAGCTGGCCGCGCGCTTCCGGAAGGCCAACCCGGACGCGAAGGTGAAGGTCACGGCCATCCCGTGGCAGGACTACGCCAAGAAGGTCGAAACGGCGATCGCCTCCAAGGACACACCGGACGCCACCCTCGTCGGAGCCGCCGACCTGACGAACTTCGCCTCGACGGGCGGACTCGAGCAGGTACCGGCCGGCCTCGTCGACACCTCGTCCTTCTACAGCGGCGCCGCCCGGAGCACCACCTTCGACAAAGGCACGTACGGCGTCCCCTGGTATGTGGAGACACGCTCCCTGTTCTACCGCAAGGACCTGGCACAGGCCGCCGGAGTGTCCGCGCCGAAGACCTGGCAGGAGTACCGCCCGTTCCTGAAAGCCCTCCAGAAGGAGGGCGCGAAGTGGGGCCTGTCGCTGCCCACCGGCGTGGCGGCGAGCTGGCAGGGCGTCCTGCCCTTCATGTGGCAGGCCGGCGCGGATCTCATGAACAAGAACGGCACCGAGTTCACCTTCGACACGCCCGAAGCACTCGAGGGGCTCGAGTTCTACCAGTCGTTCTTCACGTCGAAGACCTCGACCCGCAACGGGCCGGTGAGCCTCGGGGAGATCGAGCCGCAGTTCGTCGACGGTTCCACCGCCGCACTCATCTCCGGCCCCTGGGAGACGGCACTGCTGAAGGAGGCGGGCGGAGCGGACTTCGTCAAGGACAAGGTGGGGATCGCCCCGCTCCCCAAGGGGCCGAAGTCCAACGCCAGCTACATCGGGGGCGGGCACTGGGCCGTGTTCAAGGAGGCGAAGAACCGCGACGGTGCCTGGAAGTTCATCCGGTGGCTCTCCCGGCCCGACGTCCAGCAGGACTGGTACGAACTGTCCGGAGACCTTCCCGCCGTGGAGTCGGCCTGGAGTGAGGGGAAGCTCAAGTCGGACCCGGTGCTGTCCGTCTTCCGGTCCCAGCTGGAGACCGCGCTGCCCGGCCCGAACGTCACCACGTGGAAGCAGGTCACCGCGGTCCTCGATGCCGAGATCGAGAAGGTCGCCAAGGGTGTCTCGTCGCCGAAGGACGCTCTGGAACGGGTTCAGGCGAAGGCGTCCTCGATCGGAACGGGGCAGCCTCGATGACCACGACCACCTCCGTGGAACCCGCACGCGAGAGGTCTTCCAGCAGGCAAAGGACCCAACGGACGAGGGGCGGTTCCCGACACCTGCGGCGCACCTTGGTCGCCTGGGCCTTCTGCTCGCCCTTCGTCCTGCTGTTCGCCACTTTCGGCGTCTGGCCGGTCTTCTCGTCACTGTCGATGAGCGTCACCGACATCACCAGCAGGGACGTGGAGACGCCCTTCAGCGTCAACTTCGTCGGCCTGGAGAACTACACCGCGCTGTTCGCCGATCCCACATTCGTCCGCGCCGCTCTGAACACGCTCTATTTCGTCGCCGTGGGCATCCCTCTGACGATGGTGTTCTCCCTCGCGATTGCCATCGCACTCAACTCCGGGATCCAGCGCGCGAAGGGCTTCTTCCGGGTCGCCTACTTCGCTCCGGTCGTGACGAGCATCGTGGCGATAGCGGTCGTGTGGAGGTACCTCTACAAGCCTGACGGGATGATCAACTCAGCCCTGTCCGTAGTGGGAATCTCGGGGCCGGACTGGCTGAACGATCCGAACTGGTCCATGCCCGCCCTCATCCTGATGGCGGTCTGGCGGCACTTCGGCATCCCCATGGTGATCTTCCTGGCGGGCCTGCAGTCGATACCTCCCGAAGTACACGAGGCGGCCGTTGTGGACGGCGCGTCCCGCTGGCGCGCCTTCCGCAGCGTGACCCTGCCGCTGCTCAGGCCCACCACGCTGGTCGTCGCCGTTCTGCTCAGCATCAGCTACCTCCAGTTCTTCGAGGAACCGTTCGTCATGACGAGTGGCGGCCCCTTGGACAGCACGACATCGATCAGCTACTACGCCTACGAGCAATTCGGCTTCGGGAATTACGGACTGGCCTCGGCCGCGTCCTACGTGCTGGTCACCGCGATCGCTCTGCTGAGCTTTCTGCAGTTCCGCATCTTCCGAGCGAAGGCCTGACATGACCGCCACCACCACAGCGACAGGACCGGCCACCACCGAAACGACAGACCCGGTCTTCCGTGACCGGCGTCCGTCCCGGCGCGTCCCTACGAGTCGTGTCGTTCTCTACTGCGCCCTCGTGCTGGGCCTCCTCGCGACGCTGGCGCCCTTTGCCTGGATGTTCCTCGGCTCGGTGAAACCCACGGGTGAGATCGTCGCCCATCCGAGTGCCTGGCTGCCCCGTTCCCCGACCTTCGCCAACTTCGAACAGCTGCTGTCGAAGCAGAACTTCGGACTGTACTTCCTGAACAGCACGCTCGTAGCGGTGGCCTGTGTTCTGGGGAATCTGCTGTTCTGCTCGATGGCCGGATACGCCTTCGCGAAGATCGAGTTCGCGGGGAAGCGTCTGCTGTTCGGTCTCGTCCTCACCATGCTGATCATCCCCGGCGTCACGACCTTCGTCCCACTGTTCGTGCTCGTCAGCAACATGGGCCTGGGCAACTCCTACCTCGGGCTCGTCCTGCCCTTCCTCGTGACACCGTTCGGCGTGTTCATCATGCGGCAGTTCATCCGGGACATCCCGGACGCCCTCGTCGAGGCGGCACGCCTCGACGGCGCTGGCGAATCCCGGATCTTCCTCAGGGTGATCCTTCCGTTGACACGGCCCGCGCTGGCGACACTGGCGATCCTCACCTTCCTCGCGCAGTGGAACAACTTCCTGTGGCCGCTCGTCATCGCGCAAACCGAGGATTTCTACACACTTCCCGTCGCCCTCGCCCTCTTCTCCGTCGGAGCCAACGGCACCAACTACGGCCTGCTGCTGGCCGGGGCGGTCACGGTCGTCACACCGATCATCCTGCTCTTCCTCGCCCTGCAACGGCACTTCGTCGAGGGCATCGCCAACACCGGCATCAAATAGCCCACTTTCGACCGCCGCAGACCTGCGCTCTCGACCACAGAGTCGACACGCGCACAACGAACAGGAGAACCAAGCATGCTTCGTCCTCAGGACGGCCCCACTCGTGAACGCCGCTCCCTGGGCGGCCTGTGGAGCTTCCGCCTGGACGCGGAGGGCGTCGGCCGTGCCGAGGACTGGTGGCGTTCGCAGCTGGCGGGCGCCGTGGACATCCCGGTGCCCGCCAGCTACAACGACATCTTCCCGGACGCGACCGTCCGTGACCATGTCGGCGACGTCTGGTACCAGACGCATGTATGGGTTCCTGCCCGGTGGGCGGGGGAACGGACGGTGCTCCGCTTCGACGCTGCGACGCATCGCGCGACCGCCTGGGTCAACGATGTGGCGGTCGTCCGGCACGAAGGCGGTTACACCCCCTTCGAGGCCGACGTCACGGCGCACTTGCGGCCGGGTGCCGAAAACCGTGTCACCGTCGTGGTCAACAACGAACTGACCTGGGAGTCGATACCACCCGGCCGAGTGGAGGAACGCGCGGACGGCCGCCGTGTGCAGCACTATTTCCACGACTTCTTCAACTACGCGGGCCTGCACCGGCCCGTGTGGCTGTACACCACGCCCCCCGTCCACATCACCGACATCACCGTGACCACCAGCCTCGAGGACACGACCGGCCTCGTCACCTACCGCGTGGACAGCACCGCGCAGGCCGAAGAGCACGAGGTGCGTGTCTCGCTGCGCGATGCCTCCGGGGTCGAGGTCCGTGCCGCCACCGGGGCTGTGGGGACCCTCAGGATCGCGGACGTGCACCCCTGGGCGCCCGGCGACGGCTACCTCTACGAACTCGAGGCCACGCTGTGGAGCAACTCCGGCGACCTTGTCGACAGCTATCGGCAGTCCGTGGGCGTGCGCACGGTGGAGGTACGGGGCAAGGAGTTCCTGATCAACGGAACCCCATTTTACTTCAAGGGTTTCGGCAAGCACGAGGACGCCGCCGTGCGCGGCAGGGGTCACGACGACATCCTGATGGTGCACGACTTCGCCCTGCTGGAGTGGACCGGCGCGAACTCGTTCCGCACCTCGCACTACCCCTACGCCGAAGAGGTGCTGGACTACGCGGACCGGCAGGGTGTGGTGGTCATCGACGAGACCGCGGCCGTCGGCCTGAACCTGAACATCGCGGGAGGTGTTTTCGGCTCCGGCCGGAAGGAGTCCACGTTCTCGCCCGACACCGTGGGTGAGAGCACCCTTCGCACGCACCTGCAGGCGGTGAGGGAGCTCGTGACCCGCGACAAGAACCATCCGAGTGTCGTGCTGTGGTCCATCGCCAACGAGCCGGACAACGTCCAACCGGAGGCGCGCGACTACTTCGCACCACTGGCGGCCGAGGCACGCCGACTGGATCCCTCACGGCCCGTCGCCTACGTCAACGCGCTCATGGGGAAACCGGACCAGTGCGTGGTCACCGACCTGTTCGACGTCGTGCTCCTCAACCGTTACTACGGCTGGTACTTCGGCCCCAACGACCTGGCGGCGGCCGAGACCGAGTTGGAGGCGGAACTGCGGCAGTGGGCCGCGCACGACAAGCCCATCGTCATCACCGAGTACGGAGCGGACGCCTACCCCGGACTGCGCAACGTCGTACCCAGCCCGTGGACCGAGGAGTACCAGACCGAACTGCTCGACGTGTATCACCGGGTGTTCGACCGTGTCGACGCGGTCGTCGGCGAGCAGGTCTGGAACTTCGCCGACTTCGCCACGGCGCCCGGTGTCTTCCGTGTCGACGGCAACAAGAAGGGAGTATTCACCCGCGAACGCCGGCCGAAGGGCGCGGCGTTCAGTCTGCGCGCCCGCTGGCGGAAGGCCGGCCAGTAGGACTCCGTCAGGTCTCTCTGCCGGTCGTGTTCCGATCGGCGACTCCTGCGCAGGCCCGCGTGAAGCCGATCGGGTCGGGTGAATCGGTGAGGATGGAAAGCACCTTCTCTTCGCGGCCGGTGAGGAGCTGCGGACGGAGGTGTCGGCGAAGTTCCGCGAGGAGGGCGTACGGGGTGAAATGGCGGCCGCCGGGGTGGAGATGACGCACTGGCGGACGGACCAGGGAGGGACGGTTCGCACTGTCGCTGAGCATGGCCCGGTGACGGGTCGCGTGCCGCTGCCTCGTACGGCACCGTGGAAAGGACGCGTGGCACACCCGCCACCCGCGGAGAGGAGCACCCGCATGACTGATCACACATACCGGGTCACCGAGATCGTCGGCAGCTCGACCGAAGGGGTCGACCAGGCAATCCGCAACGGCATCGCCCGGGCCTCGCAAACCCTGCGCCACCTGGACTGGTTCGAGGTCACAGAGGTCCGCGGCCAGATCGAGAACGGCCAGATCGAGCACTACCAGGTCGGTCTGAAGGTGGGGTTCCGGCTGGAGGACGAGGAGTAGTAGAAGGGGAAGTCAGCAGCCGGACCGACTCAGGTGCGTCCCTCACGCTCCTGGGCAACCTTCAGCACAGCGGACTGGCTCGCCCACCGCGCCCGTACGACCGTGAAGCCGGCCCGCTCGGCGTCCTCGCACACCAGCTCGTCGTCGTCGACAAGCACCCGGACCTCGCGATTCCGGGCAAGCCCGCGGAGGATCTCCAGCTTGGTGCGCCGGGCGGGCCTGCGGTCGTTGTCGCGGCGCATCCAGATGCGGCCCTCGGGCAGCCCATGCGCTGCCAGCCACTCCACCGTGTCCTCGCGGCACCGCTCCGGCCTCCCCGTGAGGTAGACGACCTCGCACTCCTCGGCGTGCTCCAGCGCCAGCGCCACGCCCTCGGTCAGCGGCGGATCGTGCGGCGCCGCCGCAAAGAAGGCGTCCCAGTCGCGCGGCCTGCGCTCCAGAAACCGCTGCCGGTGTGCGGTGTCGGCGAGCGTGTTGTCGAGGTCGAACACGGCGAGTGGTTTGTGGTCGTTGTCCGTCACGTCGACCACGATAGGGCTCCGCTGGTTGTGCGGTTTTCGGGTGCTGGTGCGTTGCGGCTGGTCGCGCCCCGCGGCGGAGCCGCTGATGTCACAGCCCCGCGCCCCTGGGGTGCGTGGTGGGTGCGGGGCCGTGGGCCGGTGCGTCAGCCCGTCGCAGGGTGGGCATACGGCCCTTTGCTCACACAGGGCGCAGGTGACCTGAGACAGAACCTACGCGACGGGCATACGACGCACCGACCCACGTCCCCTCCCGCCGGTGGGAGACTGCCGGCACGTAGTGGCTGGTGAGCATGGTGACTGACGGCTCCAGGAGCGCCCCTTCAGGGGCGCGGGGCTGTGACATATGCGGCTCCGCCGCGGGGCGCGACCAGCCACGACGCACCCGCAACCGCGACACGCCGTGTCACCCCCCACCCCCTGGCGGGGGGCCTGGGGCGCAGCCCCAGTTTCGGGAAGGGGCGGGCTTGGGGAAAGGAACCCCTGGAAGTCCCCTCAAAGCTCAGGAGCCACACTCAGCTCTGCCCAGATGATCTTGCCGGTCGGGGTTTGGCGGGTGCCCCAGCTCTCGGTGAGCTGAGCGACGAGGAGCAGTCCCCGGCCGCCCTCGTCGTAGGCGCGGGCGCGGCGCAGATGGGGTGCCGTGTTGCTGCCGTCGAAGACCTCGCAGATCAGGACCGCGTCGCGGATCAGACGGAGCCGTATCGGTTCGCCGCCGTAACGGATGGCGTTGGTGACAAGTTCGCTGACCACCAGTTCCGTGGTGAACAGCGCCTCTTCCAGCCCCCACGCGGCGAGCTGAGCCGTCGCGCACTTGCGGGCCTCGGCGACGATCTGAGGGTTGTTCGGCAGGTCCCAGGTCGCCACCCGGGCGGCGTCTAGGACACGGGTCCTGGCCAGGAGGAGGGCGACGTCGTCCATGGGACGGCCGGGCAGCAGTTCGTCCAGCAGGTCGTCGCACAACTTCTCCAGGGACCGGGCGGGTTGCCCGAGCACCCGGCCCATGAGAGCCATGCCGGTGTCGACGTCCCGGTCCCTCGCCTCGATCAGGCCGTCGGTGTAGAGGGCGAGCATGCTGCCTTCCGGAAGCTCGAACTCCGAGATTTCGAAGGGGAGTCCACCGAGGCCGAGCGGCGGGCCGACCGGCAGATCCGGAAAGGCGACCGTGCCGTCGGGCGTCACCACGGCGGGCAGCACATGGCCCGCGCTGGCGAGCGAGCAGATCCGGGACACCGGGTCGTACACCGCATACAGACACGTGGCGCTCAACTCCGCGACCGGCCGGGCCTCGGCGACGGAGCCGGGGGTATCGGGCTCCTCCCGGGCCAGCCGGATCACCACGTCGTCGAGCTGCGTGAGCAACTCGTCCGGCGGTAGGTCGACATCGGCCAGCGTACGCACCGCGGTCCGCAACTGCGCCATCGTGGCCGAGGCGCGCAGCCCGTGACCGACCACGTCGCCCACCACGAGCGCCACCCGGGCACCGGACAGGGGGATCACGTCGAACCAGTCGCCGCCCACCCCGGCCCGCGCACCGGCCGGCAGATAACGGGTGGCCACATCCACCGCGGACTGCTCCGGCGTGCCGCGCTGCAACAGACTGCGCTGGAGGGTCACCGCGGTGGCACGCTCACGGCTGTAGCGGCGGGCGTTGTCGATGCTCAGCGCGGCCCTGGTCGCGATCTCCCGTGCCAGCAGCAGATCCTCGTCGTCGAAGGGCTCGGTGATGCGGTGGCGATGGAACTGGGCCAGCCCGAGCGTCACGCCCCGGGCCTGCAATGGAACGACCAGCAGAGCGTGGATCCCGTGGGCGCGGACGCTGCGCGCACGGTCCGGATCCGCGGTCAGCCACGCGGGGAAGCTCGCGCTGTCGAGCCGGTACTGGGCGGGGCGGCCGACGGCGAGGGCTGAGGTCTGCGGTGAGTCGGCGGCGTAGACGTGCCGCTGGCCGATCTCGACGGTGGCCTCCGGGCAGCCTGGCAGTACGGACGCCTGGGCGCACCGTCGGAAGACCGGCTGGCCCGCGCTCGGCGGGAGGTCCGCCTCGACGTTCTGGAAGAGGTCGTCGAGCAGATCGACGATGACGAAGTCGGCGAACCCCTCGGTGCCGATCTGGGCGAGTTCCTGGGCGGTGCGGGTGACGTCGAGCGTGGTTCCGACGCTGAGGCTCGCCGCGTTCACCACGGACATCCGTCGCCGCGCCCAGTACTGCTCGGTCGTGTCGTACACGGCGGAGGCGACGCCCCGGACGCGGCCCTGCGGGTCCTTGAGCGGGAACAGCAGGGAGGACCAGGAGCGCTCACGCCTCGTTCCCGGGGTCCGCAGATAGGCCTGGTGGCGGACGACGTCTCCGGTTCGCATGGCCTGTTCGGCCAGACGGGGGATCTCCTCGGTGCCGTCGACGACCTCGCCGGTGATCCGCTCTGCGAGGCCGAGGCCCCGAAGCTGGTCCTCCGTCGCTCCCGACATGGCCGTGAAGGCGTCATTCGCACGTACGACTCTGACGTCGTCGTCGCACACGACCACGGCGATGGGCAGCTGCTCGATCGCCCAGCGATTCAGGGTCTCGGGGGCGGGTTCGTCCGCCGCGGTGGCCGCGACGATCCACAGCGGGTCGTCGTCGGCGCCGGTCAGCGGCCGGAGATGGGCCAGCAATTCGAGACGCCGCCCCTCGCGGGTGCGGACCACGGCGCCACCGCTCCACGGCATACGGGAGGCACAGGCACCGCGGACCGCGTACGGAAGCTCGGCGGCCAGCAGTTCCCGGGCGTCACGGCCCACGGCGTCCGCGGAGTCGTGGCCGAGCAGCCGCCGGGCGCCCTCGCTCCAGGCGAGGATCCTCCCGCCTTCGTCCACGACGGCGGTCGCTTCCCACCCCGAGCCGAACACGTCTGGGTCCATGAACACGTCTCTCGCCCACCACGGGCACACCCCGCGGCCATGCCCTCAGCATGGCCCCATGGGAGGGCGTACTCAACGGGACTTCCCATTCTGCTCAGGCTCGCGGATACAGGTACGCGGCTTACGCGGACGTCCGCACGCCCCGCGCCGGGAATCCTGGCGCGACGGGGGCGTTGAAGTTCATGTGAGTCCAGTGATAGCAGCAACCCGTTTCTCCGTCCTCGACCGCTCGCGCACCCGGGAGGGGCACGACGGTCCCGAGGCGTTGCGTGACACCGTGCGGCTGGCCCAGGAGCTCGAGCGGCTCGGCTACCACCGGATATGGGTCTCGGAACACCACGGCGTGCCCGGAGTCGCCGGTTCCGCGCCCACCGTGCTGGCCGCCGCGGTCGCCGCCGCGACGCGCAGGATCCGGGTCGGCACGGGCGGGGTGATGCTGCCGAACCATCAACCCCTCGTCGTGGCCGAGCAGTTCGGCGTCCTTGAGTCCCTCTTCCCGGGACGTATCGACATGGGTCTGGGACGCTCCGTGGGCTTCACCGACGGCGTACGCAAGGCGCTGGGCCGGGACAAGGACGTCGCCGACGATTTCGCGGGGCAGCTCGACGAGTTGCTGGGCTGGTTCCGCGGCACCTCTCCGACGGGGGTGCACGCGCGTCCGGCCGAGGGTCTGACCGTGCCGCCGTTCGTGCTGGCCATGGGCGAGGGCGCCACGATCGCCGCCCGGGCGGGCCTGCCGATGGTCATCGGCGACCTCCGCGGCCGCGAGAAGATGCGGCGCGGCATCGATCACTACCGCGCGACGTTCCGGCCCTCCGCCTGGGCGAGCGAGCCGTACGTCGTCATCTCCGGCACGATCGCGGTCGCGGACAGCCCCGAGGAGGCCCGCCGGCTGCTGCTCCCGGAGGCCTGGTCGATGGCGCACTCCCGCACCCGCGGCACCTTTCCGCCGCTGCCGCCCGCCGAGCGCGTGGAGACGCTGAGGATGAGCGACAAGGAGCGCGGCTTCTACGAGTCCGGGCTCAGGGGTCACATCGCCGGCACCGAGGAGCAGGTCGCCCACGAACTGGAAACGGTGCTCAAGGAGACCGAAGCGGACGAGGTCCTGGTCACGACCAGTACGTACGACCGCGGCGCCCTCCTGGACTCGTACGAGAGGCTGGCCCGGATCGCGGGACTGGACGGCGCGGGCCCGGCCTAGGACGCCGGCTCGTGGGCTCCTTCCGAGTTCGCGCAGGTCCGGTGGGTGGCGGCCGTCTCGGCGGCGCGGGCCAGGGTCCGGCGGTCGGGTGCTTTGCCCGGGGCGAGCACCGGCTGTACGCGTACCTCGGCCACGAGGCCGCGCGCCGAAACGACCCGCCACACCGAGGCGAGCAGCGAGTCGCTCCCGACGAACGCGGGTGACGTGGTCGCCGCTCCCCCGTCGAGCCGGTAGTGCAGGCGTACCGGCTGGACGGGTACGGCGGCGTCCAGCGCGGCCTGGAAGACGGCCCGGCGGAACTGCCCCTGGGCCCGGCCGCACCAGGTGCTGCCTTCGGGGAAGACCACGACTGCGGCGCCGTCGCGCAGGGTGTCCGCGATCCGCGCGACCGTCGTCGGCAGCGCGCGCAGCCGGTCCCGCTCGATGAACAGCGCCCCGCTGCTGGCGGTCAGCGCGCCCGCGACGGGCCACTGCCGGATCTCGGCCTTGGCGAGCATCCGCCCGGGACGGACGGCCGCGAGCAGCGGTATGTCCAGCCAGGAGATGTGGTTGGCCACCAGCAGCAGCCCACCGGTGGGCGGGGCGGCTCCGGTGGTCTGTACGCGTACGCCCACCGCGCGCACGATCGTCCGGCACCAGAACCGGATGGCACGGTCACGCCGCACACCCGCGAGCCGTCCGACGACCGGGATCAGCACGATCCCGACGAGGAGCACGGCCACCACCACGGTCAGCCGCAGCACGGCCCGCGGTACGGCGGCCAGGGACCCCGTGGACTCCACGCAGGCCCCCGGGGTACATGGGGCGCCGGGCAGCCAGGCACTGGCCGGAGCGGTCGCCGGAGGCGTCACACCGGGGCGGTCCGCGACCTGCGTCCCGGCACGGCGTGCTCGGGGCACCGGCCGACGGCCCGGGAGCGCGGCCGTGCCCGCACCGGGGCTCGCGAGCGCCGCCGCGCCGCGCCGCGGGCGGACCAGCACCGCGAGGCGCAGCGCACTCGTCACATTCACCCGGGAGGCGTTCATCAGGCGGGGACGAGCGACAGGAAGTGCCGCAGGTAGCGGGAGTTGACACGGTGCATCGGCAGCAGCACGTACAGGTCGGCCACGCCGAAGTCGGGGTCGTGGGCGGGTTCCGCGCAGACCCAGGCGCCGAGGCGGAGGTAGCCGCGCAGGAGCGCGGGGAGTTCGGTGCGGGCGGCCGGGCGCTGGATGCCCTCAGAGTTCCAGGGCAGCAGCGGTCGTACCCGGTACTCCTCGGGCGCCAGGTACTTCTCCTGTACGCGGTCCCAGGTGCCCGCGGCGAGCGTGCCGCCGTCGGCCAGCGGGATGGAGCAGCAGCCGGCGAGCCACTCGTGGCCGCCTTCGACCATGTAGCGCGCGATACCGGCCCAGATGAGACCGATGACGGCGCCGTCCCGGTGGTCGGGGTGGACGCAGGAGCGGCCGACCTCGACGAGCCCCGAGCGGATCCCGGCGAGCGGCCCGAGGTCGAACTCGCTCTCCGAGTACAGCCTTCCGGCGACCGCGGCGCGCTCCGGCGGCAGCAGCCGGTAGGTGCCTACGACCTGCCCGCTCACCGTGTCGCGGACGAGCAGGTGGTCGCAGTAGGCGTCGAAGGCGTCGATGTCGAGGCCCGGCTGCGGGGTGGTCAGCAGGGCTCCCATCTCTCCCGCGAAGACGTCGTGACGCAGCCGCTGCGCGGCCCGCACATCCGCCTCGTCGCGGGCCAGGGTGACGGTGTAGCGGGTGGGTGCGGTCGTCTGAGGCGGGCTGGCGAGCGTGGTTACGCCGGTCATGGCTGGCTCTCTCCTGGGGACGTTGGCCGGTGTGCGGCGGGAGGTGAGCGGAGCGGAAGGTGAACAGGCCGGTTGGATACGGCGTGCTCGCTCCTGTTCTCCCGACGCCGGCTGACCGGCGCGTAACCTACGCAGAGAGGTGGGATGTGGGCTTGTTGAATGCCCGGGGGCGGCGGCCGTGACAAAGCTTGGCGGGGCCGGAGAGCACCACTCCCGGCCCCGCCCGTCCGCACCTTGACGGCGAACGACGTACGGCTAACGCCTTCCCGACTTACGGGTCGCGCGCAGCCACTCCTTGTTCATGCCGGTGATGGAGACCAGCGGGATGCCCTTCGGGCAGGCGGTGGCGCATTCGCCGGTGAGCGTGCAGCCGCCGAAGCCCTCCTCGTCCATCTGCGCCACCATGTCGAGCACACGGGTCTCGCGCTCGGGCGCCCCCTGCGGCAGGACGTTCAGGTGGTTGATCTTCGCCGAGGTGAAGAGCATCGCGGCCCCGTTGGGGCAGGCCGCCACGCAGGCCCCGCAGCCGATGCACTCGGCGTGCTCGAACGCGAAGTCCGCGTCCGGCTTCGGTACGGGCGTGGCGTGGGCCTCGGGCGCGGCGCCGGTCGGCGCGGTGATGTAGCCGCCCGCCTGGATGATGCGGTCGAAGGCGCTCCGGTCGACCACGAGGTCCTTGACCACGGGGAACGCCGAGGCCCGCCACGGCTCGATGTCGATGGTGTCGCCGTCCTTGAAGGACCGCATGTGCAGCTGACAGGTGGTCGTACGCTCCGGACCGTGCGCGTCGCCGTTGATGACGAGCGAGCAAGCGCCGCAGATGCCCTCACGGCAGTCGTGGTCGAAGGCGACGGGGTCCTCGCCCCCCAGGATGAGCTCCTCGTTGAGGGTGTCGAGCATCTCCAGGAAGGACATGTCGGGCGAGATGTCGTCCACTTCGTACGTGGACATCGCTCCGTCGGCGTCGGCGTTCTGCTGCCGCCAGACGCGCAGGGTGAGCTTCATGCGTAGCTCCGCTGAGTGGGGTGGACGTACTCGAAGACGAGGTCTTCCTTGTGGAGAACCGGCGCATCGCCGGTGGCGGTGAACTCCCAGGCCGCCGCGTACGAGAACTCCTCGTCCTTGCGCTCCGCCTCACCGTCCGGGGTCTGGGACTCCTCGCGGAAGTGGCCGCCGCAGGACTCGGCGCGGTGCAGGGCGTCGAGGCACATCAGCTCGGCGAGTTCCAGGTAGTCGACGACGCGGTTGGCCTTCTCCAGCGACTGGTTGAACTCCTCGCCGGTGCCAGGGACCTTGATGCGCCGCCAGAACTCCTCGCGGATCTGCGGGATACCCTCCAGCGCCTTGCGCAGCCCCGTCTCCGTACGGGCCATTCCGCAGAACTCCCACATGAGTTCGCCGAGTTCACGGTGGAAGGAGTCGGGGGTGCGGTCTCCGTCGACGGCGAGGAGCAGGCTGAGCCGGTCCTCGGTCTCGGCCAGCACCTCCTGGACGACGGGGTGTTCGGCCGAGACCTTCTCGTGGTGCGGATTGCGGGCGAGGTAGTCGTTGATCGTCGAGGGCAGTACGAAGTAGCCGTCGGCCAGTCCCTGCATCAGCGCCGAGGCGCCGAGCCGGTTCGCCCCGTGGTCGGAGAAGTTGGCCTCGCCGATGGCGAACAGTCCGGGGATGGTGGTCTGGAGGTCGTAGTCGACCCACAGCCCGCCCATCGTGTAGTGGACGGCGGGATAGATCCGCATCGGCACCTCGTACGGATCCTCGTCGGTGATCCGCTGGTACATGTCGAAGAGGTTGCCGTACTTGGCCTCGACCGCCTTGCGGCCCATGCGCTTGATCGCGTCCGCGAAGTCCAGATAGACGCCCTCCCGTCTCCCACCACCGCCCTCAACCGAGGAGCCTTCGGCTCCGCCCCTCTGGTTCTGGCCGCCGGGGCCCACTCCCCTGCCCTCGTCGCAGACGTTCTTGGCGGCCCGGGAGGCGATGTCACGGGGCACGAGGTTGCCGAAGGACGGGTAGATGCGCTCCAGGTAGTAGTCGCGCTCGTCCTCGGGGATCTCGTTCGCGGGCCGCTGGTCCCCCTTCGCCTTCGGCACCCAGATCCGGCCGTCGTTGCGCAGCGACTCGCTCATCAGCGTGAGCTTCGACTGGTGTTCGCCGGTGCGCGGAATGCACGTCGGATGGATCTGCGTGAAGCAGGGGTTGGCGAAGTACGCGCCGCGCCGGTGCGCCCGCCAGATGGCGGTGGCGTTGGAGTTCATGGCGTTCGTCGACAGGTAGAAGACGTTGCCGTAGCCGCCGCTCGCCAGGACGACGGCGTCCGCGAAGTACGTGTCGATACGGCCAGTGATCAGATCGCGGGCCACGATCCCGCGCGCCCGTCCGTCGACCACGATCAGGTCCAGCATCTCGGTGCGCGGATGCATCTCGATGTTGCCGGCGGCGATCTGCCGGGACAGCGCCTGATACGCGCCGAGCAGCAGCTGCTGGCCCGTCTGCCCGCGGGCGTAGAAGGTGCGGGACACCTGTACACCGCCGAAGGACCGGGTGTCGAGGAGGCCGCCGTACTCCCGCGCGAAGGGCACGCCCTGCGCCACGCACTGGTCGATGATCTCCACCGAAATCTGCGCCAGGCGGTGGACGTTGGACTCGCGGGCCCTGAAGTCGCCGCCCTTGACGGTGTCGTAGAACAGCCGGTGGATCGAGTCGCCGTCGTTGCGGTAGTTCTTCGCGGCGTTGATGCCGCCCTGCGCGGCGATCGAGTGGGCGCGGCGCGGTGAGTCCTGGTAGCAGAACTGCACGACGTGATAGCCCTGTTCGGCGAGCGTGGCACCCGCGGAGCCGCCCGCGAGGCCGGTGCCGACGACGATCACCGTGTGCTTGCGGCGGTTTGCGGGGTTGACCAGCTTGGCCTCGAAACGGCGGGTGTCCCAGCGCTCGTTCACCGGCCCCTCGGGGGCCTTGGCGTCGACGACCGGCTCCCCGGTCGTGTAGTCGGCGTACTCAGCGGTCATGTCAGCTCACCACTCCGGTCATCACGCCCACGGGTACGGAGACGAAGCCCACCGTCAGCACCAGCGCGAGCACGTTGGCGATGGTCTTGAAGGCACGGTCGCGGGTTCGGCTGCCGACCCCGAGGGTCTGCGCCGCGCTCCAGAAGCCGTGCCGGATGTGCAGGCCGAGCGCGAGCACCGCGACGAGATAGATGACGTTGCCGTACCAGGTGGAGAAGGTGTCGATCACGTTCTGGTACGGGTGTCCGGCCTCGAAGCCGCCCGGGTGCACGGTGCCGGTCGTCAGGTCGAGGATGTGCCAGACGATGAACAGCCCGAGGATGATCCCGCCCCAGCGCATCGTCCGTGTCGCGTAACTGGCCCGCGGCTTCTTGTGCACGTACTTGGTGGGCCGTGCCTTGATGTCGCGGCGGCTCAGCTGGTACGCGGAGACGGCATGCGCGACGACGGCGGCGACCAGGACGACGCGGATGATCCACAGCGCCCATTCGTAGTGCAGGTAGGGCTCGCCGAGGGTGCGCAGGGCGTGCGCGTACTCGTTGAACTCGTCGGATCCGAAGAAGATCTTGAGGTTGCCCAGCATATGGACGACCAGGTACGCCAGCATGATCAGACCGCTCACGGCCATGACCGTCTTCTTGCCGACGGAGGAGTCCCACATTGTGCGGGTCATGGACGGTTTTCGGTCCGTCCGCGTTAGCAGCGCCATGACACGCACGCTAGGGCCAGAGGTCCCGATCGGTCCAAGACATGGAATGGCTGGTTTCAATAGCTGGAATCTATGATGGTGGGATGCAGTTCCAGCAGCTCCAGTACTTTGTGGCGGTCGCCGAGACCCGGCACTTCACCCGGGCCGCGGACCTCGTCCATGTCGCGCAGCCGTCCCTCTCCCAGCAGATCAAGGCGCTGGAACGGGAGTTGGGGGCTGATCTGTTCCTGCGCGCACGCGGCAACATCACGCTCACGGACGCGGGCGAGGCACTGCTGCCACTGGCCCGCCGCATCCTGGCCGACGCGGAGACGGCTCGGCACGAGGTGGGGGAACTGGTGCAGCTGCGCAGCGGGCGGATTCGTCTCGGTGCGACTCCGAGCGTGTGCACGGGGCTGCTGCCCGACGTGCTGCGCGCCTTCCACGACCGGTATCCGGGCATCCGGCTGCTGATCGAGGAGGGAGGCTCGCATGATCTCGTACGGGAGCTCGCTCGCGGGGCGCTCGATCTCGCCCTCGTGGTGCTGCCTCTGCCTTCGCCGTCACCCGCGCTGAGCACGGTCGAGGTGCTGCGGGAGGACCTGGTGGTGGTGTCGTCCCCGGACGCACCCGCACCGGGCCGGGGTCGTACGGTCCGGATTCCGGACCTGGAGGGTGAGCGGCTGGTCATGTTCCGGCACGGGTACGACCTGCGGGAACTGACCGTCGCTGCGTGTCGCTCCGCCGGGTTCGAGCCGGACTTCGCGGTGGAGGGTGGGGAGATGGATGCGGTGCTGGGGTTTGTGGCGGCGGGACTCGGGGTGGCTGTGGTGCCGCGGATGGTGGCCGCTCGGGCGGGCCGGGGGTTGCGGGTGACTCCGTTGGCCCGGCCGGGGTTGCATCGGAGGATCGCGCTGGCACACCGGAGCGACGTGGCTCCGCCGCGGGCGGCTCGGGAGTTTCAGCGGATGCTGCTCGAACGGTGACGTTCCGCTCCGCTGGGGTGCCGTGTCCGGGAGCGCCGTAGCACTGGAAGCGGCGTTGGAGACTGCGGGTCCGTCGTGGTTGATCGCGCCCACGCGGCGGAGCCGCAAATCTATACAGCCCCGCGCCCCTGAAGGGGCGCTGCAGTTGCCGAATCCGCAAAGGGGCGGTCCGCCAGTGGCGCCCTGGAGGCCGCCCCAACCGGCGACCTCCGCTCCCCCTGTCCCTCAGCCCGTCGCGTCCACCAGCGCCAACTCGTGCAAGCGCTCCGGGGGGCCGGGGCGGGCGTAGTACCAGCCCTGGGCGGTGTCGCAGCCCAGGACCTTCAGTTGTTCTGCCTGGGCACCTGTTTCCACGCCCTCTACCGTGACCTTGAGGTCGAGGCTGTGGGCCAGGGAGACGATTCCGTCGACGATCTTCAGGTCGACCGGGTCCGCCGGGAACTGCTGCATGCTCTGGGTGAAGGAGCGGTCCAGTTTGAGGATGCTGACCGGGAGGCGGCGCAGGTTGGCGAGGTTGGAGTAGCCGGTGCCGAAGTCGTCGAGGGCGATGTCCACGCCCATCTCGGCCAGGCGGCGCAGTGGCTTGAGGAGGTCGTCGTCGGCGCCGATCAGGGCGGATTCGGTGACCTCCAGGCAGAGGGAGGCCGGTTCGAGGCCGGCGCGCTCCAGGATGTCGACCGTGTCCGCGACCAGACCGGGGTGGGTCAGCTGGCAGGGCGAGAGGTTCACGTTGATACGGAACGGGCCCGCCTGTTCGCCGTGACGTTCCTGCCAGTCGCGGGCCTGACGGACCGACTGCTCCAGCACCCAGCGGCCGAGCGGGACGATGAGGCCGGTGTGCTCGGCGAGCGGGATGAACCGGTCGGGGCCGAGCACGCCGTGCTGGGGATGCAGCCAGCGGACGAGGGCCTCGGCGCCTCGTACGCTGTCGTCGCCGAGGTGCACGAGCGGCTGGTACTCGATGAAGAACTCGCCGCGGTCCAGGGCCGCGGGCAGTGCCGTGGTCAGTCCGTGGCGTGTGATGGCGCGGGCGTCGGCCTCGGGGTCCGCGAGCTCGTAGCGGTTGCCGCCCGCCGACTTGGCGCGGTACATCGTGATGTCGGCGCTGCGCAGCACCTCCGCAGGGCCGCGTTCGCCGGCCGGGCCCTCGACGATGCCGATACTGCCACGGACGGTCAGTTCCCGGCCTTCGATACGGACCGGAGTGACGAGGGCGTTCATGATGCGGTCGGCGAGCGCGTCGACCTCGGTCTCGGTGTCGGGCCCGGTGGTCAGCGCCACGAACTCGTCGCCGCCGATCCGGGCGACCATCTCGCCGGGCGCGGTCGCGCAGGACTGCAACCGGTCGGCGACCTCGACGAGCAGCCGGTCACCGGCGGCGTGCCCGAGGCTGTCGTTGATGGTCTTGAAGCCGTCGATGTCGAGATAGCAGAGCCCGAAGCGCATGCCCTCACCCGCGGAGAGCGCCTTTTCGAGCCGCTCGAAGAACAGGGTGCGGTTGGGCAGTCCGGTGAGGGCGTCATGGGTCGCCTCGTACCGCAGCCGCAGATTGAGCAGCCGGCGTTCGGTGGTGTCCTCCATGAGGGCGAGCTGGTACTGGGGCCGGCCGTCGGCGTCACGCAGCAGGGAGACCGTCAGATTGGTCCAAAGAACCGTTCCGTCAGGTCGGTAGAAGGCCTTCTCCACGTGGTAGTGCTCACGCTCGCCGCGCACCAGCTCCTCGTACAGGCGCCAGACTTGAGGGGCGTCGTCGGGGTGCGTCCAGTCGACCACGTTACGGCCGCGCATTGATTCCTCGGTGCCGCCGAACATCCGCAGGAGGGCCTTGTTCACCTGCAGGACGTTGCCGTCGAGGTCCGCGATGCCGATTCCTATGGCCGCGCCCTCGAACACCGCGCGGAACCGCGCCTCGGTCGCGTGCAGCGCCTGAGCGACCACCCCCTGAGCCTGGAGGGCCGCTCTCGCGATGGCTTCCTGTTCGGCCAGCGTCCGCTCCCGCAGGGCCTCGGCGAACCCGGCGGCCATGGCGTGCTGCAACCGCGCCGAACGGCTGCGCAGGTCCTCCTGGGGTCCGTCTCCGCCGCAGTAGAGCACCAGATAGGCGTCCACGCAGTCGAGTGCGCGGCTGAGCGCCTCCGGCTCTGTGCAGTGGGCGTCGATCAGCGCGGCGCCGACCGCCCGGCCCTCGGCCGCGTCGAACGTCCTGGCCCGCAGCGCCTCACTCAACCGCCGGGCGAGCGGCAGCAGTTCCCGCTCGAGCTCGGGGCGGGTCAGCGATGTCGCCGTGTGCGGGAAGACCGCCCGGCTCCAGATCGTCGCGAATCTGCGGAGTCTGTCTTCCGGCCCGTCCGGCTCCGCGGTCACGCCGTGCGCCCCACGCCGGCGAACCCGGAATAGGAATACGGATCCTCGTCCTCGAGTGCCGTGTCGGGCCGCCATTCCGGCATAGGCACCAGTCCGGGTTCCACCATGTCGTACCCCTTGAAGAACCGCGCGATCTCGTCGCGCGAGCGCATGATCAGCGGATTGCGAATGTTCTTGTAGACGTCGACCGCGCCTTCGGCCCGCTCTGGGGGAAGCGGGATGCCCTCATAGGAGGCGTGCGAGACGACGAGCAGGCTGCCCGGCGCAAGCGCGTCGCGCAGCTGTGCCACCGCCTCGTACGGGTCGTCCTCGTCCTCCACGAAGTGAAGTATGGCAACGAGGAGGAGCGCTACTGGCCGATTCTGGTCGATCAGGCGCTGAAACTGAGAACTAGCCAGGATCTCCTGGGGCTTGCGCAGATCGGCGGCTACGACGTCCGCGTCCTTGTTGCCCTCCAGGACGGCCTCGCTGTGGGCGACGGCGACCGGGTCGTTGTCGACGTACAGGACGCGCGCTCCGGGGCTGGCGCTCTGGGCGATCTCGTGGACGTTGCCGAAGGTGGGGATGCCTGAACCTATGTCCAGGAACTGGGTGATGCCTTCGTCCGCCGCGAAACGGACGGCCCGGCGCAGGAAAGCGCGGTTCGCCTGCATGATCTTCGGAAGGCCCGGCATGAACTCCATCGCCTTGCGGGCCGCTTCCCTGTCGACGTCGAAGTTGTGCGATCCGCCCAGGTAGTAGTCGTAGATGCGGCTCACGCTCGGCACCGAGATGTCGATGCCACGTGGGGCCCAGGCGGGACGCTCCATCTATCTCTCCAAGGCTTAGGCGATCCGGTGTTCGAGCTGAGGCTACTGATCGCCTGCCAACGGGGCGAGTGGAAACGGAAATTGACCATCCGTTCCCGGTCACTGCCGGGGGCACATGCGGAATTGCCGTCGTACGAAATCGCTCGAAGCCCTGAGAGCGGTGAAAAACGGCCAACCCCCTCCGTGCGGTGCGGAGGGGGTGGACCGGGGGTTGAGCGGTTGCTCGGTTCCTTGCGGCGTGTCAGTCGTCTGCTTCTTGGTGGCTCCTCCCTTCGTTGTCCTGCTGCTGCGGATTGTGTGCTGCGTGGTCTGTGGTGTTCGGTGAGGTCTACTTCTTGATCGCGCTGCCGTCGGGGGCCATGGCGTACCAAGTGCCGCCCACGCCCTGGCCGTTGGTGTCACCGGGCTTCTTGTCACCCGCGAAGGTGTACATCGGCCAGCAGTCGATGCTCTGCTGCTTGAGTCCGTCCGGACGGTTCAGGACGACGTAGCCGCGACGGCCCTCGACCTTGTTCTCGATGCCCTTGGTGTCGGCGGCGTCGACCGGCTCGACGACCGGCCACTTCTCCAGGCACTCACCGACGCAGTTCGACTTCATCGGCCACGGGACGTCCTTCTCGAAGCGGTAGACCGTGTAGCCGTTCTTGTCGACGACGACCTCGCCCAGCTCGGGGTCCTGTCGGGTCGAAAGGCCGGGCAGGTCGGCGGCCTCCGCCCCGGCGTCTTCACCGACTCCGGCCTCTGCGGCGCCCGCCGCGGCCTTCTTGCCGTCGGGCGCCGACGCGTACCAAGTCCCTTGCACACCCTGGCCCTTGGTGTCACCGGCCTTGGTGTCCTTCGCGTACCGGTACAGCGGCCAGCCGTCGAGGGTCAGCTGCTTCGTGCCGTCGGCACGGGTGACCTCACCGAGCAGCGTCTTGTCCATGCCCGCCGCAGCGGTGGCGTCCGAGGCCGGGACCGGGGGCCAGGCCGTGGCGCAGTCGCCTTCACAGTTCGTCTTCGGCGGTGAGGCGGTGTCCTTGTCGAAGCGGTAGAGCGTCATGCCGGCGCTGTCCGTGACCACTTCGCCGAGGGCCTTGTTCTTCTTCACGGCAAGCTGGCCGGCGGTCTGCGCCTGCGCACCGGCGCCGGCCTGTCCCGCACCTGCAGTAGGCGTGCTCGTACCGGCCCCGTAGTCATTGCCAACCCCATTGGCGGCGGGCGCCGCCCCCACGTTCTGGCTGCCCGTCTGGGGGGTGTCCGAGCCGCACGCAGTCGTCAGCGCCAGGGCCGCAGCGGCCGCTACGAGGGAGGCGCTCCGCCAGGAGGTCTTCATTTGGGTAACTCCCCGCTAATCACTCAGCTGTTGCGGCGCACCACTGCGCCGCGTATGGCCCTAGGTACGGGTGGGAACGCCTCGAGCGTTCAACCGGCTCACAAGATTCTTTGAGTGACGCCTGTGCCCCTTGCGCCGTATGTGACTCGCGCGTAGCTCCCCATCGCCGGAATGGCTTGTTCTCGCCGTTCTCACGCCGTCGCGACGGCGGCCGGTGCCCCATTCGGGCCACTGCGATCGCGCATGCGGGCGGACCTTTTTAGCGTTTCGACCATCGAGGTGCATGTACGGCGCAAGCGGAAAAGGTCCGCGGCTGCTCCTCGGGACCCGGAGGATTCACCATGCGCGCGATATGTGTCGCTTCGGCCGCACTGCTGGGCGCCGGCGCCCTGGCCCTGGCCGCACCGGCGGCCGTCGCCGCAACGGGCGGCGAACGCGGGGCCAACTCGTTCGGTTTCGATGTCTCACCCACGACCGTCGCCGCGGGCGACGAGGTCACACTGAACGTCTGGGGCTGCGCGACCGAGGTCAAGGTGTTCTCGAGTGCCTTCGATCCTGTGGTGATCCCCAAGGGGCAGCACTCGGCCACGGCCACCGTCGGCTGGAAAGCCGAGCCCGGCACCGTGCAGGTGACCTTCCAGTGCGAGAGGGAGGACGGGAACAAGGATCTGACCATCGAGGCCGGACGGCAGTCGGGCCATGGCCAGTCCAACATGCACGCCCAGAAGGGCGTCAAGGCCGGTGCCGGCGGCACCATCGCCGGTTTCGACCCGGGCGACATCGGCCTGGGCCTCGCACTCGTCATGGGCTCGGTCGGCGCGGCCTACCACTGGTCACACCGCCGCACCACCGGCGAGGACAACTGACCCGAGCACAACTGCCGTTCACCTTCCAGCTCTTCGCCCCGGACCGCGCGGTCCGGGGCGAAGAGCTGGAAGGTGTGTACTGCGTCAGGCCTTGTTCTCTCAGACCTTGTTCTCGGAGCGGCGGCGCATCCAGAACACCCCGCCGCCGACAAGCGCGAGGCCCAGCAGGCCGCCGCCGATCGCCATGTCGGTCGGCGTGGCCCCATTGGAGCTGCTGCCGCCGAGACCACCACGGACGCCGCCGATGACGGTGAAGGCCTGAGGCTTGGTGAGGGTGCCCGTGCCGACGCAGTTGACGGTGATGTCGTAGGTACCGGGGGCGGCCGTCTGGTTGATGGTCGCGACCCCCCTGGCCGTCTCGCTCCCCCTGGACATCGCGTCGTGCCCCCTGTCGTGGTGATCCTTGATCGGCTCAAGAGGCGTCCGCGGGAACGCAGGCGACGTCATGGTGCCGCCTCGCGGGCAGCCGTCGACCGTGACCGTCAGCTGCCCACCCCGGGCGATGACGCTGGGCGTGGCGACGATGTTGCTCGGGCTGGTGCTGAAGCCGTCCCGGGCCGCGGCCATGGGGGCGGTGAGCCCGAGGGTGGCGAGGGCTGTCGCAGAGACCGCCAGGGCACGAGTGGTACGCATGTGATCCTCCGCGGAAGGCGCCCCGGGAACCGTCCCCGGGTCGAATCGGCGAGAAAACGCCTCCCAGACGAACCCTCAGATGGCTTGCTCGGGGCCGCATTTCGAGAATGCTCCGTCCTGGTGAGAGGAACGCCACGGATAAGGAACACAATCGGATATTGCCGCAGGTCACGGACCGTCAGAAATTTCCAGACCGCTCAGACTCGGATGGCGCACCGGCTTCGCGGCGGCCACCCGTTCGCGCGTCTCCCGTCGCCTGCCGGGAACCTTGGACTTAGCGTTCTCGTATGCGCGAGTGACGCGGCGACGGCCGCGTCGAGAGGGGTTTGCGAATGTCTGCGTCCGAGCTGGCCGAAGAGGAGGAGCGGCAGAGGAAGCGCGCTCCCTGGGGCGTGCTGGCACTTGTTCTGCTGACCGGTCTCGCGCTCATTCGAAATGGCTCGGGAGAATTCGACGTGGGCCCTCCGCAGCCCGCGACAGCGGCGGCCGCCAAGAGCCGTCCCCCCGGAATCACCCGCTCGAACGGGCCGGCTCCCCTGCCATTCTCCGTGGTCGACCGCATCAGCATCCCTGCCATCCAGGTCGACGCCCCGGTCATGCCCGTAGGGCTCGACGTGGAGGGCTGGGTGGATGCGCCCCCGCCCGAGGACCCGAATCTCGCGGGCTGGTTCACCGGCGCGGTCTCGCCCGGCGAAAAGGGCACGGCCGTCATGGTCGGCCATGTGGACAACAAACAGGGCCCCGCCGTCTTCTTCGGTCTCGGATCCCTGAAACAGGGACATCGCGTGGAGGTCACGCGCAAGGACGGGAAACTCGCCGTGTTCGAGATCTACGGCATCGAGGTGTTCGACAAGAACAACTTCCCCGGCGACCGGGTCTACGGAGACACCGGAACTCCCGAATTGCGCGTCATCACCTGCGGAGGCGGCTTCTCCCAGCAGAACGGCTACGACGGGAACGTCGTCGCCTTCGCCCGCCTGGTCGAGGTTCGCTGAGCGTTCCGGACCGGGCGGGAGAAAGCCCGTGGAATTCCGTCGACCCTCCCGTCACATCCGCGGATTCTCGTCTGAATCCGCGGATTCTCATCGGTCCACGTGAGCCGGTCTACGTGAGCCGGTCCACGTGAGCCGGTCCACGTGAGCCGGTCTACGTGAACTGCCGTCGGGGCACGGTGAGGTGATAGCCCGAGTCCAGCAGTCGCGGCAGATAGTCGCGCAGCGCCCGGATGCTCTGCGAACGGTCGCCGCCCGCGTCGTGCGCGAGGACCACGACGCCCGGGGCCGCGCCCTTCATGACCCGGCGCTCGATGGTGCGCGCACCGGGTTCCTTCCAGTCGAGGGTGTCGACGGTCCAGGCGAGCGGCTCCATGCCGAGTTCGGCGCCGAACTCGAAGACGGCCCGGTTCCAGGCCCCGTACGGTGCGCGGAACCAGCCGGGCCGCTCCCCGTACGTCTTCTCGATGATCTCGCTGGTGCGTTCCATCTCGGAGCGGATCGCGGACCGGCCCAGCCCGGTCAGCAGCGGGTGGGACCAGGTGTGATTGCCGACGATGTGTCCCTCGTCCGCCATCTCCCGGAGCATGTCCTTGTGCTCGACGACCATCGAGCCGCACACGAAGAACATCGCGCGGACGTCGTGGGCCTTGAGGGTGCGCAGGACATGGGGGGTGTAGCGGGGGTCGGGGCCGTCGTCGAAGGTCAGCACCATGGTGGGGCCGCGCCCGGCGATACGCAGGAAGGGTTCGTGCCGTACGAGGGTGCGCCCCGGTGCGCTGCGCAGGGGGCCGTATCCGGCGATGGGCTGGAGCCTGTAGGCAGAGGGCCTCAGGGCGCCGGCATCCGGGGCGCCCGCGGCAGGGTTCGCGGGGGGCCCGCCCGGCGGCGGGGCCGGACCGGCGGCGAGAAGGCGTGCCGTACCGCCCGCTCCCGCAGCCCCCAGGACTGCGGCGCCACCGACGAGCAACGCCTTGCGCCGGGAAAGCATTTGATCCTTTTTCATGACTAATCAGTCGCCCGGCCGGCGCTCCGAAACGCACACCGACACCTGTACGGCCGCACGAAAACACCCGTTGGAACCACCTCGGCAACGGCACACGAGCGCAAACGTTAGCGCCTCTCACGCACAGTCAGCACGCGCACTCGGCCGGTTCCCCGAGCGCGGCCGGACCTGGGCACTCCGATAACCTCGGCGCCGTGACGGAACAGCACTCGCCAGGGCACTCACAGGAGTTCGAGCGCGGCACGGACGGGCCGAAGGTCATCGTGGCCGGCGTGGATGGCTCCGACTCCTCATTGCGCGCCGTGGCCTACGCCGCCGGTCTGGCCCGGCGGCAGAGGGCGCTGCTCGCCGTCGTGTACGTCCAGCCGGTGCTGGCGGCGGGCAGCGCGGCCGGGGCTCCGGTCGCCGATACGACCGACGAGATCGCCCGGGGGCTCGTCCGGGACATGCACGAGGCGACCGAGCAGGTCAAGGACATATTCCAGGTCCGCTGGGAGTTCCACACCTTTCGCGGCGACGCGTACAGCGGTCTCGTGGCCGCGGCGGACCAACTCAAGGCGGACGCCGTCGTGGTGGGAGCGTCCGAGCAGTCGGGGCATCGCTTCATCGGCTCGGTGGCCGTCCGCCTCGTGAAGGCCGGGCGATGGCCTGTGACGGTTGTGCCGTAACCCGCGGGTAGCTCTTCCGCCACAGCTGCCACTGGGTCATCATGATCCTGCCAAGAGCCGATTACCGTCTGCGAAGAGGTGAGGCACATGGCCGGGCTCAGAATGGGCGAAGGAATTCTCCGCCGCAAACCCATCGAACGTATCGATGAGACGGAAGCCGGCGAGGGCGCACGCCTCGATCGCTCGCTCGGCCTGTGGCAGCTGACCGCGATCGGTGTCGGCGGCATCATCGGCGCCGGCATCTTCACGCTGGCCGGCACGGTGGCGAACGGGACGGCGGGGCCCGCGGTCCTCGTGTCGTTCCTCATCGCGGGCGTCGCGAGTGCCGCGGCGGCGCTGTCGTACGCCGAGTTCGCGGGCCTCATCCCGAAGGCGGGCTCGGCCTACACGTACGGCTATGCGGTGCTCGGCGAGTTCGCGGGCTGGTTCATCGGCTGGGACCTGCTCCTCGAGTACACGGCGATCGTCGCGGTGGTCGCGATCGGAATCTCCGGGTACTTCAGCTTCCTGGTCGGTGAGATGGGGGCCGATCTGCCCAACTGGATGCTGGGCGCGCCGAGCACCGGCGACGGGCACAAGGTCGACCTGTTCGCGGCGGTGCTGTGCCTGCTCATCGCGTACCTGCTGAACCTGGGCATCAAGAACGCGGCCCGGTTCGAGATGGTCGTCGTCATCCTGAAGGTCGCGGTGGTGCTCCTGGTGATCGGCGTCGGCGTCTTCCACATCGACACGGCGAACTACAACCCGTTCTTCCCGTACGGGGTCGGCGGGGCGTTCACGGGCGCGGCGACCGTCTTCTTCGCGGTCTTCGGGTACGACGCCATGTCGACGGCCGCCGAGGAATCGAAGGACGCTCAGCGCCATATGCCGAAGGCGATCATCTACTCCCTCGCCATCTCGATGGTGCTGTACGTGCTCGCCTGTCTTGTCCTGACGGGTATGCAGGACTACCCGGACATCGACAAGGAGAGCGGCTTCTCGACGGCGTTCCAGTCGGTGGGCCTGGGCGGGCTCGCGAACGTCATCGCGGTCGGCGCGATCATCGGCATTCTCACCGTGATGTTCACGTTCATGCTGGGTGTCACCCGTGTCTGGTTCTCGATGTCCCGCGACGGGCTGCTGCCCAAGTGGTTCGCGAAGACGCATCCGACGCGGCATGTGCCGACACGGGTGACCTGGATCGCAGGCGTCGCCTCGGCCGTCATCGCCGGGTTCCTGCCGATCGGCGAGGCGGCCGAACTGACCAATATCGGAATCCTGTTGGCGTTCGTCGTCGTGTGCGTCGCGGTGATCGTGCTGCGCTACAAGCGGCCCGACCTGCCGCGCACCTTCCGTACGCCGTGGATGCCGTTCGTGCCCGCGGTCGGCGTCGTCTTCTCGATCTGGCTGATCACGTTCCTGCAATGGCAGACGTGGGTGCGGTTCGCCGTGTGGTTCCTGCTCGGCCTCGTCTTCTACTTCGCGTACTCGTACCGGCGCTCGGAGCTGGCCAAGGCGGAAGCGGAAGCGGCAGCGGCAGCGGCAGCGAATTCGGAGACGACTGGGCCAACCTCTCCATGAAGCGGAGACTACTTCCCCATGACGAGCCCGTCCTCGGCCGCGCCCCGGCTGAGGACGACCTGGCGGATCCGGTCGCGCACGGCGCTCTGGTCCGGCGCCTCGTTCAGGTTCACGACACGATGGGAGCCGACGTCGAACCACTGCGGTACGAACTCGGCCTTCTCGACCTTCCACCGCCCGCCGGGTTCGGCGGGCGGGGCGAAGGTGAAGCGGCCGATGGTGCTCTCGTTGCCGCGGGGGTCGTGGGCGCCACTGTGGTTGACCATCGCTCCGGCGATCTGGTCGCCCATGCCGTAGACGACCCAGGTTCCGTTGACCTTCTCGTACGCCTGCGGGACATGGGCGTGGGTGCCGAGGATCAGATCGATGGCGGGGCGGCCGTCCGTGCGGGCTTCGGTGAGCTGCCTGCTCAGCCGCAGCTGCTGTGCGTCGGGCGCGTCCTGCCATTCGGTGCCCCAGTGCAGGGAGAGGACCACGACGTCGGCGCCCGCCTTCCGGGCGGCGCGGGCGTCCGCGAGGATCCTGTCGGGGTCGATCAGGTTCACCGCCCAGGGCCTGTCCTCGGGCAGCGGGATGCCGTTCGTGCCGTATGTGTACGCGAGATGGGCGACCTTGGCGGGGCCCGCCCGCAGGAGGGTGGGTGTCCTCGCCTCGGCGGCGGTGCGGGCGGATCCGGCGTGCCGTACGCCCGCCCGGTCGAGTGCGTCGAGCGTGCGGTGGATACCCGCGGCGCCGGCGTCGAGGGTGTGGTTCGAGGCGGTCGAACAGGCGTCGTAGCCGCTGGCGGCGAGGCCCGCGGCCACCTCGGGCGGCGACTTGAAGAGGGGGTAGCCGGAGTAGTCGCCGCTCGCGCCGTACACCGTCTCCATGTGGCAGATCGCCAGATCGGCCCGGGCCACAACGGGCTGCATGCCCGCGAGCATGGGACGGAAGTCGTAGCCGCTGCCGCCCGCGTCCGCGTTCGCCTGGCGGATGACCGAGCTGTGCGGCAGGACGTCGCCGGAGGCGACGAGCGTGAAACGGGCGTTCGCGGCGTGCGGCGCGGGATCGCCGGACCGCGCGGGCCGCTCCCGCTCCTGCTCCTGCTCCGGCTCCTGGCAGCCGACGGCCGCTGTGAGAAGCAGGACCGCCAGGGCCAGTGTCGTGTGTCGCCTGCGTGTGGTCTTCAAGCCGGCTCCCGTGCGGTCGTATTTGATTACTAACAACTACGAATCCACCCAGAGACGACACAGGGGTCAAGGAGCCATTCCGGCCAGGTAGCTGAAACGGCCCCACTCGGTGTCTTCCGGACCACCCGGGCCCCGCGAAAGAGCCGTTCCGGCCAGCCGAAGGGCTGGGGTGTCAGCGACCGGCCACCCCCGATCGACCGTTCATCGCACCGTTCGTCGACAGCTTCGACCGTCCGCCGACGATCCGCGTCCATGGCCTGTCCCGACGGAGCGGCCTGCGCTGACATACGGCCATGACGGCCGCCACGACCATCACGAGCAGGACGACCGCCGAGCACGAGCTGGCCGAGTTGCAGCGGGAGCACGGCGCACCACTCTTCGCCCTGTTGCTGAGGCTCTCGGACGGAGACCGGCAGCGCGCCGAGGATCTGGTGCAGGAAACGCTGGTACGCGCCTGGCAGCATCCCGAGGCGCTGCGGGCCGACGACTTCGACTCGGTACGGCCCTGGCTGCTGACCGTGGGGCGACGGCTCGCCATCGACGCGCGCAGGGCCCGTCAGGCGCGGCCCGCCGAGGTCGGGGACGCCGTACTGGAGAGCGCGCGGGTCTGCGCCGATCACGCGGAAAGGTCAGCCGCCACCCTCGATGTGCGCGAAGCTGTGAAGACACTCACTCCCGAGCACCGGGAAGTTCTGGTGCAGGTGTATTTCCGCGGTGCGAGTGTTGCAGAAGCCGCCGCGGCGCTCGGGATCCCGCCCGGTACCGTGAAGTCCCGCGCGTACTACGCGCTGCGCGCCCTGCGCCGGGTACTTCCGGGATACGCGGCCGACCTGCGGTGAAACCAATGGTCGAGTCAAACCTCCGTAAAGCGCCTTGCCGAGACCCTCTGTTGAGTAATCGGCTGTCCTCATCCGTGTTCCGGAATGGGGCCCGGGGTCGGGCGACGCGCACGCACCGGAGGAAGGCAGGAAAGGATGCTGCACAGAGGCCACGAGAGCACGGACGGCACCGGCGGCGGTGAACTCGTCGTTCCCATGGCGTGGTTGTACGCCGAGTACATCGCTGACGAGCTGTTGCGTACCGGGGACCTGATGCCGCCGACGTCATTCGAGTTCCGCGCCGGGCGCGACGCGCTGGCGCTGACCATCTTCCTGTCGGACACGAGCGGTGAGCTCTCCGGCATCCGCGTCGTCTCGCAGCTGGAGACCTGGCTTTCGCTGACGGCGTACGACCAGCCGTGGCAGGACTGGGTGTGCGAGCGGCTTGCGGCGCAGGCGGCCGAGGCGGTCGACTCGGGAGGCCCCGCGCCGGACCTGGAGCTGGCGACGGCGGCCTGGCGCTGGCTGGAGGAGACCGAGCTTCTCGCGCCGGACCTGGACGCGGTGCCGGGCGGGGGCCCGGTGCCCGGCGAGGACGACGGCCCGAAGGTGTGGACGCCGGCCTGGCGGCTGGGGCTGCCGTTGGGGCACCTCGCGATCCATCTCTTCTGATCCGTGATCTTTCCGTTCTCCGAACTTTTCTGATCCGCGACTTTTTTTGGTTCCCGACCAATCCGCGGGCGCTCCGGCTCCGAATCTCCTGGTTGGTTTCCTGCGGGGCTTGAGTGATTCGGCGTTCTCGTGCGTACCGGTGGGCAAGTAGCTACTCCTAGCTCTCACCATCGCCACGAGGATGAGGTATGAGGTCCCTGGAACGCCATCGCGACGTCGGCGCCTATGCGCTCGGCGTGCTGGACGCTGCGGATGCATTCCGCTTCGAGGACCACCTCATGGAGTGCCCTCAGTGCGCGATGCAGATACGCGAACTCGCCCCCACGACACGGTCCCTGCGGGCGTACGCCGAGGCGACTCCGCGCACTGTGAATCCCATGACCAGGCCCGGCCCGGCGCTGCTCGACCGGCTGCTCGAGGACGTGGCCCGATCACGCCGCAAAGGGCGTACGCGCTGGCTGTTCGCCGTCGCCGCCGCGGTGGTGATCGCGGTGGGCGGGCCCGCGGTCGCGGTGCTCGCCGGCGGATCCGACGCGGACGGACAGCGGGTCGCCGCGACCGACCCCGGTACGGGTGTGTGGGCCGAGGTCACCACCCATGACCGGGCCTGGGGCAGCGACATCGATTTCATGGTCAAGGGCATCTCCGAGCCCCAGCCCTGCGAGCTCGTCGCCATCGGCAGCGACGGCTCGGAGGAGACCCTGATGAACTGGCAGGCGGGCGGCGGCACACCCAGCCCCATGCAGGCGTCCGCGTCGATGAACACCGACGAGATCACCGGGTACGAAGTGCGCACGGGCGACGAGACGCTCGTGAAGCTCAAGGCTCCCTGATCCCCCGGGCCACTCCTGATCCCCGGGACTGCATCAGGACGCCTACTTCAGGAACTTCGACAACCTGCGGTCCGCGAGGGGCTTGCCGCCCGTCTGGCAGGTCGGGCAGTACTGCAGGGACGAGTCGCTGAAGGACACCTCGCGGATCGTGTCGCCGCACACCGGGCAGGGCTCCCCGGTGCGGGCGTGCACCCGCAGCCCGCTCTTCTTCTCCGCCTTCAGCCGTCCGGCGGCCACACCCCGCGAGCGCTCGACCGCCTCGGTGAGAGTGGTGCGCAGCGCCTCGTACAGGCGGTGGGTCTCCTCGGTGGTCAATGAGGCGGCGAGTTTGAAGGGGGACATCCGGGCGGCGTGCAGGATCTCGTCGCTGTAGGCGTTCCCGATGCCCGCGATCAGACTCTGGTCGCGCAGCGCGCCCTTGAGCTGGCGGCGCTCCCCCTCGAGCAGCTTGGCGAAGCGTCTCTCGTCGAAGTCGTCGGCCAGCGGATCCGGGCCGAGCCGGGCGACGCCCGGGACCTCGCCGGCATCCCGTACGACGTACACGGCCAGCCGCTTCTGCGTGCCGGCCTCGGTGAGGTCGAAGCCTTCGCCGGTCTCCAGAGCGACCCGCATCGCGAGCGGGCCCTTCCCCGGCCGGGGCGGGCCGTCGGGCAGGCGGTCCTTCCACTGGAGCCAGCCCGCGCGGGCCAGATGCGTCACGAAGTGCGGGCCGCCGCCCGTCGACAGGTCCAGAAACTTGCCGTGCCGGTGCACGGCCGTGACCTCACGGCCCTCGAGGGCGGCGAGCGGCGGATCGTACGTCTTCAGGACGCTGATCGCGACGGGCAGCACCCGCACGATCTCATGGCCGACGAGGTGCTCGGTCAGGAAGTCCTTGAGCGCCTCGACCTCGGGAAGTTCCGGCATACGTCCAGAGTGCCACCCGGTGGCGACGACGCCATGCGCGGCAGTTGTCAGCTTCGTTCCGGAACGATGAACTCGCACCACACGCACTTGCCGCCGCCGCGCGCCTCCACGCCCCACACATCCGCGAGGCGGTCCACCAGCAGCAGACCGCGCCCCGAGACCCCGGACTCCCCCGCCTCGCGGCGGCGCGGCAGGGCGCTGGAGGCGTCCTCGACCTCGACGCGCAGGCGGCGGTCGGAGCCGGTGAGGGCCCTCAGGGTGACGATCGCGGAGCCCTCGGTGTGTATCAGGGCGTTGGTGATCATCTCGTCGGCGACCAACTCGACCTCGTCGGCGCGGTCCTCGGCGTCCCAGGCCGCCACCGCGGCGCGGATCATGTGCCGGGCCCCGGTGAGCGCCTCCGGATCGCCCGGCCCGATGTGCTGCTGGAGCCGTCCGCCGGACTGCTGCGCGACATGGCCGAGGCGGCGCAGCAGGAGCAGCGCGACATCGTCGTCGCCGCCGCGTTCCTCGGCCACGTCGATGAGCCGGTCGGCGAGGTCGCGTACGTCGTCGGGGCCCGTGTGAACGAGTGCCTGGAGCGTCTTCATCCCCTCGTCGAGGTCCACTCCCGGCTGTTCGACGAGCCCGTCGGTGTACAGCAGCAGGGTCTGGCCCGGGTCGAGTTCGAAGGTGTCGACCTGGTAGTGCAGCCGCCCGAACTCGGCGGACAGACCGAGCGGCAGTCCCCCTTCGACGGACAGCCGGTGGCAGCTGCCGTCCGGGTCGCGCACCAGCGGGTCGATATGTCCGGCCCGTACGATCTGGACCACTCCGGTGGCCAGGTCGGCCTCCGCGTAGGTGCAGGTCGCGAAGCGTTCGGTGTCGAGTTCGTCGAGGAACACCGAGGCGCGGGCCATGACGGTGGCGGGTGTGTGGCCCTCGGCGGCGTAGGCGCGCAGCACGATACGCAACTGGCCCATCACGGCTGCCGCGTGGGTGTCATGGCCCTGCACGTCGCCGATGACGGCGCCGACCCGGCCGCCGGGCAGCGGGATGACGTCGTACCAGTCGCCGCCGATGTCCCGGCCCAGCGAGGCCGAGCGGTAGCGGACGGCGATGTCGGCGCCGGGGACGCTGGGTATGGAGCGCGGCAGCATGGCCTGCTGGAGGCCCTGGGCAAGGTCCTTCTCCTGCTCGTAGAGCATGGCCCGCTGGAGGCTCTGCCCGATGCTGCTGCCCAGGGCGACCAGGACGTTGCGCTCCTCCGCCGTGAAGCCCCGCTTGTCGTGGTAGAGCAGGCCGAGCGCGCCGATGGGGCGGGCCTGCGCGATCAGCGGCAGATAGGCGGCCGAGGTGATGTGCAGGTCGGTTATGTGTGGCCACAGCAGAGGGTACGACTCGGCGAAGTCCTCCGGTGACTCGATGAAGCGCGGGGTGAGGGTGCGGACGACCTCGCTCATCGGGTACTGCTCGTCGATGCGCGTGACCCGGGTGCCGGGTACGAAGCTGCCCGTGGGCCCTTCGGCGACAAGGCGGATCCGCCCGGCCTCCACGAGGCCCATGACCAGGCTCGTCGCACCGAGGTGGGTCAGTCCGTGGGTGTCGGTGAGGACGTCGATGACGTCCTGGACGGTGCGGGCGTGCGCGAGCGCTGCGGTGGCGATCTGCACGACGTTCGTCTGCCGGCGGCGGAACTCGTCGAGCGCCGCCTGTTCGCGCTGGGCCTCGCTGTCGATCAGCTCCTGGGTGGCGTCGCGGATGATGCCGATGACGCGACGCGGCCGGCCCGTCTCGTCGCGCCGGATGTAGCCCTGCGTGTGGGTCCAGCGGAGGGTGCCGTCGCGGCGGCGTATGCGGAAGTACGCCCCGTAGTTCTCGCTGCCGTCCTTGATGGCCTGGGAGACATGGGTGTCCAGGCGGTGGGCATCGATCGCGGGCACTCGCGGGGCCAGGGTCTCGAGGCGACCGTCGTACTCGTCGGGAGACACGTCGAAGATCTCGTGGGCCTGGGGGTCCATCTGCATGATGCCGGTGTCCAGGTCCCAGTCGAAGCTGCCCATGCGGTTGAGCGCCAGGATCGGGTCCGGGTGGGCGGGCCAGTCGTCCGGGAGTGACAGGGCGCTCGCTCCCCGATCAACCATGGGGATTACCTTGCCAGGGTTTGGCCAAATCTTCGACTTCTCGTCACCACCGAGATCTGAGCAGATTCGACTCGCACCCCGGGGAAGGAGTCACGATGAAAGCGATGAACAGCGCAACCATCAATTGAGGAACCACGACGGCGATCAACCAGGTCCGCGAGAGCGGCGCCGGTTTAGGCGCAAAGGAGGGAGCTGGCGACGTGGAGTGGTTCACCGCCCCCGAGTACTGGATGAGCCGGCTGGTCTTCCAGCGGGCGCTGGCCGTCATGTATCTCTTCGCCTTCCTGAGCGCGGCGCTGCAGTTCCGCGCGCTGATCGGCGAGCGCGGCATGCTGCCGGTGCCCCGTTTCGTCGCCCAGGTGCCGTTCCGGCGGGCACCCAGCGTGTTCCACCTCCACTACTCCGACCGTTTCTTCGCGGCCTGGGCATGGACCGGCTGTGCGGTCTCGGTCGCGCTCATCGCGGGCCTGGACGGTCAACTGCCGCTCTGGGGCGGCATGCTGCTCTGGCTCGTCCCCTGGGTGATGTATCTGTCGATCGTGAACGTCGGGCAGACCTGGTACTCCTTCGGCTGGGAGTCCCTGCTCCTGGAGGTCGGCTTCCTCGCCGTGTTCCTGGGCAACGACGAGGTCGCCCCGCCGCTCGTGGTGTTCTTCCTGCTGCTCTGGATCCTCTTCCGCCTCGAGTTCGGAGCCGGGCTGATCAAGATGCGCGGCGACGCCTGCTGGCGGAAGCTGACCTGCCTCGACTACCACCACGAGACACAACCGATGCCTGGCCCGCTGAGCTGGTTCTTCCACCATCTCCCGAAGCCCTTCCACCGGGCTGAGGTGGCGGCCAACCACTTCACCCAGCTCGTCGTCCCCGTCCTCCTCTTCGCCCCGCAGCCCATCGCGACTGCCGCCGCATCCCTGATGATCGTCACCCAGCTGTGGCTGGTCCTGTCGGGCAACTTCGCCTGGCTGAACTGGATCACGATCGTGGTTGCGCTGTCGGCCGTGGACTACGGAGTGACGCGGGGCCCCTCGGACGCTCCGCTCTGGTACGAGATCGTGGTCCTGGCCGTCGCAGCGGGGCTGGTCGCCCTCAGCTACCGTCCGGCCCGCAATCTGGTCTCGCGCCGCCAGGTCATGAACCGCTCCTTCGACCCGCTCCACCTGGTCAACACCTACGGGGCGTTCGGCAGCGTCAGCCGGCTGCGGTACGAGGTCGTCCTCGAAGGCACCCTGGACGAGCTGCCGCGCGCGGACTCCGACTGGCGGGAGTACGAGTTCAAGGGCAAGCCGGGTGATCCCCGGCACTGGCCGCGCCAGTTCGCCCCGTACCATCTGCGGCTCGACTGGCTGATGTGGTTCGTGGGGCTCTCCCCCGCGTACGCCGGCTCCTGGTTCGGCGCCCTGGTGGAGCGGCTGCTGGAGAACGACCGGGACACCCTGCGGCTGCTGCGACGCTCCCCGTTCCCTGCGGACCAGCCGCCCAGGTACGTACGCGCGAGCCTGTACCGCTACCGCTACACGACCTGGCGCGAGCTGCGCGAGACGGGCGCGTGCTGGCAGCGGACGTACGTACGGGACTTCCTGCCGCCCACACGGCTTGAGGCCGCCGTTCAGAGGGCGTAGACGCGCCTCGCGGTGCCCGCGAAGACCTCGGTGCGCTCGCTGTCGCTCAGCCCGGCCGTCAACTCCTCGGCGGCGTCCAGTACTTGGGTGTACGTGGCGGCCAGTGTGCACACCGGCCAGTCCGAGCCGAACATCAGCCGGGACGGACCGAAGGCCTCCAGCACCGTGTCCGCGTAGGGTGCCAGATCGCTCACCGTCCAGCTCTGCGCGTCCGCCTCCGTCACCAGGCCGGACAGCTTGCAGACGGTGTTGGGCAGCGCTGCGAGCACGCGGACGTGGGAGGCCCAGGGTTCGAGCTCGCCCGTGGCGATGGGCGGTTTACCCAAGTGATCCAGCACGAAAGTGAGTTCGGGGTGGCTCTCGGCGGCCTTCACACAGGCGGGGAGCTGGTGCGGCAGGACGACCAGGTCGTGGACGAGGCCCGCCGCGGCGACGGCGGTGAGTCCTCGGCGTACGTCCGGGCGCAGCAGCCACTCGGGGTCGGGCTCGCCCTGGACCTGGTGGCGGATGCCCCGCAGGTACGCGCCACCCCGGAGTTCCGCCAGCCGCGCCAGCTCGTCGGCGACGTCCGGCCGGGTCAGGTCGGTCCAGCCGACGACTCCCCCGATCAGCTCGGTCTCCTCCGCGAGGGCCAGGAACTCCGGGGTCTCCTCGGGCACGGTGATCGTCTGCACGAGGACGGTGCGGTCGACTCCGGCGGCCCGCGTCTCGGGTTCGAGGTCCGCGAGGGTGAAGTTCCGCCGGAGCGGCTGGAGCTCGGGGCCGGTGATCCAGTCCTGATCGCGTACGGAGAGGTCCCACACATGGTGATGCGCATCGACGATCGAACGTCCGGTCACGGCAGCTCCCAGACGACCGGCAGGCCCGCCTCCGCACCCTCGGACGAGTAGTCGTGCACCACGTCCAGGAGCTGGGCCATCCGTGCCTGCCAGGCGATGTTGACCGGCAGTTTCTCGAGCTCGGCGAGGAGCCGCCCGTAATCCTCGCACTCCAGGACATGGAACAGGTCGGTGCCGCTGCGCCAGATCGTCCAGGAGGTGGCGCCCCCGGCGCGGATCGCGTCCGTGAGCTCCTCGGGGACCTCGCGGTGCGCTGCCTCGTACTCGGCGATGCGGTCGGCGCGGACCTTGGTGTGCAGGGCGATCCTCACGCGGGCTCCTCTCCTGCGTCGGGGGTATGTACGGGGATCGGTGCCTCCTCGGGCAGCAGCTTGGCCTCCCGCAGCTCCTGCCAGAACTCCGCCGGTACGTCCGTGGTGAACTGCCGTACGGAGTCGCGGACTTCGTCCGCCGAGCGGGTGCCGACGAGGACGCTCGCGACGGCGGGGTGCGCGAGCGGGAAGGCGAGGGCGGCGGCACGCAGGGTGGTGCCATGGCGTTCGGCGATCGCCTTGATGCGCAGCGCCTGGTCCAGCAACTCCCTTGGCGCGGAAGCGTAGTTGTACGTAGCTCCCGGCTTCGGGTCCGCCAGGAGGCCGGAGTTGAAGGCACCGCCGATGACGACGGACGTGCCGCGTTCCGCCGCGGACGGCAGCAGTTCGGTCAGGGCCCGCTGGTCGAGGAGTGTGTAGCGGCCCGCGCACAGCACCACGTCGACGTCGGTGTCGCGGACGAAGCGGGTGAGCATCTCGGCCTGGTTCATACCGGCGCCGATCGCACCGACGACGCCCTCGGAACGCAGCTGTTCCAGGGCGGGGTACGCCTGGTCGAAGGCGTCGGTGGCGTGGTCGTCGGGGTCGTGGAGGTAGACGACGTCGACGCGGTCGAGGCCGAGCCGCTCCAGGCTCTCCTCCAGGCCTCGGCGTACGCCGTCGGCGCTGAAGTCCCAGACGCGGCGGTGGGTGGCGGGCACGGCGAAGCCGCCCGCGAGGTCGTCGCCGGTGACCTCGTCGACCGGCTCCAGGCGTCGGCCCACCTTGGTGGAGACCGTGTACCCGGACCGGCCGCGCAGCATCGCGCCGACGCGCCGCTCCGACAGGCCGATCCCGTAGTGGGGGGCCGTGTCGAAGTAGCGGATCCCCGCATCCCAGGCGGTGTCGAGTGCGGCGTACGCCTGCTCGTCGCTCACCGGCGTGAACAGGCCCGCGATGCCCGCGGCGCCGAAGGCCAGCTCGGTGACCTGGACGCCGGATCGCCCCAGCCGCCGGGACCGTGTCGGCGTTCGCATCACTGCCCCGCGGGGCGCAGCCGCAGCCCCTGCATGCCGCCGTCCACCGCGAGTGCCGTGCCGGTGGTCGCGCCGGACAAGGGGCTCGCCAAGTAGGCTACGGCGCCCGCGACTTCTGGCGCGGAGACGAGCCGGCCGGTGGGCTGGCGGGCTTCCAGGGCGGCCCGTTCGGCGGCGGGATCCGCCGCGGCGTCCAGGAGGCGGCCGACCCATGGGGTGTCCGCGGTGCCGGGGTTCACGCAGTTGACGCGGATGCCCTCACGGACGTGGTCGGCGGCCATGGCAAGGGTCAGCGACAGGACTGCGCCCTTGGACGCGGAGTACAGGGCGCGTTGCGGGAGGCCCGCGGTGGCCGCGATGGAGCAGGTGTTCACGATGGCCGCGTGCACGGACTCGCGCAGGTGGGGCAGGGCCGCGCGGGCCGTACGCACCATGCCGAGCACGTTGACGTCCAGGACCCGGTGCCATTCGGCGTCGTCGTTGTCCTCGACGGTGCCCTGGGCGCCGATGCCCGCGTTGTTGACCAGCACGTCGAGTCCGCCGAGGTCCGCGACGGCGGCGGCGACGGCCTGGCGTACGGAGGTGTCGTCGCTGACGTCCGCCTGGTATCCGAGCAGGGGCTTGTCGACGCTCGACGGGTCCAGGTCGAGGACGGCGACCTGGGCGCCGCGAGCGGCCAGGAGTTCCGCGGTGGCCCGGCCGATGCCGGACGCGCCGCCCGTCACCAGCGCTTTGAGCCCCGCGAAGTCATGGGTGTCGGTCATGCCGCTGCCCCCTTCTGGCCGGTGACCCGCTGATCGGTGGATGCCTGCTGGGCGAGGTCGGCGGCCCAGAACGTGCCGCCGGGGAACGTGAATTCGGCGAGCGTCTCGGGTCGCATGGTGGCCGAGAAGCCCGGCGCGGTGGGTGCCATGTAGTGACCTTCTCTGATCACCACCGGGTCGAGGAAGTGGTCGTGCAGATGGTCGACGTACTCGATGACCCGGTCATCAGTGGTGCCGGAGAGGGCCACGTAGTCGAACATCGAGAGATGCTGGACGAGTTCGCACAGGCCGACGCCGCCCGCGTGCGGGCAGACGGGCACGCCGAACTTGGCCGCGAGCAGCAGGATCGCGAGGTTCTCGTTGACGCCGCCGACGCGGGCCGCGTCGATCTGCAGGACGTCGATGGCCCCGGCCTGGAGCAGCTGCTTGAAGACGATCCGGTTCTGGACGTGCTCGCCGGTGGCGACCTTGACCGGTGCGACGGCCTTACGGATCCTCGCGTGGCCGAGGACGTCGTCGGGGCTGGTGGGCTCCTCGATCCAGTACGGGTCGAACTCGGCGAGCGCCTTGGTCCACTCGATGGCCTCGTCGACGTTCCAGCGCTGGTTGGCATCGATGGCCATACGGATACCGGGCCCGACGACGGAGCGGGCCACGCGGCAGCGGCGCATGTCGTCGGCAAGGTCAGCGCCGACCTTGAGCTTGATCTGGGTGAAGCCGTCGGCCACGGCCTGGCGGGCAAGGCGGGTGAGCTTCTCGTCGGAGTAGCCCAGCCAGCCGGGCGAGGTGGTGTAGCCGGGGAACCCGCGTTCCTTCAGCAGTTCGGTGCGTTCTGCGGCCCCCTCTCTGCCGCCTCTGAGCAGGTGGAGCGCGTCCTCGGGGGTGAGGACGTCCGCGATGTAGCGGAAGTCGATCTGGGAGACGAGGAACTCGGGGCTGGCGTCGGCGAGCAGCTGCCACAGCGGCTTCTGGGCGCGCTTGGCGGCGAGGTCCCACACGGCGTTCAGGACGGCCCCGATCGCCATGTGCATCACGCCCTTCTCGGGTCCGAGCCAACGCAGCTGGCTGTCCCCGGTCAGGTCCCGGGCCAACGACCCCGGGTCCGCGCACAGTTCGTCCAGCGACCGCCCGAGGACATGCGGGCGCAGCGCGTCGATCGCGGCGACCTGGACCTCGTTGCCCCGCCCGATGGTGAAGGTGAATCCGTGCCCCTCCGGCCCGTCCTCGGCGTCGGTGCGCAGCACGACGTACGCGGCCGAGTAGTCGGGATCCGGATTCATCGCGTCCGAGCCGTCGAGCTCGCGCGAGGTCGGGAAGCGGATGTCGAAGGTGTCGACCGCGGTGATACGGGAGGCGGCAGGTGAGGACACAGAAGTGCCTTTCGGTCAGGAACAGGGAAGCGGACTTTGCCGAAGTCCGGTGCGGTACCGCGCCCCCAAGGAGGCCGCAGGCCTTTCAGGGGCGCGGGGCTGTATCAATGTGCAGCTCCGCCGGGATGGGGGTCCCCCCGCTCGAGCGGAGCCGAGAGCGGGTGAGCGACCAGCCACGACGAACCCGCAGCTTCGAACGTGCTTCCCAGCGGCACGCTTAATCCTGCGCACGGCCGGTCGTCACACGGGCAATCATGAGGGCTACCAGGATGATTCCTCCGTAAATGGCCTGGATCCAGAAGGACGGAACCTGCGCAAGGGTGAGCAGGTTCTGGACAACGCCAAGAAGGAGGACGCCCGTGAGGGCGCCGAACATCGTGCCCTTGCCGCCGTCGAGGCTGATCCCGCCGATGACCGCGGCAGCGAACACCGTGAAGATCATGTTCTGGCCCTGGTTGGCGTTGATCGCGCCGACATAGCCGGTCTGCAACAGCCCGCCGACCGCGGCGAGTGTGCCGGCGATGACGAACACGGCGAGCATCACGCGATCGACCCGGATACCGGCCGCGCGCGCCGCGTCCGCGTTGCCGCCGATCGCGTACAGGGCGCGTCCCCAGCGGTGGTACTTGAGCATGAGGCCCGCGGCACCGAACGCCGCCGCCGCCAGCCACACCGAGATGGGCACCGACAGGAAGGTGGTGGTGGCCAGCGTGTAGAAGGCGTCGGGCATGCCGAACAGCGTCTTGCCCTTGGTCGCGCCGACCAGCAGACCGCGCAGGACGATCAGCATCGCGAGCGTCACGATGAACGCGTTGAGCTTGAACTTCACCACGAGGATGCCGTTGAAGCCGCCGATGACCGCGCCCACGCCGAGGATCGCGAGCAGGGCGAGCCCCGCAGGGAGGTCGGTACCCCAGCCGGAGGCCGCGGCTGGCAGCACCAGCAGCGCGCCGACGGCGGGCGCGATGCCGACGACCGACTCCAGGGACAGGTCGAACTTGCCGGTGATCAGGACCAGCGACTCGGCGAGCACCACCATGGCGAGCGCCGCGGAGGCCCCGAGGATCGAGATCAGGTTGCGCTCGGTGAGGAACGAGTCGTTGACGAACGCACCGAGGACCAGGAGCAGCAACAGCGCCGGTACGAGGGCGAGTTCGCGGGCCCTTCGCAGGAGTACGGACTTGGCGTTGGCGCTGCTCCTCACCGGCTGCTTGGAGGTGGCGGGCGAGGCCGACGGGGCCTTCGTGTCAGCCATGGTCCACTCCTTCTATGGAGGCGATGAGCTCGTGGTCGCGCCAGCCCGCGGGGTGCTCGGCCACGACGCGGCCGTGGAAGAGGACGAGGACGCGGTCGCAGCGGCGCAGATCATCGAGTTCGTCGGAGACGACGAGGACGGCGGTCCCGTCGTCGCGGGCCGAGTCCATGCGGGCGAGCAGGGACTCCTTGGACTTCACGTCGACTCCCGCGGTGGGGTTGATGAGGACGAGAAGCCGTGGGTCGGAGGCGAGGGCGCGGGCCATGACGACCTTCTGGGCGTTGCCTCCGGAGAGGTCGGAGACGGGCTGGTCGGGGCCCTCGGCGTGGATGTCCAGCCGGTCGATCAGTTCGGTGGCGAAGCCACGCTTGCGGGCGGTGCCCACGAACCCGTACTTCCCGAGCCGGTCCAGGATGCTCATGGTGGCGTTGTCGCCGATGGTCATCCCGAAGACGAGCCCCTGGCCGTGCCGGTCGCGCGGGACGCAGCCGACGCCGGCCTTGAGGGCTGCCTGGACATCACCGAACGGCAGCGGCGTGCCGTCCAGAAGGGCAGTTCCCGAGCTGGGGGTGTGCAGTCCGGCGAAGGACTCGGCGAGCGTGATCTTCCCGCTGGCGCTGGAACCGGCGAGGCCGACGACCTCGCCGCGGCGGACCGTGAGGTCGACGTTCTCATACGTGTCGGAGGTCAGGCCTTTCGCCTCCAGCACGACCGGCGCGTCGGCACCGTTGTCCTCCAGCACGGCGTCGGCGTGTTCCAGCACCGCGTCCGCGGCAGCCGCCTGCTGTTCGGCGACCGCCTCCCCCGCCATCGCCTCCACCAGCGCGCCGCGTGGCAGTTGGGCGACCGGCGCCGTGGTGATCCAGCGCGCGTCGCGCAGCACCGTGACGGTCTGGCACACCTCGTACACCTCCTGGAGGTGATGCGAGATGAACAGGAACGTGACGCCGGACTCCTGGAGCGCGCGCATACGCGTGAAGAGGCGCTCGATCTCACGGTTGTCGAGCTGCGCGGTGGGCTCGTCGAGGACGATGAACCGGGCGCCGAAACTCAACGCCCGGGCGATCTCGACCATTTGACGGTCCTCGACCTTGAGATCGGCGGTACGCGCCTCCGGGTCGACGTGCACGTCCCAGGTCTGCAGGACCTCCGCCGCCTGGTCCTTCAGCCGGCGCCAGCTGATGAAGCCGCCGCGGCCCAGGGGCTGCCGGTTGATGAAGAGGTTCTCGGCGACCGACAGCTCCGGGACCACCGTGGGCTTCTGGTAGACGCAGGCCACCTTGCGGCGCCAGGCGTCCCGGTCGGCGAGCGGTGGCGCGGGCTCGCCGTCGAAGCGGACCGTGCCCTCGTCGGCGGCCTGGAGTCCGGTCAGGATCGTGACGAGCGTGGACTTGCCCGCGCCGTTGCGGCCCACGAGGGCGTGGGACTCGCCGGGGAGGACGGTGAGCTGACCGTCTTGGAGGGCGACGGTGGGACCGTACCGCTTGGTGATCCCCCGCGCCTCCACGAGTGGGGTGCTCATCCGACCGTGTTCCCCCACAGCTTCGGGTCGTCGACGTTCTCCTTGGTGACCAGGGGCGCGGGCAGCTGGTCCTCGAGGATGCCGCTGGGCAGCTTGACGATCGTGGAATCGTGGTCGGTCGGACCCGGCTTGAACGTCTTCCCCTGCATCGCCGCCTTGATGTAGTACATGCCGTACTTCGCGTACAGGTCGGCGGGCTGCGAGACGGTCGCGTCGATCTCGCCCTTGCGGATGGCGTCGTACTCCTGCGGGATGCCGTCGTTGGAGACGATCGAGATGTGCCCCTTCTCGCCGGCCTTCTTCAGCATCCCCTTGGACTTGAGGGTCTGCAGCGTCGGCGCGAGGTAGACGCCGCCCGCCTGCATGTATATGCCCTTGATGTCCGGGTTCGCATTGAGAAGCGTGTCCAGCTTGGAGGCCGCGGTGTCGGACTCCCACTTGGCGGGGATCTCCAGGACCTTCAGCTTCGGGTAGTTCTTCTTGACGCAGGCGCGGAACGCCTCCGAGCGGTCGCGGCCGTTGACCGAGGCGAGGTCGCCCATGATCTGTACGACCTTGCCGGACGGGATCTGCTGGCCGAGGTACTCGCAGGCCTTCTCGCCGTACGCCACGTTGTTGGCGCGTACGACCATCGCGACCTTGCCCTTCTCGGGCGCCACGTCGACGGCGACCACGGGCACACCCTTGCGCTCGGCCTGGTCGAGTCCGGCGGAGATCGCGGCGCTGTCCAGGGGGGCCACGACGAGGCCCTTCACGCCCTGGTTGAGCTGGTTGTTGATGTCGGTGATCTGCTGCGAGGGGTCGCTGTTGGAGTTGACGGTCTTGAGTGCGTCGACTCCCTCGGACTTCGCCATCTTCGGCACGTAGTCGTTGTACGACTGCCAGAACGGCGAGGTCAGCAGGGGCAGGATCACCCCGACCTTGCCTTCGCCGCCGCCCTCGCCACCGGAGGCGACGCTGTCCTCGGTGCTGCCGCATGCCGCGAGCACGAAGGTGGCGCAGGCTGCCGCAGCCGCCGTTCGCAGGGGGATCCGCCTCTTCCGCAGTCTCGTACCGGCTGTCTGTCGCCTCATCCGTCGGCTCCTCATCGAGCGAGATCTAGCAGGTGCCCGCATATTTATCAGACCACTTCCCCCTGACAACACCCTCAGACAGCAAACTTCCGCCATTTTGAGCGTAGTGGTCAGACCACTGGGCTGATTAGACTGCGGCACACCCGGTGACAGGAGGAGTGGCGTGGACGAGATCCTGCCCAGGCAGACGGAGCCCGCACCGCAGAAGGGCACCGTGACGCAGCGCGCCATCGAGCAGATCAAGGCGATGATCGCCGAGGGGCGGCTGGAGCCGGGTGCGCGGCTGCCGACCGAGCGCGAACTGGCGGTCCAGCTGGGCATCTCGCGCAGCTCGATGCGCGAGGCGATCCGCGCGCTGACCGTCCTTGGGGTGCTGGAGGCCCGGCACGGGTCCGGTATCTACGTCACCCAGTTGGAAGCCGGTGACCTGCTGGAGACCTTCGGTGTGGTCGCCGATCTCTCCCGCGGACCCCAACTGGTGGAGCTGCTGGAGGTGCGGCGGATCCTGGAGTCGACGGCGACGGCGCTGGCCGCCGCTCGGATCACTACCGGTGAACTCGCCGAGGTCGAGAAGCACTTGGCCGCCATGCATGCGACGGACGACCCGGAGGAGATCCTCTCCCACGACCTGGCGTTCCACCGCGCGATCGTTGCGGCAGCGCGCAACGACACGATGGCGGCGATCCTGGAAGGCCTGTCCTCGCGTACGTTCCGCGCCCGGGTCTGGCGGGGCTATCAGGAGGAGGGCGCCTTCGCGCGCACCCGCCGCGAGCACGCGGCGATTCATCGCGCGCTGGTCGCCCATGATCCGGAGGCGGCCCGGGCGGCTGCCGCCGCGCATGTGGGCGAGGTGGAGGAGTGGCTGCGGACCCAGCTCAGTCAGTAGCGGGGGCGCGGCACACAGGGCCCGTGATGCGGTAAGGCGGTGGCGCCGCGGCGGCCCTCAGGGTCAAGGGAGACGAAAATCGTTTCGCCTCCTTGAGGACTCAAGTGGATCGACACGGTAGAAAGGACCCATGCCGGAGCGTGAGGCACCCGTGATGGGTGTGGACGACGTCGACGAGGTGACCCGCGCGGTGCTGACCGCGTCGAGGTTGCTGGTCGCGGTGTCCGCCCGCTCACTGTCCGCGGTCGAGGAACGGGTGACGCTACCGCAGTTCCGGATGCTGGTGGCGCTGTCGACGAAGGGGGCCACCAAACTGGTCTCCCTGGCCGACCTGCTTCATGTGGCGCCGTCGACGGCCATGCGCATGGTGGACCGGCTGATCGCTGCCGGTCTCGCCGACCGGCAGACCAGTCCCGCCGATCGCCGGGTGACCCTGCTGCGGCTGACCGGCGAGGGCCGGCGCACGGTGCGGGAGGTCACGGCCCGGCGCCGCGCCGACCTCGCCGAGATCGTCAAACGACTCGATCCCGAGCAGCGGGTGGACCTCATCGAGGCGCTCACCGCCTTCAACGAGGCCGGCGGGGAACCTCCCGTTCCGACGGACGATCCCGAGTGCCATCCGCTGGGCTGGGCGGACGACGAGCTGGGACGCGGAGCCTGAAACCGTGTCGTCGATGTGCCGCCCAGTGTGCGCCCGCCCTCGTACGGACCGAGGGCGGGCAGTCAGCGTCACCCAGCCAACGCCGGGTTGGACGTCGAGTTGACCGAGGGCCCGGGGGTCGGCGGGCCGGGCGTCTTGATGTTCAGGTCCGGACGCGGCTTGAGGACCAGGACCGGCGACCCCGGCTGCGGCGGGGGCGGGGTGGTGTCGTCCTTGGGGAGCTTCGGCGGGGCGGTCTGCTGGAAGTTGTTCTGTTCGAAGTTCACCAGCTCTGTCTTCTCGAGAATCGTCATGTGGTCGAGGACCGTGGCATTGGCCAGGTCGGCGAGCTGACGAATCATGGTGTTCTGAGTGGAAGCCCGGATTTTGGCGATGACCGGGAAGATCTGACCGTGCGTCACCCGCATGATGCTGACCGCGGTGGAGTCGAACTGCTTGCCCGAGCTCCCGTCCACGGTTGCCACGAACTGCTGCTGCTGCGGAGACGCCTGGTTGGGCAGGGTGATGCCCAGCTCCGGGGCGATCTGGCGGCACATCACGTCGAGGTTGCCGTGCCCGACGACCAGGTGCTTGCCCGCCTCCTTCATCGCCGGGGTCGTGCCTCGCTCCATGGCCAACTCGCCAAGGGGGTACTCCCACAAGCCTGCCGCACGCACCTTCACCACGAAGTCGCGGTCTGCCTCCGTTATCGGCCCATAACGAGTGTTGGCGATGACACGCTCCGTGTTCGTGGACGTGTTCTCGAGGCCCAGCATCGCCGGGTAGGCGAGTGCGGCGATCGTCATCGTCATGCCGCCGACCACGAAAACAGTTCCCGCTACGTTCCGTGATATGCGCATACATCCTCCTGGCGTGACTGGCGCTGACGCCAGAAGGTACGGACGAATCCGGTGGAGCGATCATTGCACCCGGTAAATTTTTCCGCCCGCCGTGTGATTTGCGTCACACACGTTTAAGACCTGTGAGCGATACAGCGCGAACCCGCACGATACGCATAGCCCTGTGCGCCCCCGTAATCCGCAGCCCGCTGCCAGGTGCCGCCGCCGAGGCTCTCCATGGAGCCCTCTCCACCTGCCGGCAGCACCGACTCGCGGCCCGCCGAACGGAAGTAGACGCAGGTCAACTGCTCGGCGGTCTTGGGCGGTCCAGACCCGCCAGACCCTCGACGTGACGCCCCGACCCGGGCACAGTGCTCCCCATACCAGTGAGTAAGTTCACGCGAAACCCGTACAGAAGGAGCCTTCGTGACCACCTGGGCCGGCCGGACCGCCACCGAGATCGCCGCAGCCGTACGTGAGAAGCGGGTCACGCCCCGTGAGGTGGTGGCCGAGCACCTCGCGCGGATCGAACTGCTCGACGCCCGTGTGGGCGCCTTCCGTCGGCTGCGCGCGGCGGCGGCACTCGCCGAGGCCGACGAGGTGGCGGCCCGCGCCGATCTGGCCGGGCTCCCCCTGGCGGGCGTGCCGGTGGCGATCAAGGACAACCTGGCCGTACGCGGCGAGTCCACCCGCCTCGGTTCCGCCGCGACTTCCGAGACCCCGGCCGACCACGACCATGTCACGGTGGCCCGGATGCGTGCGGCGGGCGCGGTCGTCGTGGGTCTGACGAACGTGCCGGAACTCTGCGTCTTCGGCACCACGGAGGGCGTGCACGGCACCGCACGCAACCCGTGGGACACCACGCGCACTGCGGGCGGCTCGTCCGGCGGCAGCGCGGCCGCGGTCGCCGCCGGGATGGTGCCGATCGCTCTGGGCAACGACGGGATGGGCTCGCTGCGGATACCGGCCGCCAACTGCGGGCTGATAGGCCTCAAGCCGGGCTTCGGCACGGTCCCGGCGGGCATCGGCAACGGCGACTGGTTCGGCATGTCGGAGAACGGTCCGCTGGCGACCACGGTCGAGGATGCCCGGCTGATGTTCTCGGTGCTGGCCGCCACCGATGTCGTACGTGCGGCCGAGCCCGTCACGCACACGGTCGCCGTCTCCGTACGCAGCCCGCTGGTCGGCGTCACGATCAGCCGCCCCTACGCGACCGCGGCCCGTCAGGCGGCTCAACTGCTGGCCGAGGCGGGTCATCGGGTACGGCGGGCCGACCCGCCGTACCCCGTGTGGCTGGGCACGACCTCGCTCGCGCACTGGACGGCGGGGACGGCGGTGGACGCGGAGGGCCTCGACCCGCGGCAGCTCACGCGACGGACACGTGTGCACGCGGCTGTGGGGCGCCGCTTCGTGGGCTCCGTGCGAGGTGGTGCGCGCAGGGATCAGTTGCGCAGACGTATGGAGCCGTTCTTCGCGGAACACGACGTCCTGCTCACTCCGGCTCTCGCCCGGCGGGGGCCCGCCGCCGCGGACTGGCACGAGCGCGGCTGGCTGCGCAATCTGCTGGCCAACACGAACTACTCGCCGCTGACTCCGACTTGGAACCTGACGGGCTGGCCGGCGATGGCTGTGCCGTTCGGGACCCTGCCGTCGGGTGCCCCGTGCGCCGTACAGCTGGTGGGGCGGCCGGGTTCGGAGGCCGAACTCCTTGAGCTGGCCGGGCAGTTGGAGGAGCTACGGCCGTGGCGGCGTACGGCGCCGGTGGCATAGGAGGGCGTAGCAGGGGGTCGTAAATCCCTTGCTGGGGTCGTCTCCCGCGGATCAGGATGCCGCCATGCCTGCCTTCGCCGCCGACGACGGAACCGAACTCGCCTATCACGTCGTGGGCGAGGGCGAACCGCTGCTCTGTCTGCCCGGCGGCCCCATGCGGGCCTCCGCCTACCTGGGCGATCTCGGCGGCCTTTCGAGGCATCGGCAACTGGTCCTGCTCGACCTCCGGGGCACGGGTGACTCCGCGATCCCGGCCGACCCGGCCACGTACCGCTGCGACCGGCAGGTATCCGATGTCGAGGCCCTGCGCCGCCACCTCGGCCTGGAGCACATCGACGTGCTCGCGCACTCGGCGGCCGGAGACCTCGCCCTGCTCTACGCTGCCGGGCACCCCGAGCGCGTACGGAGCCTCACGCTGATCACCGCCCGGGCCCGCGCCCTCGGCGTCGACTTCACCGAGGAGCACCGTCGGGAGGCTGCCGCCCTGCGCTCGGCCGAGCCGTGGTTCGCTGCCACCCGCGTCTCCTTCGAGGCGTTCTTGGCCGGCACCGCGACCGACGCCGACTGGGACGCCATCGCGCCGTACTTCTACGGCCGTTGGGACGAGGCGGCGCAGGCACACGCCGCGCTGGACGTGGCCCAGAGCAACGACAAGGCCGGGGAAATCTACGCTTCGCCCGGCGCCTTCGAGCCCGCGACCACGTGCGCCGCCATCGCCGCGTTGCCCGCACCGGTCCTGCTCATGGCCGGTGAGCTGGACAGCGGCCCGCGCCCTCGCGTCGCCACCGCCATCGCGAGGCTGTTCCGCCATGCGGAGGTGGCCGTCCAGCCGGGCGCCGGTCACTTCCCGTGGCTGGACGATCCGGATCACTTCGCAAGGACGGTCAACGCGTTCCTCGCCTGAGCACTCCACCAAGCGCTCCACGGGGAAGGCGGTTCGAAGCTGCGGGTCCGTTGTGGCTGGTCACTCCCCCACTCTCGGCTCCGTTCGAGCGGGGGGATCCCCATCGCGGCGGGGCCGCACAGGTCACAGCCCCGCGCCCCTATGGGCGCGTCTCAGAGCGTCCGGTACATGATGTGCAGCCCTACCAGCCCATGCCGCGGATGCTCGAACGCCTCCGGAACGGTGCCCAGAATCCTGAAGCCGAGGGACGTCCACAGGTGAACAGCGGGGTTCGTCTCCACGACGGCGTTGAACACCATGCCGCGGTATCCCTCGTCCTTCGCCGTGGTCAGGATGTGTTCGGCGAGGTGGCGGCCGATGCCGCGGCCCGTGTGGTCCGGGTCGACCATGAAGCCGGCGTTGGCGATACGGGCCGCGGGCCCGCCGTAGTTGGGCGTGACATAGGCCGAGCCGACGACCGCTCCGGTGGCGTCCTCGGCGACGTACACGCGCTTGCCCGGTGCCATCCACAGGACGCGGGCGTCCTCTTCGGAGGTGGCCGGGTCCCAGGCGTAGGTCTCGGCGGCGGCGACGATGCGGTGCCAGAAAGGCCAAATCCGCGGCCAGTCGTCGGCCGCGGCTTCTCTGATCAGCATGGGCGTGAGTCTGGCACGCCCATGCCGTCAGCGATCGCGCTGATCCCTCGGGGAACGCCTTAGTCCACGCTGGGCAGGATGTGCGGTTCCGCGAGGTCGTCCTCGTAACCCGCCAGGCGGATCGGGGCGGACCTGGACCACACTTCGAGGCTGCCGAGCGTGTCCTCGGGCCCGCTGCCTCCGCGCTCCACACGTTCCTTGGGGCGCTGATCGCTGTTCTTCGTCTCCGGTGTCACCGCGCACTCCTTATGTGTCGGATCACCCTCAGGGCATGCAGGCCGGTCTACTACCGGTCACATGACGCCCGCTCGGGTCTGGATTACAGGCAGTACGGACGCGGTGGCGCCGGTAACTCAAGTGAGAGCAGGCCGTGGTGACCGGCTTGTCCCGGGACGGACCGTGGGTGTGGGTGGGACCCAATTATGCTGTCCGTTCCGGTACAGGGTACACAGATGAGCGGGGGTCCGCTCGATGGGGCTGAAAACAAAAGGTAACTGTTTCGAGTCGTTCCGCGACAAACCGGACATCAAGCACACCAGCCTCCCTTGGTTCTCCACTGGTTGTCCACAGGCACGGAGCCGGCCGTCCGGCTCTGTGCCAACATGATCAAACGCGCCACTTTCACGCGAAGGAGCCCGACATGGCCGCCCAGCAGGTACGGGGTGTCATCGCCCCCGGCAAGAACGAGCCGGTTGAGGTCCGCACGATCCTGGTTCCGGATCCGGGTCCGGGCGAAGCCGTGGTCCAGGTGCAGGCCTGCGGGGTCTGCCACACGGACCTGCACTACAAGCAGGGTGGCATCAGCGACGAGTATCCGTTCCTTCTCGGCCACGAGGCCGCCGGGATCGTGGAGTCGGTCGGCGAGGGCGTGACCGAGGTGGCGCCCGGCGACTTCGTGATCCTCAACTGGCGTGCGGTCTGCGGCCGTTGCCGGGCCTGTCTGCGCGGGCGGCCCTGGTACTGCTTCGACACGCACAACGCCAAGCAGAAGATGACCCTGGAGGACGGCACGGAGCTCTCGCCCGCCCTTGGGATCGGTGCGTTCGCGGAGAAGACCCTGGTCGCGGCCGGTCAGTGCACCAAGGTGGACCCGTCTGTGTCCCCCGCGGTCGCGGGTCTGCTCGGCTGCGGGGTGATGGCCGGCATCGGCGCGGCCATCAACACCGGTTCGGTGACACGTGGCGACTCGGTGGCGGTCATCGGCTGCGGTGGCGTGGGCGACGCGGCGATCGCCGGGGCCAGTCTGGCCGGCGCGGCACGCATCATCGCCGTCGACATCGACGACAAGAAGCTGGCCACGGCCCGGACGATGGGCGCCACCCACACGGTGAACTCGAAGGAGACCGACCCGGTCGAGGCCATCCGCGAACTGACCGGCGGATTCGGGGCGGACGTCGTCATCGAGGCGGTGGGCCGCCCGGAGACGTACAAGCAGGCGTTCTACGCCCGCGATCTTGCGGGCACGGTGGTCCTGGTCGGCGTCCCGACGCCGGACATGAAGCTTGAGTTGCCGCTGCTGGACGTTTTCGGCCGGGGTGGCGCGCTCAAGTCCTCCTGGTACGGGGACTGCCTGCCCTCGCGTGACTTCCCGATGCTGGTCGACCTGCACCAGCAGGGTCGCCTCGACCTGGCGGCGTTCGTCACCGAGACGATCGAGCTGGGAGCGGTGGAGCAGGCCTTCGACCGGATGCACCAGGGCGATGTGCTGCGTTCCGTGGTGGTGCTGTGATGGCCGCCCGTATCGAGCACCTGGTCACCTCCGGCACGTTCAGCCTGGACGGCGGTACGTGGGACGTCGACAACAACGTATGGATCGTGGGCGACGACTCCGAGGCCATAGTGATCGACGCCGCCCATGACGCCGACGCCATCGCCGAGGCGATCGGCGACCGCCGGCTCGTGGCCGTCGTCTGCACACACGCGCACAACGACCACATCGACGCGGCCCCCGCCCTGGCCGCCCGCACCGGCGCCCCGATCCTCCTCCACCCCGACGACCTCCCGCTGTGGAAGCAGACCCACCCGAACCGGTTGCCGGACGGTGAACTGACCGATGGGCAGCGGCTGTCGGTGGCCGGCACGGAGCTGACCGTGCTGCACACGCCGGGTCACGCCCCGGGCGCCGTCTGCCTGCACGCCCCACAGCTGAGCACCGTCTTCACGGGCGACACGCTCTTCCAGGGAGGACCCGGCGCGACGGGACGCTCCTTCTCCCACTTCCCGACCATCATCGAATCGATCCGCGACCGGCTGCTGACCCTGCCGCCCGAGACGGAGGCCCGTACCGGCCACGGCGACTCCACGACGATCGGCGCCGAGGCCCCGCACCTGAAGGAGTGGATCGACCGGGGCCACTGAGTCCGCGCGGTGAGACCGCGCTCGTTCGGGACGGCCGTGGGGTGCACTCGGTTCGCTATTCAGATCCTGTTGGTCCGGTTGAAAGCTGGCCATGATCTGCTGGCGCGGGACAACGGCCTTTCTCGCGGGCAGGGAGGACTGGCGCATGGAGCTGCGCAGTGTCGATGAGCTGATGGATCTGCTGCACGCCTGCCGGGGGGCCAGGGGCACCCCGGACCTCCCCCACTCGCGGACTCTCCCCCACTCGCGGCTTCGCTCGAGCGGGGAGACCCCCATGAGCGGAGGGCCCCCCGCCGACGGCTCGCTCGATCTGCATGATCACGCACTGCAGACCGCCGCGCTGTTGCGGCGCGGTCATCCCAGTGACAAGGAACTCCAGGTGGCCGGCCTGGTGCACGGCATAGGGCAGCTGCTGCACCCCGGTGACGAGGCCCGCCACGCGGACCACGCGGCGGACGCCGTGCAGTCCCTGCTCGGCGAGCGGGTCGCCCGTCTCGTACGCCTGCATGCCGCCCCGTGGGACGACGGCCCGTTCGACGACGACGTGCTGTCCCTGCGGCAGGCGGACGAGGCGGGCAAGGTCGCCGGGCTGAACGCCGGCGTGCTGGAGGACTGGCGCACCGTCCTGGAGCTGGTCGCGGCGCGCGCCACCGTCCGCCGCTGACGCACACCTCTGGTAGCTGACGGCCCGTCATGAGAACGTACGCGGATGACTTCGCCGTACGGGCTCACGGGCAGGGCCGCGATCGTCACCGGTGCTTCGCGCGGGATCGGGCGAGCGGTCGCGGAGGCCCTCGTCCGGGCGGGCGCACGGGTGTGCGTGACCGCGCGTGATCCGGCCGGGCTGAGCCGGGTCGCCGACGAGCTCGGGGTCGTCGGGCTCGCGGGCTCGGTCACCGAACCGGCGCATCTGCACGAGCTGACGGAGCTGACCCTGCGCGAGTTCGGGCGGATCGACCTGGTGGTGAACAACGCGGCGACGAACGAGCCGTACGGCCCTCTCATGGACGCCGACCCGGACCGCTGGCGCGAGGCGTTCACGGTCAACGTCGAGGCGCCGCTACGGCTGGTGCAGTGCGCCTGGCGGGCCTGGATGGCTCAGCACGGCGGGGCTGTGGTCAACGTCTGCACGGAGGGCGCCGCTCACGTGGGCCCCAACGTGGGCGCGTACGGCACCAGCAAAGCCGCCCTGCTGCACCTCACCCAGCAGCTCGCGGGCGAGCTGGCCCCAAAGGTGCGTGTCAACTCGGTCTCCCCCGGTCTCGTCCGGACCGAGATGGCGCGGTTCGTGTGGGAGCGGGATGAGGACGAGGTGGCCGCCGGGCTGCCCCTGGGCCGGATCGGCGAGCCCGAGGACATCGCGCGAGCAGTCATATGGCTGGCCTCGGACGCGGCGGAGTGGATCACGGGGGCAGACCTGCTGGTGGACGGCGGAACGAGAGTACGGGCGGCACACACGGCGACGGCGTACGCCGTCCACGAGCGCCTGCGGTCACAGGCGCCGCGGAATACCGACGGCAGCGCGTCCTGACACGGCTGAGCACTACACGACGTGTACAGGATGTGCACAGGGTGCCCGAGATCAAGGCGGCTACGCGATTGCCCGCCAACAGGGCAACAGGCCCGCGGAGGGCCTGCACGGAGTCGAACCACGAAGAACGCGTTGCCGGCGCACCGGGCACCCTCACGGTAGGACAGCGGCCCCCGCACGGGCCACCAGATTACCCCGGGCGGGCCCTACCACTTGCCGGGCGCGTAGTCCTTCAAGAACACCCCGTACAGGTCCTCGCCCTGCTCCCCCCGCACGATCGGGTCGTACACCCTCGCAGCCCCGTCGACCAGGTCGAGGGGTGCGTGGAACCCCGCGTCGGCGAGGCGCATCTTGTCCGGGTGAGGGCGCTCGTCGGTGATCCATCCGGTGTCGACGGCGGTCATCAGGATGCGGTCCTTCTCGAACATCTCCTGGGCGCTGGTGCGCGTGAGCATGTTGAGCGCGGCCTTGGCCATGTTGGTGTGCGGGTGCCCCGCGCCCTTGTAGCCGCGGCTGAAGACGCCCTCCATGGCGGACACGTTCACGATGTACGTACGGTTCGCCCCCGAGGCCGCCATCGTGGCGCGCAGCCGGCTGATGAGGATGAACGGCGCGGTGGAGTTGCAGAGCTGTACCTCGAGCAGCTCGACGGGCGTGACCTCCTCCACGGACTGGATCCAGCTGTTGGTGTCGTGCAGGTCGGGCACGAGACCGCCGGCGTCGATCGCCGTACCGGCCGCGATGCGCTCCAGGGAGGCTGACCCGGAGACCAGCGCGAGGTCCGTGACGTCCTGGGCGGTCAGCTCGCCGCCACCGGCCACCGGCAGCGCGGCCACGGCACCTGAGCCGAAGGTACCGATCACCTCGGCGGGCGGCAGCTCGCCCGCGGGGAGCGGGGCGGACTCGGCGGCCAGCAGTTCGCTGTAGGCCCCCGGGGAGCGGCGTACCGTCTGGGCCGCGTTGTTGATCAGGATGTCGAGCGGCCCGGCGGCGGCGACCGAGTCGGCGAGCGCGACCACCTGGGCGGGATCACGCAGGTCGATGCCGACGATCTTCAGGCGCCCGATCCACTCGTCGCTGTCGGGCATGGCCTTGAAGCGGCGGATCGCGTCGTTCGGGAAGCGGGTGGTGATCGTGGTGTGCGCACCGTCGCGCAGCAGCCGCAGCGCGATATACATGCCGATCTTGGCGCGGCCGCCGGTGAGCAGCGCGCGCTTGCCGGTGAGATCCGCGCGGGCGTCGCGGCGGGCCCGGTTCTCGGCGGCGCACTTCTGGCAGAGCTGGTGGTAGAAGTAGTCGACCTCGACGTACCGGGTCTTGCAGGTGTAGCAGGAGCGCGGGCGCTGGAGTATCCCCGCGATCTGCCCGGCATCGACGGCCGACGAGGGCAGGACGCCCTCGGTCTCGTCGTCGATGCGCTGGGCGGAGCCCGTCGCCGTCGCCTCCGTGACCGCCTTGTCGTGGGCGGTCTTGGCGGCCCGGCGTTCTTGGCGGCGGCGCTGCTTCACCGTGCGGTAGACGCCCGCGGTGGCGCGACGCACGGCAACGGCGTCGGGGTGGTCGACCTCCAGCTTGTCCAGCTCCTCGAGCACGCTGAGGCAGACAGCCAGCCGCTCCGGGTCGATGCCGGGACCGTACGAGGCCTCCGCCCCCTCTGCCGTGTCCACGGCGGGGGTCGCCTGGCTGTCCTGTGTCACCGTCATCGCCGTTGCTTCCTCGGGGTTCCGCGCCGCGCTCGAACCGCGCTCGCTTTCGAAGGCGGAATTTTACGGAGCGCGGGGCGAAGGCACCAAACCCGGCGTGATCACGGCTCCCGTCAGGGCGCGCAGGCGACGTTCAGCTCCTCCACCTCCGCGATCACCGCCTTGGCCAGCCGGTCCAGGTCCGGCACGGCCTCCGCATCGGCGACGAGCCCGTAGTGGACGCGCCCGCGGTAGGTGGAGACCGCGACCGCGAGGGACTGGCCGCGGGCGAGCGGGGCGAGCGGATAGACCTCGGTGAGCGGGCAGCCGCCGAGTTTCAGGCCGAGGCTGGGCAGCGGCACGCTGGTGACCAGGATGTCGAAGAGCAGCCGGGCGGCCTGGCCGACGACGGGTCCGCCGAGCCGGTGCCCCAGCGGCAGCACATGGTCGGCGAGCAGGGCGACGGCGCCCGCGCCCCGGTTGGGGCCCGCGTCCTTGTTGCGGTTCATGGCCGTACGCACCGTGTCGAGCCGACCGAGCGGGTCCGCGTCGTCGACGGGCAGCTTGATCAGATAGCCGGAGAGCCGGTTGCCCTGGGGGTGCGCGGTGCGCGGACGGCGTTTGGAGACGGGGATCAGGGCCCGGGGCTCGACGCCCTCGCTGCCGTCGCCGCGCTCGTCCAGCCAGCGGCGCAGAGCGCCCGCGACGATCGCGATCAGTACGTCGTTGACGGTGCCGCCCGCGCTCTTGCGGATCTTGTGCACCTCGTCGAGGTCCAGGTTCACGCCCGCGATACGGCGGGTGCCGGTGGGCTCCGACACCAGGGCGGAGGAGGAGCGTACGCCCAAGGTGGCGCGGGCGACGGAGGCGCCGATGTCGAGGGCCCGGCCCACGTCGGAGAGGGTGCCGCGGACGAGACCCGGCAGTTTGCGGACGTCCGGGAGAAGGCCACGTGCGGGCTCTTCGGGGCGCGGGCGGGGCTCGGGCAGGTCCATGGGGTCCATGACCGCCGCCGCGAGCATCAGCGCCCGCAGTCCGTCGGCGAGGGCGTGGTGGAACTTGAAGAGCACGGCGAACGACGTGCCGTCCACGCCGGGCAGCACATGCGCCTCCCACGGCGGCCTGCCGCGCTCCAGCGGGCGCTGCATGAGCTCGCCCGCCGATTCGTGGAAGTCCGCGGTCGGCGCGTGCAACCGGACATGGTCGAGCGGGTCGAAGTCGGGGGCGGGCTCGCGGACCGCGCCGCCGAAGGCCAGCGGCTGCCCGAAGGCCAGCGGCCGCCATACGTCACGGATCCGCATCCGCAGCCCGGGCACGCCCGCGGCGCGGGCCGCGAGCAGGTCGGCGGCGTGGGCGCCCGCTGCGGGCGAATGGGTCTCGAACACACCGAGAGCGCCGAGATGCATCGGGTGCTCGGCGGACTCGATGTTCCAGAACGCCAGGTCGAGTGGTGCAAGCAGGTCGGAGGTCAATGGCTTGCTCTCGCGTCGACGACGGGTGAACAAGCAGTCAACCCCCGACAAGCGATTACGGTCAAGTACGATCAAGCTACGCACAGTTAACAGCAGATTAAGTCCCATCGCCCATGTGAGTGATGGGACGCATGGGGTTCACGTGGTCGTTTCAGGGTGGTCGAAGCGGCCTGCGGGCCGGATACAGCCGGGTGGCCCGTCCGCCCGCCGCGAAGGTGGGCGGGCGGATTCCGCGCAGCGCGCCGGTCGCAGGATTCAGCCGGATGGCCGTCACGCGACCGGGCAGCCCGCAGTCCAGGGACGTGACGGAGATGACAAACGGCCCCGGTGCGTACTCCGCACCGAGGCCGTCTCGATGATCACCTTTTACGACACCTGCTGGCCCTTCCCCAGCGCGATCACACCGCCCTTGGAAACCGTGTAGAGCTCCTGGTCCCTTTCCGGATTGACGCCGATCGTCGCTCCCGGCGGTACCTGTACGTTCTTGTCGAGCACCGCGCCGCGTACCACCGCACCCCGCCCGATGTGGACGTTGTCGTGCAGCACGGAGCCCTGGACGACGGCGCCCGGGTCGACGACCACGCCCGGCGAGAGCACCGAGCGGCTGACCTGGCCGCGGATGAGGCAGCCGGCGCTGATGATCGACTCGCTGGCGATGCCGCCGGCGTTGAAGCGGGCCGGGGACAGCTGACCGGAGTGGGTGTAGATGGGCCACTGGCGGTTGTAGAGGTTGAAGGCGGGCCGCTCGGCGATCAGATCCATATGGGCGTCGAAGTACGCGTCGAGGGTGCCGACGTCACGCCAGTACCCCTTGTCGCGCACGGTCTCACCGGGCACATGGTTGGCGCTGAAGTCGTACAGCTGGGCCTCGCCGCGTTCAGTGAGCTGCGGCAGGATCGAGCCGCCCATGTCGTGTACGGAGTTCTCTTCCTCGGAGTCCCGCTGGAGGGCCTCGATGAGGGCCTTGGTGGTGAAGATGTAGTTGCCCATCGAGGCGAAGACGGACTCGGGATCGTCCGGGAGACCCGGCGGGTCGGCGGGCTTCTCCAGGAAGCTGTCGACGGTCTGGCCGTCGGATCCCGGGGCGATGACGCCGAAGGCCGACGACTCGCCCCGCGGCACCCGTATCCCGGCGACGGTCACGCCCGCCCCGCTCTCGATGTGCTGGGCGAGCATCTGCCGCGGATCCATGCGGTACACATGGTCGGCACCGAACACCGCGACGTACTCGGGCTGGTCGTCGTACACGAGGTTCAACGACTGCAGGATCGCGTCGGCGCTGCCCAGGTACCAGCGCGGGCCGAGCCGCTGCTGGGCCGGGACCGGCGTGACGTAGTTGCCCAGCAGGCTGGACATCCGCCAGGTCGTGGTGATGTGCCGGTCAAGCGAATGCGACTTGTACTGCGTGAGTACGCAGATGCGCAGGATGTCCGCGTTGACAAGGTTGGAAAGAACGAAGTCCACGAGGCGATACGTTCCGCCAAACGTGACCGCGGGTTTCGCACGGTCGGCGGTCAGGGGCATCAAACGCTTGCCCTCACCGCCCGCCAGTACGATTCCCAGCACCGAAGGTCCACCGCGTCGCATGCCGTGCCGCCCCTCTACCGCCCGGTTGTGCCACTTTCTTGTACTTCACCTGCTTGAGGCTTACCCCTCTTTGAGGAGTTCCTCATACAGCTGAACCGTGCGCCGGGCCACCGCGTCCCAGCCGAACTCCCGCACCGCCCGCTCCTTGCCCGCCTCGCCCATCCGCCGGGCTGTCCCGGGGTCGGCGAGCAGTGCGTCAAGGGCGCGCGCGAGCTGTGCCGCGTGCTGCTCGGCGTTCTCGTCGACGGATACGAGCAGACCCGTCTCGCCGTCCTCGACGACCTCGGGGATCCCGCCTACGCGCGAGGCGACCACGGCCGTGCCGCAGGCCATCGCCTCCAGGTTGACGATGCCCAGCGGCTCGTAGACCGAGGGGCACACGAACACGGCGGCGTGCGTGAGGAGTTGGATCACGTCCGGGCGCGGCAGCATCTGCGGGATCCAGAACACGCCCTGGCGTACGCGGCTGAGTTCCTGGAAGAGATCGCGGAACTCCCGGTCGATCTCCGGCGTGTCGGGAGCGCCCGCGCACAGGACGACCTGTGCGGCCGGGTCGATGTCCCGGACGGCACGCAGCAGTTGCGGCACGCCCTTCTGGCGGGTGATGCGGCCGACGAACAGGACGTACGGGCGGCCGGTATCGAGGCCCACGCGTTCGAGGACGTCCGTGCCGTGGTCCGGCTGGTACAGGGAGGTGTCGATGCCGTTGTGCACGACGCGCACCTTCGCCGGGTCCAGGGCCGGGTAGCAGCCGAGGATGTCCTCGCGCATGGCTCCGGAGACGGCGATCACGGCGTCGGCGGCCTCGATCGCGGTGCGTTCGGCCCAGCTCGACAGGGCGTAACCGCCGCCGAGCTGCTCGGCCTTCCAGGGGCGCAGCGGCTCCAGGGAGTGGGCGGTCATCACGTGCGGGATGCCGTACAGCATTTTCGCGAGGTGGCCGGCGAGATTGGCGTACCAGGTGTGCGAGTGGACGAGCTCGCGGCCTTCGAGGGCGGCGGTCATCGAGAGGTCCACGGAGAAGGTGCGCAGCGCGTCGTTGGCGCCGTCGAGCGTGGGCCAAGGCCGGTGACGGACGACTCCGCCCGCGGCGCCCTCGCCCCAACAGTGCACATCGAGGTCCGTCAGGGGCCGCAGCTCCCTGGCGAGGAACTCGACATGGACGCCCGCGCCGCCGTACACGTCCGGCGGGTACTCCCGGGTCAACAGGCCCACTCGCACCCGGTTACCCCCTGTCTCAGCAGCTTGTTCCCACATGGTCACCCAGAACAGGCCCGCGGGGGAAGAGCGCAAGTGACCGCGGGGGCCGGAACGGTGCGATGGGCGGGCGAAGCGAACAGAGTGCGACCTAACGGACACGGAACGTGGCCGCTGCCGAGATCCACGGAATTCGAGTAGACCAAACGGGCATACCGGTTCGAGCATGGGAGTTGTAGCCGGTGTCACCCAACCTGGGGAGGACGGGGCGCAGGTCGTACTCCATCGGCAGTAGGACCCAATGCCTGCTCAAGGACGACGACGCGAGCGCCTTGAAAGGGCATCGTAATCACCATGAAAACCGACCGTTCGCCGCGCCGGACTCCCCGCCAGCCGGAGCGCGCCAGCCAGACGCAGAGGAGGGACCCATGAGCGCCCTCGCACTGTCTGTGCTGCTTTCGCTCGTGTCCGCCGTCGCCTACGCCGGTGGCGCGATCGTGCAGGAACGGGTCGCCGTGGCGACGCCGGATCAGTCGTACGCTCCCATGCGCCGGCCCGCCTGGTGGGCCGCGGTGGGTCTCAACGGCCTCGGTGGTCTGCTGCACGTTGTGGCCCTCGCCTTCGGCCCTCTGAGTCTGGTGCAGCCGCTGGGCGCGCTGACCATTGTGTTCGCGCTTCCCATGGCGGCTCTCTTCGTTCGCCGCAAGGCCGGTGCGACAGCCTGGCGGGGCGCCATCATGGCGACGGTCGGCCTGGCCGGACTGCTGTCGCTGGTCGGCACGGCCGATTCGCAGTCCCTGGACAACTCCCAGCAGCTGGCGGTGGCCCTGGCCACCGGCGGCGCGGTGGTGGCGCTGATGACGGCGGCCCGCGCGGCACACCGGCACCCGGCGGTGCGCAGTGTGCTGCTGGCAATCGCCTCCGGTGTCGCGTTCGGTATGTCGTCGGTGTTCACGAAGACGGTCGCGGTGGACTGGACGGGCGGCTTCACCCTCGGCCAGTTGCCCACCCTGGCGGTGATCGGCGTCCTGGCCACGGCCGGCATGCTGCTCTCGCAGGCCTCCTACCGGGGCGCGGGACTCGCGGCGCCGCTGGCCACACTGACGGTGGTGAACCCTGTGGTGGCGGCCGCGGTCGGCATCACGATGTTCGGCGAGACCTTCCGTTACGGCTCGACGGGCACCGCCCTCGCGCTGGGCTGCGGTGTCATCGCGGCGGGCGGCCTCATCCTCCTGACCTCGGAGCGGATCAGCAGCACAGAGCGTACGGAGCCGGTTCCGGCCGAGCCCGCCCTGGTGGCCGGGGCTCCGGCCGACGGGGCGGTCCTGCTGCCCGAGCAGCGGACCGCCGAGGTGGCAGGGCTGGTCGCCGCGGCGGCGCCGGTACGGGAAGCAGCTGCGGCGGTGCGGGAAGAGGTGCCCCTCGCGCCGGCCGCGGTCGTCGTGCCGACGCCGGTGGCCGTGCGGGAGGCGGCCGGCCTGGCACGCACCGGGTCCAATGGGCCGCCGCCGGGCGACGGTGCGCGGGACGGCACGGACGAACCGGCCCGGCAGCACGGCCCGTACTACAACGGTCTCTACATCCCGCTGCTCCCGGTGCCGCTGGTGGCCGGCTCCCGCATCAAAACCTGATATCAGGCGTACACGTCGGCAGCTGTCAGAGGCTGACGCCACCCTTGCGCAGATAAGCGACCGGATCGATGTCGCTGCCGAATTCGGGCCCCGTCCGCACCTCGAAGTGCAGATGCGGGCCCGAGCTGTTGCCCGTGGAGCCGGAGCGGCCGATGCGCTGCCCGCTCACCACTTTCTGCCCGTCCTTCACGGAGATCGCCGACAGATGGGCGTACTGGGTGTAGCGGCCGTCGGCGTGCTTGATGACCACCTGGTAGCCGAAGGATCCGCCCCAGCCCGAGGTCACTACCTCGCCCCCGGCGACCGACTTGACCGAGGTGCCGGTGGGCACCGGGAAGTCGACACCCGTGTGATAGCCCTTCGACCAGGACGAACCCGTCGCGCGGTACGGCGTTCCGGCGCCGGCCTCCACCGGGGCGGTGACGGTACGCGCCGACTCACGGGGCTTGCTCTCGGCCCGCTCTTCCTTCTTCTCGGGCTTCTCGGGAGCCGTCGGGTTGGACACCGGCGTACCGGGGGCGGGCTTGTCCGGGGCCTTGGTGCCAAGACTCAGCCGCTGACCGGGGACGATCAGGTTCGGGTCGGCGCCGATGGCCTTGCGGTTGCTGTCGTACAACTGCCGCCAGCCGCCCTGGACTTCACGCGACCCTGCGATGCCGGACAGCGTGTCGCCGCGGACGACGGTGTACATCTCGGCGGTGCCCGCCTGGGACTGGGGCGTGGTCTGCGGCTGCACGTCGCGGACGGTGCGCTGGGGTTTGCGGTCCGCGGTGCCCGAAGGGCTGATGTCGGGGGTGTCACCGCCACGGGTGAGGCCCGCGCGCACGGAGCACACCGGCCAGGCGCCGGGGCCCTGGCCATCGAGGACCTTCTCGGCGATGGCGATCTGCTGGTCCTTGGTGGCGAGGTCGGCGCGTGCGGCGTATGCCGTGCCGCCGAAGGCCTCCCAGGTGGACTGGCTGAACTGCAGCCCGCCGTAATAGCCGTTGCCGGTGTTGATGTCCCACTTGTTGCTGGACTCGCAGGCGGCGACCTTGTTCCAGGTGTCCACATCGGCCGCGTCGGCAACGCCGGTGGCTATGAGGGGCATCGCCATTCCGGCGCCGCCCGCCGTGACCGTCAGCGAAGCCCGGTTGATCCTGTTCGGCTGATACCGGCGGTGCCGGCCCCGTACGGCCATGGAGTAAGCCCCCTCGACATGCGTCAGCGGGGGCAAAAGTAAACGCCGCGAACAGGCCATGACAAGGCGGCAATCAGCCGCTCTGTCCCGCCAAGTGACCGGGAATGCACTGTTGTTGCGGATCGGCTGAGGCAGAAAGGCACGCCATGCGTACACATCGTCGGCAAGTCAGGATGGTCAGTGGGGCGATACTGACGAGCACCACCGTTTTCAGGACCTTTTAGGAGCCAACCGTATGAGCACTTCAGCGCAGATCGGCGTGACGGGTCTCGCGGTCATGGGGCGCAATCTCGCCCGCAACTTCGCGCGCAACGGATACACGGTCGCCCTGCACAACCGGACGGCGTCGCGCACGCACGCGCTGGTCGAGGAGTTCGGCAGCGAGGGGAACTTCATCGCTGCCGAGACCGCCAAGGAGTTCGTGGCCGCCCTGGAGCGCCCGCGCCGACTGGTGATCATGGTGAAGGCCGGCGATCCGACCGACGCGGTGATCCAGGAGTTCGCCCCGCTTCTGGAGCCCGGCGACATGATCATCGACGGGGGCAACGCCCACTTCGCGGACACCCGGCGCCGGGAGCGCGACCTGCGCGAGCAGGGCATCCACTTCGTCGGCATGGGCGTCTCCGGCGGCGAGGAAGGCGCTCTGAACGGACCGAGCATCATGCCGGGCGGCCCGAAGGAGTCGTACGACTCGCTGGGCCCGATGCTCGAGAAGATCTCGGCCAAGGCGGCCGACGGTTCGCCCTGCGTCTCCCATGTCGGTCCGGACGGTGCCGGTCACTTCGTGAAGATGGTGCACAACGGCATCGAGTACGCGGACATGCAGCTGATCGGTGAGGCGTACCAGCTGCTGCGCGATGTGGCGGGCTACTCCCCCGCGCAGATCGCGGACATCTTCCGCACCTGGAACACCGGACGCCTCGACTCCTATCTGATCGAGATCACTGCCGAGGTCCTGTCCCACGTGGACGCGGCCACGGGCAAGCCCTTCGTGGACGTCGTCCAGGACCAGGCCGAGCAGAAGGGCACGGGGCGCTGGACCGTGCAGATCGCGCTGGACCTGGGTGTGCCGGTTTCGGGCATCGCGGAGGCGGTCTTCGCCCGGTCGCTGTCGGGTCACACGGAGCTGCGGGAGGCCTCGCGCGGGCTCGCCGGGCCGAAGGCCACGCCGCTCGGCGAGTCGGAGGCGGCGGCCTTCGCCGACCAGGTGGAACAGGCGTTGTACGCCTCGAAGATCGTGTCGTACACGCAGGGCTTCCACAAGATCGCGGCGGGCAGCGCGGAGTACGACTGGAACATCGATCTGGGTGCGGTGTCCTCGCTCTGGCGCGGTGGGTGCATTATTCGCGCGGCGTTCCTGGATCGGATTCGTGCCGCGTACGACACCCGGCCGGACCTGCCGAGCCTGCTCTCCGACGCGACCTTCGCCCAGGAGATCGGGGCGGCTCAGGACGACTGGCGGGCGGTCCTCGCCACGGCCGTCCAGCAGGGCGTTCCCACGCCTGGGTTTGCTGCGGCCCTGTCTTACTACGACGCTCTGCGTGCGGAGCGGTTGCCTGCGGCGCTTACACAGGGGCAGCGGGACTTCTTTGGGGCGCACACGTATCGGCGTGTGGACCGGGAGGGGTCGTTCCACACCCTGTGGGGTGGGGATCGGTCCGAGGTGGTCGGCTAAGAGCTCGGGGACGTCTGGAGTTGGGCGGCTGCGGGTTGTACGTGGTTGATCGCGCCCACGCGGCGGAGCCGCACATTGAGTACAGCCTCGCGCCCCTTGAGGGGCGTCGCCGCTGACCGGGATTTACACGGTGGCCCGGTGCGGAAGTTCCGCACCGGGCCACGTGTCGTTTGCCCTCTACGGCTGCAGTGGCCCCGGCTTCGGCAGTGGTTCGGGGCCGGGAGGCTCCGGGACCGGGGACGGGCTGGGGTCTGGCACCGGGTGGGGCTTGGGGTTGGGGACCGGCTCCGGGAGGGGTTCCGGGCGGTCGGGGCCCGGGCCCGGAGGAGGGCCCGGGCGGGTGGGGTCGGGATTCGGGTGGGTCATCGTGTCCTCCAGCCATGTGGAACTTCGGCCCCTGGACTTGTTTCCACGCGTACCCGTGCGCCGTGCACGCACTCACCCCGTCGCGGGACGAACGGGGCCCGGATGGACGGTCAGGCGGTGACCGCGGGCACGGCCTGCGGGCTGCGCTCCTGGTCCGAGCCGGGTACCGGCTCGGAGGGGTCCGCGCCGAGAGCCACGATCCGGTTGCCGGCGTCGACGTGCACGACCCGGGGGCGCAGGGCGCGGGCCTCGGCGTCGGAGACCTGGGCGTAGCTGATGATGATCACGAGGTCGCCGGGGTGCACCAGGTGGGCTGCCGCACCGTTGATGCCGATCACGCCGGAGCCGCGCTCTCCCTCGATGACGTACGTCTCCAGGCGGGCGCCGTTGGTGATGTCGACGATGTGGACCAGCTCGCCGGGCAGCAGGTCGGCGGCGTCGAGCAGATCGGCGTCGATGGTCACGGACCCGACGTAGTGCAGGTCGGCCTGGGTGACGGTGGCACGGTGGATCTTGGACTTGAACATGGTACGCAGCATTGAGCGCTCCCAGAATTCGGCTCCCTGCCCGCTTTTGCAGGTCAAGGGCTATTTCTTCTCGGACCAGGGTACGGAACGGCTTCGTGAGCCACACCGAGATCCTCACCACAGCGCAACCGGGCCGGGTAAGCCGCTGAGGGCCCGCGCTACGCGGTCAGCGCTGTCACCCGGCGCATCACGTCATGGCAGAACGCCCCGACCCCGTCCGGGTCGTCGATGAACTGGTTCGGCTTGATGCAGAAGGTCGTGAAGCCCTGTGCGAGCTGTTCCGGGATCGACGCCAGGGCCGCACCGAGATCCGCCGTGGAGCGGTCGTCGGGGAAGACGGCCTGCGTGCCGCCGATCATTTCCAGGTCGGTGACGTCCCGGCCGGCCGCCGCCATGGCTTCCTTCAGCAGCTGCATGTCCTGCGGCGTGGGCCTGCCCAGAGGGTGGAAGCCGTGGCCGTACCGGACGAGCCTGCGCAGGACGGGGCCCTGCAGGCGCTGTCCGCCGAACCACAGTCGCGGGCCCTCCGGTCGGTACGCCTTGGGCTCGAAGTAGACGTCCCGGAACGGGTAGTGCTCGCTGTCGTGCGAGATCGGGGACGGCCCCCATGCCTTCGCCCAGACGTCCAGGTGCTCGTCGAGCAGCCGCCCCCGCCTGCCGAAGGGGACTCCCAGGGCGTCGTACTCGTCCCGGCTCCAGCTGACCGTGGGCTGGACCAGCAGCCGCCCCTCACTGATCAGGTCGAGGGTGCCCAACTCCCGCGCCATGAGCAGCGGATGGCGCAGCGGGGCGAGGACGGCCGCGGCGGCCAGCCGCAGACGTTCGGTTACGGAGGCGATGGCGGCGAGCAGGAGCAGCGAGTTGGGCCAGGGGGTGTACGGGTCCTGGTTGCCCGGGAGGGCATAGTCGCGCGGGTTGCCCATGATGCCGTCGGCACCGGCGTCGGGGCCGAGCACGATGTGTTCGCTGACCATCACCGAGTCGAAGCCCGCGTCCTCGGCCTCGCGGGCCCACCGGACCGCCTTGGGCAGGTCGGCGCGACCGCCGGTCAGGGTCCAGTTCTCGCTGAGGACGAGCAGCATGCGGGGTGTGGTGGTCATCCGGGTTCCCTCTCCACGAAGTACTCGAGGTCCTCGGGCGCGGGCCGCAGCACACCGTCACGCACGGCGAGCGCCGTTGCCTCGGCGCGGGAGCAGCAGCCGGTCTTGCGCAGCAGGTGCTCGATGTGGCTGTGCACCGTGCGCGGCGACAGGAACAGGGCCTGCGCGATGGCCTGGTTGGTCTGGCCCCGGGCGGCTCGCGTGAGAACCTCGAGTTCGCGCGGGCTCAGGCCGTACGGCAGCTCGGCGCGCTCCTCGTACACCAGCACCGCCTCGCGTGCCGCCGGACCCGCCGTGCACCGTTGCAGCACCACCCGGCACCATCCGGACCCGACCGGCCACAGCGCCCGCAACCGCAGCCCTCGCGAGAGCGTGAACGCCTCCGTGAGCCGCCGGAAGTCCTCGTCGCCCAGCGCCCCGGCGGGCGCCCGGCCAGGCAGGTCGATGACGCCGTCGGGGATGACGAGGTTCGCCGCAGCCCCCGCCGGGACTTCGTGGAAGCCACCGGCGTGTGCGGTGGGGTCGGCGAGGGCGCCCAGTGCGGGCAGGATCGAGGCGAGGAGTTGTCTCGCCTCGGTGTCGTAGATGTCCGCGCCTTCCGCGGAGAGGTGGATCAGGCCGACGAGGCGCCCTTGGTGGCGCAGCGCCCCGGTCAGCCCGTCGCGAAAGCCGGCGGGGCGGACCCGCTCTGCGTAGAACCAGCCGTGCCTGAAGCGCGGTCCGGGATCGTCGGCGTCCTCGGAAATGGAGCGCGGCAGCTCCTGCCGTACGACGTTGGCGTACCACGGGGTCGAGACGAACTCGGCGGCCAGGGCCTGCGAGGCCGCGGCGGGGTAGCCGACACCGGCGATCTGCAGGTGCGTCCCGGAGACAGGGTCGATCCCGAGCAGGGACGCGGCGTCGAACGGAAGGGCTCGGCCGAGTTCCTGCATGGCCTGAGCGCAGGCCGTGGCGGTGTCGCGCTCGCGCGTGAGCATGCCGATGCGCGTCGCGGCGGCGATCTGCTGGTGGCCGAGCATGCGAGCCTCCCGACGGCTCTTGTCGCTACGAGGATTGTTCGGACCGATTGTTTGGGCCCTAACGATATGCGGGATACAGGGCGCCGGACAAGCCGTTTGCCGTTCTGTGACAGGGCCTCTCCCGGTCGGCGCCAGGGCACTCGGAGAGTCGGTATTTGTACGGATGGCCAGGCACGTGGTCCGGGGCTTTCCTGTTGGGCACAGCCGGACGCCCGCCATGACGGGCCCGTTCACCTGGGAGAGCCCCGCCATGACCAGATTCCCGCATGCCGTGTCCACGGCCTCACGCCGGCAGTTCCTCGCATGGTCCGGCGGCATCACGGCGGCCACCGCACTGGCCACCGCGGGCTGTTCGGCACCGGACGACGGCGCCGGCTCGACCGCCGCGGCCGCCGGCTCGTCGCCGGGGGCCAAGTCCCTCGGCAAGATCGGCCTGGATTATCCGTTCACCCAGCTCCCCCTGTACTCGACGCTGGTGAAACTTTCCACCAAGGCCGCGAAGAAGCACGGCATCACCCTGCTGACCACGAGCGACGCGAGCAGCGCCGACACTCAGGCCACCAATCTGAGCGCCTGGGTCTCGCAGAAGGTCCCGGCCATCGTGTCGTTCCCGATGGTCTTCGAGGCCACCGAGGCCACCGCCAAGCGGGCGCTGGACTCCGGGCTGATCTGGGTGACGTACGGCGGAACGCTGCAACACCAGAGCGCGGACATCCAGTTCAGCTTCCTCGAGGGCGGCACTCTGCTCGGGGAGGCCGCCGCGCAGTGGGCCAACGAACGGCTCGGCGGCAAGGGCAAGATCGCGTTCCTCACCGACAGCACGATCCAGCTGGGCCGCGAGCGCACCAAGGGCATGATCGACGCCTTCACCGAGCACGCACCCGGTGTCGACGTGGTCGCGAAGGAGCAGGCCATCGACCCGGACACCGGGCTCTCGAAGACCCGGGCCATCCTCGCCAAGCACCCCGACCTCAACATCGTCCTCGGGGTCACGGACGCCGCCGCGTACGGCGGCTTCAAGGCCCTCCAGCAGACAGGGCGGGCGAAGGCCGACGCCAAGACCTTCGTCGGCGGGCAGGACGGCGCCGCCCCTTCCCTCCTCGCCATCAAACAGGGCACGTTCTACCGGGCCTCCGCCGCGCTGGCACCGAACGACATCGCGAACGCCGTCGTCGACGTGCCGCTGGCTGTCGCCGCCGGGAAGGCCAACCCCAGCGCCCAGGTGCCGATCACGCTCGTCCAGCACGCCGACACCGCGCGGATCGACGACCTGCTTGCGCAGAACTCCTAGGCGGCCGGCATGACGGGCATGACGGAACCGAATCTCCGTATCCGCGGACTGAGCAAGTCCTTCGGTGGCGTCCGGGCACTGGACGGCGTGGACCTCACCGTCCCGGCGGGCCAGGTGCACGCCCTCCTCGGCCACAACGGCGCCGGCAAGTCCACCCTGATCAAGTGCCTCGGCGGGGCCTTCCCGCCGGACGCGGGCACGATCGAGGTGGGTGGCAGCAGCCACACACGGCTGAGTCCGCGTGAGTCGATCGCCGCCGGAGTGGCGATCATCTTCCAGACGCTCAGCGTCGTCGACTCCCTGACGGTGGCCGAGAACATCTTCCTCGGCCAGGAGTGGACCAAGTACGGCCGGATCGACCGCCGGGCCCAGGAGGACGTCGCGGCCGGACTGCTCCAGCGGGTGGCGGCGAACTGCTCCCCTCGCGACCGGGTGGGCGAACTTCCCATGGGACAACGGCAGTTGGTGGAGATCGCCAAGGCGCTCAGCCGCAGCGCCTCGGTCCTCGTCCTGGACGAGCCCACCGCCGCCCTGTCCGGGGCCGAGAGCGACGCGCTGGCCGAACGGGTGGAGGACCTGCGCACCCAAGGGCTGGCCATCGTGTACGTCACCCATCTGCTGGCCGAGGTGGAGCGGCTGGCGGACGCCGTGACGGTGCTGCGGGACGGGCGCGTGACCCATCACTCGGAGGTGTCGGGGCGGGGCCGACAGGAGTTGGTCGAGGCGATCGTCGGCCCGGCGCCTCCTCTCTCGCCGGGCGCGACAGCGGACGCACCGGCAGACTCCGGCGCGCCGCGCACGCCCTGCCTCACGGTGGACGGCCTGCGGGGCCCCGGATTCGGTCCCGTCGACGTGGACGTGGCCGAGGGCGAGATCGTCGGCCTGTTCGGACTCATCGGTTCCGGCCGTACGCGCGTCCTGGAGACGCTCTTCGGCAGACGCCGCGCATCGGATGGGACCGTGCACGTCAAAGACCGTGCCGTCGAAGCCACCCGGCCTGCCGACGCACTGGCCGCGGGGATCGCCCTCGTACCGGCGGACCGGCGCAGACAGGGCCTGTTCCCGGTGCTGAGCGCGCAGGACAACGCGCTGCTGCCGGCGATCCGTCCGCTCGCCCGGCGCGGCGTACGGGCGCTGCGCGCCGAGCGGCGGATCTTCGGCTCGCTGTGCGACGCAGTGGGGCTGCGCCCGGCCCGGCCGGGCCTGCCGGCGGCCGCCTTCTCCGGCGGGAACCAGCAGAAGCTTGTCCTCGGCCGCTGGATCAACGAGGCGCACCACGTCGACGTTCTGCTCCTCGACGAGCCCACCCAAGGCGTCGACGTGGGCGCCCGGCAGGAGATCTACCAGGTCGTCTCCTCGCTCGCCGCGCAGCGCGGCACAGCCGTGCTGTTCGCGTCCAGCGATCCGGAGGAAGTCGTCGCACTCGCCCACCGCTGCCTGATCGTCTCCTCCGGACGGATCGTCGGCGAGCTCGGCGGCGCCGGACTCACCGAGGCCGCGCTCCTGTCGGCCGTCCACGACACCGCCCCCGCGACCTCAAAAGGAGCGGCATGACCACCGCGACCACCTTCCCCGCCGACCGCCTCGTTCCTGGCCCGCGCGCCCTGGCCGGCAGCGGACTCGACGCCGTGCGGCGGCATCCGCTGCTCATCGTCCTCGTCCTGATGGTGCTGGTGTTCCAGCTGACGACGGGGAGCTTCCTCGACGGGGGCAACCTGCGCGGCATCGCCACCGACGCGGCCACCCTCACCCTCGTGGCCGTGCCTCTGGCGCTGCTGGTCATCAGCGGTTACCTCGATCTGTCGGTCGGCTCCACCGTCGCTCTGGGCGGGCTGGTCGCCGGTTGGCTCGCCGGGCAGCAGCACCAGTCACCGGTCGTCGCCGTGCTCGGCGCACTGGCCGTGGGTGCGGCGGTGGGCGCCGTGAACGGCGTCCTGTGCTGCTATCTGGGGTTGTCCTCGTTCATCGTGACGCTGGGCATGCTGGCCGCGGTGCGCGGACTCGCGCAGCAGCTCTTCCCGCTGCCGCTGAGCAGCTTCGGCTCCGGGTTCGCCTGGCTCGGCGGGTCACGTATCGCCGGGATCGACGCGCCGGTCGTCATCGCCGTACTGGTGCTCGTCGCCGGTGCGCTGTTCCTGGCCCTCACCCCGGCCGGGCGGCACGTCTTCGCCATCGGCGTCAACCGGGAGGCCGCCTATCTCTCCGGCATCAGCATCCGCCGTACGCCCTTCGCACTGTTCGTCGTCACCTCGGTCGCGGCGGCCCTGGCCGGCGCGATCAAGGCGTCCGTACTGGACAGCGTGGTCGCCGGGACCTCGGGGGCCGGCTTCGAACTGACCGTGCTCACCGCGGTCCTGCTCGGCGGAGTCGCGCTCACCGGCGGCTCGGGCTCCGTCTTCGGAGTGCTGCTCGGCGTACTGTTCCTGGGCTGTCTGCAGAACGGGCTGACGCTGCTGAACGTACCGACGTTCTGGCAGCAGATGGCCCAGGGCATCGCCCTGGTGGCGGGCGCGGCGCTCGCCTACTTCGGTCCGCGGCTGACGCGGTGACCCGTCCCACGACCTTCACGTCCCAGAGAGGATTCGCGTGAGCGACAGCGCCCCCACCCTCATCCTGACCGGCGGCCAGGTCCTGACCGTCGACGACGGCTTCACCGTGGCCGAAGGTGTGGCCGTGCGCGGCCGGACCATCGTCGCCGCCGGCACCGACGCCGAGATCCGCGCCCTGGCCGGGCCCGGCACGCGCGTCGTCGAACTGGGCGGCCGGTCCGTACTGCCCGGCATCAACGACTCTCACCTGCACGGGGCCGCGTACGGCATGACCAAGCCGCCCTTCGCCATCGCCGTCGGCCATCCGGCGGTGGCGTCGATCGCCGACATCGCCGCAGCCGTGCGGAGTCAGGTGCAAGCCTCCCGGCCCGGCGAGTGGATCATCGGCCTCGGCTGGGACCCCGGCTACCTGGCGGAGTGTCTCGCCGATCCCCGTCGCTTCCCCCACCGGCGGGATCTCGACATCGTGGCGCCGGACAACCCGGTCTGCCTGACCGACTTCTCCTCGCACATGGTGTGGGTCAACAGCGCGGCCCTGCGCCAGTGCGGCATCGACGCGTCGAGTGTGCCCCCGTCGGGCGGTGTCATCGACCTCGACCCGGACGGCGAGCCCGCCGGCATCCTGCGCGAGGCCGCCCAGGGACTCGTCCAGGCCGCGCTCCCCTCCCCCACCGTCCCCCAGCGCCGCGAGGCCATCCGGAACGTGATCGCCGAACTCCACTCGCGCGGCATCACCAGCTACACCGAGCCCGGCCTCGGTCCCGGCGGCGCCACGACCCTCTTCGGCGGGCTGAGCACCGACAACTGGACCGCGTACGCCGACCTCGCGGCCACCGGCGGCCTCGATGCCCGGGTCAGCGTCCTGCTGCTGCCCGCGCCGATGGGCGGCTCCGCAGACGACGTACGCAAGGGCCTGGCCGAACTGCGGCGCCCGGAGTCTGCCGACCCCCGGCTCCTGCGCGCCATCGGCGTCAAGATCTTCGCCGACGGAGTACCGCCGAACCGTACGGCCTGGATGAACGAGCCGTACGCCGACGGCGGCCACGGCGCGCTGTGCGTGCACGGCGACACTCCCGCACTCCAGGTCGACGAGCTGCGCGAGATGATCCGGATCGCCCACGAGGCGGGCTTCCAGCTGGGCGTGCACGTCACCGGAGACCGGGCGATCGACACGGTCGTGGACGCGTTCGTCGCGGCCGACGAGGCGGCACCCCGGCCCGACGCCCGGCACTACGTCATCCACGGTGACTTCATCGGCCCCGGCAGCCTCGCGAAACTCGCCGCACACGGTTACGGCATCAACATGAACCCGGCCATCAAGTGGACCATCTCCGACCTGATGGACGAGGTGGTGGGTGCCGAACGCTCCGCCTGCCAATGGCCCGTGCGGTCCGCCGTCGAGGCCGGCGTCGCGGTCTGCGCCAGCTCCGACGCCCCGATCACGGAGCCCGACTGGCGGCAGGGAGTGGCCGCGATGATGCTGCGGGAGTCGAAGGCGAGCGGCCGGCGCAGCGGCCCGGAGCAGTGTGTGGGCCTCGCCGAGGCCCTGCGTGCGTACACGGTCAATGCGGCCCGTCAGGACTTCGCGGAGGAGTGGAAGGGGTCCATCGAAGTCGGCAAGGTCGCGGATCTGTGCGTACTGGACCGACCACTGCTGGAACTGGATCCCCACGAAATCACGGACGCGGAGGTGGACTTGACGGTGTTCGACGGGCGTGTCGTCCACGAGCGCTGAGCGCCATGCGGTCGTGACACCGGAGGAGTGTCCGAGGGCCCGCATCGCCCTCGGGCACTCTCTTCGTACAATTTGAGGCCGAACGGTCAATGCACAACGAGGGAGCGCCCGTGCCCGGCCAGCGATCCATCACCGAAGCCGAGAAGCTCGCCGCGGCGAAACTCGGCGGCATCCCGATCCGCCGGGACCAGATGGCGGCCGTGGCCAACATCTACCGGGCCGCCTCGGCGGTCCGCCAGCACCTGGAGAACTCCGTGCTGCGCGGCTCCGATCTGACGTGGACGGCTTTCGTGGTGCTGTGGGTCGTGTGGGTGTGGGGCGAGTCGGAGACCCGGCATGTGGCCGAGGAGGCCGGCATCTCCAAGGGGACGCTCACCGGGGTGTCGCGCACGCTGGAATCGCGCGGGCTGCTCAGCAGGGCGGGGCACCCCTCGGACGGGAGGCTGGTCCTGCTGAGCCTCACCGACGAGGGTGAGCGGCTGATGCGGCGGCTGTTCCCGCAGTTCAACGAGGAGGAGGCGTTCGTCACCGGGCAGTTGACGGATGAGGAGTGCCGGAGTCTGGCCGAGGACCTGCGGCGCGTTGTGCTGCAGGTCGAGGAGAACGGCGAGGAGCGCCGCCAGTCGCTGCTGAACGGGGCAGAGCCCGCTCCTCGCCGCAGCGGGCGACGCCCGAAGGGCTGAGAGCCCTTCGCTGTGAGCTTCAGCGGGCCGCTCGCACGAGCGCCGCGAAGAGATCGTGCTGGGCGGCGTCCTCGTGCGCGGTGTCCTCGGGGTGCCACTGGACGGCGGTGAACCAACCGCGCGCTCCGGCGAGTTCGAGGCCTTCCGGAGTTCCGTCGGCCGCCCGTGCGGTGACCTCCAGGCCCTCACCGAGTCGGTCCACTCGCTGGTGGTGGTAGCAGGAGGCTTCGGCCTTCTCCGCTCCGGTGGCCTGTTCCAGCAGCGTGCCGCGCCGGATCGCCACCGGATGAACGAGGTGCCGGTGTTCGCGCTGCGGACCGCCCATGTCCTGTTCCAGCGTGCCGCCCAGGGCGACGTTGACGACCTGCATACCTCGGCAGACCGCCAGCAGGGGCAGGCCCGACTCCAGCGCCCGCAGGGCGACTTGGAGGTCGAAGGTGTCCTGGAGGTCGTCGACGTCGTAGACGCTGTCGTGCGTGTCGGTGGCGCCGTACCGGTGCGGGGCGAGGTCGCCGCCGCCGGGGAGCAGGACCCCGTCGAAGCGGGCGAGGCGGGCCTCCACATCGGTGTCGGCGGGGTGCAGGCTCACCGGTTCACCGCCGGCCCGCCATACGGACTCGATCAGGGCGCGGGCATTGACCTCGGCGGCGTGGCGCAGGGCGGAGGTGGTGGCGGCGAAGCGGGCGGGGATCGCGATGAGGGGGCGGGCCGGACTGGAGGTCACAGCTGGATCCAGGTGGTCTTGAGTTCGGTGTACTTCTCGATGGCGTGGACGGACTTGTCCCGGCCGTTGCCCGACTGCTTCATGCCGCCGAAAGGGACGGTCAGGTCGCCCTCCTCGTAGCAGTTGACCCAGACCGTGCCGGCCTTCAGCGCCCGCGAGACCCGGTGGGCGGTGGACAGATCGGAGGTCCACAGGCCGGCGGCGAGGCCGTACTCGGTGGCGTTGGCGAGCCGTATCGCCTCGTCCAGGTCGTCAAAGGCGAGCACGGACAGGACGGGCCCGAAGATCTCCTCGCGGGCCAGCCGCATGCCGGGCTCCACCCGGTCGAAGACCGTCGGTTCCAGGTACGTGCCTCCCGTGCCGGTGAGGATGCGCTCGCCGCCGGCCCGCAGCCGGGCGCCCTCGTCCAGACCGGTGCCGATGTGGTCCCGTACGCGGCTCAGGTGGGCCTCGCCGACCAGGGCGCCCATCTCGGTGGCCGGGTCGAGGGGGTCGCCGACGCGCAGTTCCCGGGCGCGCGCCACGACGGCCGCGACGACGCGTTCGGCGATCGAGGAGTGCACCAGCAGCCGGGAGGGGGCGGTGCACATCTCGCCCTGGTTGAAGAAGATGCCCCAGGCGGCGGTGGCGGCGGCCTTCTCCAGGTCGGGGGCGTCGGGAAGGATGATGTTGGGCGATTTGCCGCCCAGTTCCAGCCAGACGCGTTTGAGGTTGGAGTCGGCCGCGTAGCGCAGGAAGTGGCGGCCGACGGCGGTGGAGCCGGTGAAGGCGAGGACGTCCACGTCCGGGTGCAGTCCGAGGGCCCGGCCGGCGACCGGGCCGTTGCCGTTGACGATGTTGAGCACACCCGGCGGCAGCCCGGCCTCGGTGGCGAGCCGGCCCAGGAGGAGCGCGGACAGCGGCGAGTTCTCGGAGGGCTTGAGGACGACCGTGCAGCCGGCGGCGAGCGCCGGGGCGATCTTCCAACTCGCCAGGGTGAGCGGGAAGTTCCAGGGCACGACCGCGCCCACGACACCGGACGGTTCTCGGGTGATCAGTGCGAGGGCGTCCGGCGCGCTGTGGGGGGCCTCGTCGGTGAGCTTGTCCGCCAGCTGCCCGTACCAGCGGAAGGTGTTGATGGCGGCGCGCAGTTCGATGTCGTACGCGTCCGTGATCGGCTTGCCCATCTCCAGGCTGATGGTCAGCGCGAGCTTCTCGCGCTGCTCGTCGAGCAGTTCGGCGATGCGCAGCAGGGTCCGACCGCGGTCGGCGGGCGCGAGACGGGGCCAGGGGCCGGAGTCGAAGGCCCGGCGCGCGGCGGCCACGGCTGCGTCCACCTCGGCGGCGCCCCCGTCGGCGATCTCGGTCACCACCTGACCGTCCCGGGGGGAGACGACCGTGAAGGCCGCTCCGCCGCCGTCCTCGTCGGCGCCGTCGATGTGGTGGGCGCCGGACACCTCGAAGGTCTTGGCGCGGCGAAGCCACTCGTCGTGGGTGATGTCCGGCATGCGTGGCCTCCAGCTCACGGCAGTAATTTCATTTGATCTCAAACGATATGACCCGGGTGGACCCGGTACAAGAGCCCCCGACGGGCCGGGCGAACACCCGCCACCTGGTCGACGACTTCCTTGACCGGGTGGCGGGTGAGGCGGACTGACGCTCCGCCCTGGGGGGTACGTCAACCGCCGCTGGCCGCCCCGCGCCTCATCGTGGCCGCGACGGTACTCAGGGCCAGCACTGCCGGGACGGTGAGTCCGAGCCAGAGGGCGGTGGCCGGGTCGCCGCCGATGAGCGTGGTGAAGTTCTCGACGATCAGCCAGATCGCGCCGACGATGCCGAGTGCGCCCAGGGCCGGGGCGATCAGTGTGTTCCAGGGCCGGGTGTCCAGGCGTTCCCGGCGGAAGAAGGCGACCACGGAGACCGAGGTCAGGAGGTACAGCAGCATGATCCCCAGGACGGCCACTCCGCTGCCCCAGGAGAACAGGGTCAGGACCGGGTCCTTGCCGGCCAGCGCGAAGGGGGTCACCAGCAGGACGGCGACGGCCGTCTGGACAGTGCCCGCCACACCGGGAGAGTGGCGGCGGTTGATCGACGTCAGCCTGCGGGGCAGCAGCCCGTCGCGACCGAGGGAGAACAGGTAGCGGTTGGCGGAGTTGTGGAAGGCGAGGATGCCCGCGAAGAGCGAGGTGGCCAGCAGGACGGGCAGGACGTCGTTGACCCAGGTGCCGAACTGGTCGGCGATGGGCGCGAAGACGAAGGCCGTCGAGTCGCCGCCCTCCAGCGCTTTGCCGGCGGCCGCGGTCGCGTTCGAGGGGCCGTAGGCGGAGATCAGCATCCAGGAGGCGAAGGCGAAGAAGCCGGTGACGAGGGCGACGGCCAGATAGGTGGCCCGGGGCACCGTTCTGCGGGGTTCGCGCGCCTCCTCGCCGTAGATCGCGGTGGCCTCGAAGCCGATCATCGAGGCGACGGAGAACATCAGCGCCACGCCCGGGGCCCCGTCGAGCGCCGCCACCGGCGAGAAGGACTCGCTGAAGGCGAGGCCCTCGGGCCCACCACCCTGGACGAAGGTGACGAGAGCGAAGGCGCTGAGGATGCTGAACTCCGCCAGGACGAAGACCGCCAGCACCTTGGCGCCCATCTCGATGCCCGAGGCTCCCAGGACCTGGACGATCGCCATGGTGACCAGGACGCACACCCACCAGGGCACGTCCGCCCCCGTGTGGTGTGCCAGCAGACTGCTGACGGTCGCTCCGTAGAGGCCGTACATGGCGGCCTGGATCGCGCAGTAGGCGAAGAGTGCGACGCCGGCGCTGCCGGTGCCGACGTGCCGGCCGAGGCCCTTGCCGATGTACGTGTAGAAGGCACCGGCGTTCACCACGTGCCGGCCCATGGCCACGAAGCCGACCGAGAACAACAGCGTGATCACCCCGGCCGCCACATAGGTGGCAGGGGCGCCGGGTCCGTTGCCGAGGGCGACGGAGAGGGGAACAGCGCCCGCGACGCCGGTGAGCGGCGCCTGGGCGGACAGAACGAAGAAGAGGATGCCCAGGACGCCGAGCGAGTTGGGCTTGAGCCTGCCTGTGGTGGAGGTGTCGGGCGCGGCCTGGTTGCCGACCGCTGTCTGACTGTCCACTCGGATCACCTGCCAGAGAAGGAGGATGGTCGTTTCAGGCCAAACGAGTTGCCCCATGGTGGGCTGGAACTATCCGTTTGACAAGGGGGAGCTCCGGGATTTCCGCCGGAGTTGTCCTCAGCGCGTTTCTGAGCAGCGCGAACGAGGCCCAAATGCCCAGTCGGACGGCCCGTTGGGCCTTGCCTAGCGGTTTGCCGAGCCGGTGTCGCCTTCGGCTTCGAGGAGCCGGAGCAGGTGGCGCAGCTCCTCGACGGCCGCGTCGGTGGTCTCGGGCTCGCCGAAGACGAGCTGGTGCAGCACGATCCCGTCAAGGGCCGCGAAGACCAGTCGGGTCAAGGGGTGGCCCGCGTCGTCGGGGAGGATCCGGGACAGCTCGCGCTTGGTGGCGTCGAAGTAGGCGTCGTACAGCGCGCGGATCTGCGGCAGCAGCTCCGGCCGCCGCCGTGACTCCAGCAGCAGCTCGTACTGGAACGCCTGGATGTCCGGATCCGCCGTGACCATCTCGGAGAGCCCGACCGAGAAGTCGGCGACCTTGCCCGTGCCGGGTTCGAGCGCGCTGGTGCTCAGCGAGGTGCGGATCGCGTGGGCGAGCGCCTCCTCGATCAGCGCGTCGCGCGAGCCGAAGTGGTGGACGACCAGCCCGTGCGTGGTCCCCGCCTCCTGCGCGACGGCCCGGTAGGTGAGCTTGCGCAGCCCGCCCCGCGCCACGACCCGCACAGCGGCGTTGAGCAGCGCCTCGCGGCCCTCCCCGTAGTTCATGCGCCTGCGCGGCTCACGACCTTCGGGCTGCTCGACGGACTCGGTCATGCCGTTGACCATACCCGCCCGCCCGTTCACCGCTTGGGCGGACGGATGCCACGGAACTCCCAGTCGCCGCCGAGCGCCGTGGACAGCACCTCCTCGGACTCGGTGGGTTGCGCGCCGACGTCGGTACGGACGGGCGCCGGACCGGTGACGACGTGGTTGGTGAGGCGGCCCAGGCCCTCGACCTCCACCTCGACCACGTCACCCGGCTGTACGGGACGGGAGTTGGCGGGAGTGCCGGACAGCAGCACGTCACCGGGGTGGAGGGTGATGGTGCGGGCGATGTCGGCGACGAGGTAGTGCATGTCCCACTTCATCTCGTCGGTCGAACCGTCCTGGACGACCTCGCCGTTGACGTACGTTCGCAGCCGCTTGCCGTGGAAGTCCCAGTCGGTGACGAGCCCCGGGCCGAGTGGGCAGAGGGTGTCGGAGCCCTTCACCCGGAGCATGGAGCCGGCGTCGGTGTCGCGGAAGTCGTGCAGGCCGTAGTCGTTGGCGACGGTGTAACCCGCGATGTACTCACCTGCCTGGGCCTGCGAGATGTTGCGCGCCGTCTTCCCGATCACGATGGCGACCTCGCCCTCGTAGTTGAGCCACTTGCAGCCGTCGGGGCGGACGACGGCGCCCTGGTGGGAGTTCAGTGAGGAGGTCGGCTTGTGGAAGTAGGTGGGGGTGTCGGGAAGTTGGATCTGGAACTCGTCGACGCGGCTGCGGTGGTTGAGGTGGACGGCGATCACCTTGGAGGGGACGACCGGGGGCAGATGCCGGGCGTCGTCGGTCTTCACACGGCGGCCGTCCCCGGCGACGAGTTCGTCCCCGTCGACGGTGACCTGGACGGCGGCGCCGTCCAGCAGGATGCGGCGGTATTCGGGCATGGCGATTCTCCTGGTCACAACTGGGCGGAGGGGGTGTGCAGGCCGTTTCCGGTCCAGCCGTCGGCCGGGCGGTCGAACCACAGGTGGACCTGGCCGGTGCCGACGGAGTTCTCGTACTCGCCGTACTGCCGGGCCTTCGCGACGCACGCCTGCTCACCGAGCGCGCCGGCCATCATCAGGTAGTGGAAGAACTTCGCCTCCGGCTTGAACTTCCAGAACTCGTCCATGCGGTCGAGGACCTTGTCGTGGCGGCCCTCCTTGAACCAGGCGATGCGTTCGTAGTCGGCCTCGCGGGCCTCCGGCGTGCGGATGTGCACCGGGTCGCTGGCCTCGTGGTCGCGGATCTCCCGCAGCGGCCAGAAGGTGTGCGACAGCGCGCCCGAGGCGATGAGCAGGACGCGCCGCCCGGGGGTGGCGGCGATCCCGTCCGCGAGCGCACGGCCGAGGCGGAGGTGGTCCTCCATGTCGCCGGTCTGGCAGACGCCGATGGTCACCCATCGCTTGTCCGAGAGCCCCTCGCCGAGAAACTTCCACAGGTTGATGGTGGCGTAGTAGATCGGCAGGTAGTCGTCGTCGATCGCGGTGATCCAGGTGCCGTGCTTGTCGGCGAACTTCTCGATGTTGCGGGCGAGTTCCGGATCGCCGGGGAAGTCGTACGGCATCCGGCACATGCCGCGCGGCAGCTCCTCGGACGTGAACAGGCCCGCGCGCCGCTGCTGGGCGGTGATGACGAACTCGACGGTGGTGGCCCAGTGGGAGTCGAGGACGACGACGGTGTCGTACTCGCCTGCGGTACCGCGCTCGAAGACGTCCCTGCGGAGCTGCTGGAGGCCGGTGACGAGGGTGATCTCCTTGCCCTCGTTCAGTTCCAGCCGGTCGGACTCCGGGAGCACGATGGTGGGCACGTGGGCGAGAAGCCCCGCCCCGACGATCTCACCCATGGTTCTTCCATCCGTTCGGGGCGGTCACGGTGTTCTTCAGGTCGCAGTAGAAGTCGAAGCTCCAGGTGCCGCCCTCACGGCCGACACCGGAGAGGCGGGACCCGCCGAAGGGTGCCTGGAGGTCGCGTACGAAGAAGCAGTTGACCCAGACCGTGCCCGCCACCAGCTGGGCGCTGACGCGTTCGGCGCGCTCCTGGTCGCCGGTGGCGAGGGTGGCGGCCAGCCCGAAGTGGGTGCCGCCCGCGAGGTGGACGGCTTCTTCCTCGGTGGCGAAGGTCTGGAGGGTCAGTACCGGCCCGAAGACCTCCTCCTGGACGATCTCCGAGTCCTGGGCGACATCCGTGAGGAGCGTCGGCGCGTAGTACTGGCCGTCTTTGCGGTGGCCGCCGATGACCGCGCGGGCCCCGCCTTCGAGCGCCCGCTGCACGAAGCCGTCGATCTTCTCCAGCTGGCGGGGGTGGATGTTGGGCCCGATGTCGGTGACCTCCTCCCGAGGGTCGCCCTGCTTCAACCGCGCCGCCTTCTCCACGAAGCGGCGCGTGAACTCCTCGGCGACCGACTCCTCGACGAGGATGCGGGTCGCGGCGAGGCAGACCTGCCCGGCGTTGTCGTACTGCTCGACCGCGAGGTCGACGGCAAGGTCCAGATCGGCGTCGGCGAACACCAACAGGGGTGATTTGCCGCCGAGTTCGAGACTGAGCGGGGTGAGGTTCGGCGCGGCGGACGCAGCGATACGACGCGCCGTCGGCACCGACCCCGTGAAGCTGATCCGGCGCACGTCCGGGTGCGAGGTGAGGGCGTCGCCGATCTCGGCGCCGTAACCCTGGACGACGTTGAGGACACCGGCCGGGAGCCCGGCCTGGGCGGCGATGTCGGCGAGCAGCGAGGCGGTCAGCGGGGACCACTCGGCCGGCTTGAGGATCACGGTGTTGCCGGCCGCCAGGGCAGGGGCGACCTTCCAAGTGGCCAGCATCAGCGGCGCGTTCCACGGGGTGATCAGTACGGAGGGGCCCGCCGGGTCCCAGCTCACGTGGTTCGTGTGGCCCCGGGTCTCGAAGTCCTCATGGTCCAGCTTCAGCAGCCAGTCCGCGAAGAAACGGAAGTTGTGGGCGACGCGCGGCATGACGCCCTGGCGGTGGGAGCGGAGCAGGGCGCCGTTGTCGGTGGTCTCGACGATGGCCAGCTCTTCGATCCGCTTCTCGACGCCGTCGGCGATGGCGTGCAGGATGCGGGCACGTTCGGCGCGGGGGGTGGCAGCCCAGGCGGGGAAGGCCGCCTTGGCGGCGGCCACGGCGGCGTGGGCCTCCGCCGGGGTGCCGCGGCTGATCTCCCCGAGGACGCTTCCATCGATCGGAGAGAGGTCGGTGAAGGTGTCGGCGGAGGCGACGCGTTGGCCTCCGATCCATTGCCGGGGGTCGACGGTGACTCCGGCGACCGTGATGTTGTCGGGCATGCGAAAAGGGCTCCAATCAAACAAGGGGTCAGGGATACCCACCTGGGGGCGCGGGACTGTATCGATTTGCGGCTTCGCCGCGATGGGGGTCCACCCGCTCATGGGGGTCCCCCCGCTCGAGCGAAGCCGAGAGTGGGGGAGAAGCCGAGAGTGGGGGAGCGACCAGCCACGAACAACCCGCAGCCGGTCACCGACCTCACTCGGCAGACGCTCCCGACGTACCGGACTCCAGCAGTCGACCGCCGTCCCAAACCACCCCAACCTGCCGGTAGTACGCTGCGATCGACTCCCGAACCTCCAGCCGCGCCAGCTCCTCCGTGGGTGCCTCGAACAACTCCAACTCCGCATCCCCGACCCACGGCTGCCCGCCCTCAAAAGACGCCGCTCCCGACTCGACCAGCTCATCCAGCGCGAGCCCCTTGCCCTTCTCAATGGACGGCAGCCACCGGTGATGCGCCATGGGATGGCCGTTGACGAACCCGTTCGTCTCCGACGGCTCCCGCAGAGTCACCACGGCCTGGGCCAACCGCCGGTCCGCCGCAGCCAACGTCGCCCCGAACCGCGCCCCCGTCTCGATCCGCGGGGCAGGCCCATACGGATGGGGCCGCGTCTGATGGATGGACCCGAGCTTCTTCGGATACCCCTGGTGCAGCCCCCGGGCGATGGCGAAGTCCTTGTCCACCCAGATGTACACGCAGCGCGAGTACGTCTGTCCCCGGAACTTGCAGCGCACGACCGCGAAGGCCTCCTTGTACTGGGAGAGCACCGGATCCAGCAGTTCGTCCCCGGACTCCGAGCAGGACTGCCAGTCGGCCCAGATCAGCGCTACCGCGCCCGGGTCCTCGTCTGCCAACTCCAGCGGCTCGGGCAGCAGTTCACGAACCCGCGAGGGATCTGTGCGGTACTCGACGGTCAACAGATCACCGGAGTAACACCACGGCGGCGACGGAATCAGCGACGAGGCACCACTCGCCGTCTTGGGATGGAAGTAACCACGGAGACTGGCCACTTGGAGCTCCTTACGCGGTGAGGGCGGGTTGCTTGAGCAGGTGGGCGCGATACTTGGCGGCACCCATCGCGGCCGCTTGGCCGCCGAGCGCGACGACGCCGACGAGTCGACCGTCGACGTGGTAACCGACGAGGACGTCACCGTCCGGCTCGCCGTCCAGCACTCGCACGTCATCGAGGCCGAGACCGGGCGCCCCGAACGACTGGAGCCGGAAGTCGTGCTGGTCGCTCCAGAAGGTGGGCAGTGGTGCGAAGGGCGCCAACTCCCCGTCCCCACCAGCCAGATGAGCGGCCAGCGTCTTCGCGGCATGCTTGGCGGTGTCGGTGGGGATCGACCAGTGCTCGACACGGCGCGGTACGCCGTCGTAGCGGGCGTTGGGGAAGCGGGCGACGTCGCCGACCGCGACCACCTCCGGATGTCCGCCGGCCCGCAGGTGCTCGTCGGTGAGGACACCGTCGGACAGGTCCAGCCCGTTGCCCTGAAGCCACTCGGTGTTGGCAACCGAGCCGACCGATTCCACGACCACGTCGGCGGGCAGCACGGAACCGTCGGCGAGGACGACACCGGTCACACTCCCCCCGCTGCCTCCCCCAGCTACCGTCGGGGGTGCGCCCGGAGGTGCCCCCACGTCACCCTCGAACCCGGCGACTCCCGTGCCGAGGGCGAAGCGAACCCCCCGCTCCTCGTGCCGCTTCAGCAGCGCGCGGGCCAGTAGTTCGCCCAGCGGGCCCACCATGGGCAGGGGCAGCGGATCGACGACGGTCACCTCGCGAACGCCGAGTCCTACGGCGGTGGCGGCGACCTCACAGCCGATGAAGCCGGCGCCGACCACGACGACACGGGCACCGGGCCGGGTCAGTTCGGCTCGCAGGCCCTGGGCGTCGGCGAGCGTACGGACCGTGTGGCGGCCGGCGAGCGGCCCGGGGCAGAGCAGCCGGCGGGGCCGCATGCCGGTGGCGACGACCAGACCGTCGTACGAGAGGGGGGATCCGTCGTCGAGTTCCACGGTCCGGTCGGCGAAGTGCGCCGCGACGACCTTCGTGCCGAGCCGCCACTCCACATCGGCCGCCGAGGCCTTCGGGGTGAAGGCCAGGGACTCGAACGGCGCCTTCCCGGCCAGCACTTCCTTCGACAGCGGCGGTCGGTTGTAGGGCATGTGGGGTTCGTCCCCGACGACCGTGATCGCGCCGGTCCAGCCCGCCGCACGTAGTTGCTCGGCGGCGCGCAGGCCGCCCATCGAGGCGCCGGCTACGACGATGCGTCGGGCCATGGTCTCAGTCCTCGATCCGGACGGCCTGCAGCGGACACACGTCTGCGGCTTCCTCGACCTCGTCGCGCAGGGCGTCGTCCGGGTGGGCGACGTAGGCCAGGTGGCCTGCGTCGTCCATCGAGAAGACGTCGGGGGCCGCGAAGACACACTGGCCGTGGTCCTGGCACTTGTTCATGTCGACGACGACCTTCATGGCGGTCCTCCTGAGGGTGAGGGCGTCGGAGCAGGGCAGGGAGGGGCGGTGGGGAGGGACCCGGCCGTGCGGCCAGGCCCCTCTGCCAAAGGAGTGCGACAGTGCCGCACCCCTGACTCGTTTGGCTTCAAACAAGATAGGAAGCGGAGGGGCCCTGGTCAATACCTGTCCAGGTGGATAAATTCTTGCGACCACCCTCTTGCGGAATGACTGACCCCTCCATACCGTTCGGGATCAAACGACTAGCCCGGAGCCCTTCCCGCACCGCTCCAGGCCCGCGTCGTCCTCACGCCACCCCGCCCATCCGCCCAAGGAGACACCGGTGAGCGCCCAAGACATCCCTGACATCCGCCGGTACCAGGAGCGGCTCGCCGCCGAGGGCATCGACGTGGTCCGGGTGATCTACCCGGACCTGATCGGCACGGACCGCGCCCGCGACGTCCTGACCGACCACCTGCCGACGGCCTGCGAGCAAGGCCTGGCCTTCTGCCGGGCCGTGTTCCACACCAGCCCGCAGGGCGATGTCGTCCCGGTCGCGGGCGGCCTGGACGCGGGCCTGCCGGACGTGACCGTACGCCCCGATCTGTCCACCCTGTCCGCCCTGCCCTGGGAGCCCGGCGTCGCCGTCTGCCTCGGCGAGGTCAGCGACCCGGCGACCGGAGCCCCCGCCGCCGAATCACCGCGCGACCTGCTGCGCGCGGTCCTGGCCAGGTGTGCCGAGCAGGGGCTGCACCCCGTGGTGGGCCCCGAGCTCGAGTACTTCCTGCTGGAGCCGGCCCCCGGCACCCCCACCGGCTGGCGCCGGGCCCCGGAGACCACCGGCGCCGTGTACACCGCCGGACTGCGCGCCGACCCCGGCAACCACCTGCTGCGCACCCTGCGACAACTGCGCGACGCGGGCCTCGGCGTCGTCACCGGCAACCACGAGTTCGACGGCGGCCAGTACGAGATCAACCTCAACCATTCCGCGGCCCTGGACGCCGCCGACCGCGCCTTCCGGTTCAAGGCGGCCGTGAAGGAACTCGCCCGCAAGGAAGGCAACTTGGCCACCTTCATGGCCAAACCCTTCGGCGACACCGGTGGCTCCGGCTTCCACCTCCACCTGTCCTGCGGGGACGCCGACGGACGCAACGCCTTCGACGGCCCCTCCGGCGCGTACGGTCTGTCCACCGCCGCCCGGCACGCGCTCGCAGGCATCATCGCCCACGCTCCCGCGCTCACCGCACTCGCCAACCCGACGGTCAACTCGTACAAGCGCTTCGGTCCCGACAGCCTCGCTCCCTGGCTGATCGACTGGGGGCTGGACAATCGCAGCGCCATGGTCCGCATCCCGCCCGAGCGAGGCTCCGGCGCCCGCTTGGAGCTGCGGCTCGGCGACGCCGGCGCCAATCCGTACCTGCTGATCGCCGGTACCCTCGCCGCCGCGTTGCTCGGTCTCCAGGCGGGAGAAGAGCCCCCGGCGCCGCTGGAGGGCTACGGCTACGACACGGCCAGGTCCGCCGTGCTGCCGATGAGCCTGCCCGCGGCCCTGGACGCGCTGGAGGCGGACACCGCCCTGACCGAGGTGCTCGGCAAGGACTTCACCACCTCATTCCTGACCTACAAGCGCAACGAGGTCGAACGCTTCCAACGGCACGTCACCGACTGGGAGTTCACCGAGTACGCCTACCACCTGTGACGCCGTCCGCGCCGCCGAGGAGCCCTTTGATGACCGAGACCCTGACCGACGCTCTGCGCGAACCGATGCCGCTCGCGGACGTCGACCTCGCCGACCTCGATCACTTCACCGACGGGGTCACCCCCTGGCGCATGTTCCACACCCTGCGCCACGAGGACCCGGTGCACTGGCAGCCCGAGGAGGCCCCCAACTCCGGCTTCTGGGCAGTGACCCGGCACGCCGACATCGCCCGCGTCGACCGCGACGCCGAGACCTTCACCTCCACGAAGTTCGTCAACCTCGAAGAGGTCGACGAGGACCAGATCAAGAAGCGTGCCTCGATCCTGGAGCTGGACGGCGTGCGCCACCGTGCCCTGCGCAGCCTGATCCAGCGTCAGTTCGGGGCGAGCGTCATCAACAGCTATACCGACTTCCTGCGCGGCCTGACCGCCACCACGCTGGACGCCGCCCTGGCCAAGGGCACCTTCGACTTCGTCAAGGAGATCTCGGCAGACTTCCCCATCAACGTGCTGGCCCGCCTCCTCGACGTACCACCTACGGACAACCAGCAGCTCATCGACTGGGGAAACCGCATCATCGGAAACACCGACCCCGACTACGCCGATGTGCTGCTCCACAGCGAGGAGAGCGAGCAGTACCGCGACCTGCCCTTCCGCTCCCCCGCCTCGCTCGAAGTCTTCGAGTACGGACGGGAGTTGGCCCGCCGGCGGCGCGGCGGCGACGGCACCGACCTGGTGTCGAAGCTCGTCAACACCACCCCGCGCGACGGCGTCCCGCTCTCCCCGCAGGACTTCGACAACTACTTCCTGCTGCTGGTCGTCGCCGGCAACGAGACCACCCGCCACACCATCACGCACTCCATGCTGGCCCTGCTCCAGCACCCCGAGCAGCTGGCCCGCCTGCGGGAGGACCCCTCCCTGGTTCCCCTCGCGGTGGAGGAGTTCCTGCGCTGGGCCTCCCCCGTCTACCACTTCCGCCGCACCGCGACCCGCGACGTCGAACTCGGCGGCAAGCGGGTCAAGGAGGGCGACAAGGTCGTCATGTGGTTCGCCTCCGGCAACCGCGACGAAGAGGTCTTCGGCAACCCGTACGACTTCGACGTCACCCGGCAGAACAACGATCACGTCACCTTCGGCAAGGGCAGCCCCCACCTGTGCCTGGGCAACCTGCTCGCCCGCACCGAGATCCGCATCATGTTCGAGGAACTGATCCCGCGCCTTGCGGACATCCGCCTGGCCGGCGACGTCCCCCGCGTCCGCTCGAACTTCGTCAACGGCATCAAGAAACTGCCGGTCGAGGTCACTCTGGCCTGACGCGGGCGCGGGCACTGGGGGGGCGAGCTGACCCGCACCGCTGACGCCTCGTACCCCTCACGCATGGGGGACGACGGCCACGGGGCAGCTCACGTGGTGGATGGCGGCATGGGTGACCGGGCCGGTGCGCGGGCCGGCCGGACGCTCGGTCAGGCGGTGGCCCACCACCAGGAGGCTTGCTCCGGAGGCGGCGCGGAGCAGCGCGGTCGAGGGCTTCTCGCGTGCCACTGTCTCGACGACCTCGACCTCCGGGTACTTGTCCCGCCAGACCTGGAGCACGGCGGACAGGAAACCCTGCCACTCCTGTGCGCGTTGCGGGCCGTTCAGCAGGGCGATGTCGCCCGGTCCGAGGCAGAGGGCGGAGGGATCCTGCCAGGCGTGGACGGCCCGCAGCCGGGCACGCCTGAGCCTCGCCGCCTCGAAGGCGAACTCGATCACCTCGTCGCACGGGTCCGCGACGTCCAGGCCCAGCACCACGTCCCGGTAGCCGGTCTGTGTGGAGGTGCTGCCGTCGGCCGCCGGGAGGTGCTCGTCCTCGGCCTCCTCTCCGGCCCGTACGAGGACGACGGGGCGGGTGGCCCGCGCCACCACGCCGAGGGCGACCGAGCCCAGCAGGAATCCGGTGAACCCACTCAGCCCGCGAGAGCCCAGCACCAGCAGTTCGGCGCCCTCTGCCGCCTTCAGCAAGGCGGCGGTCGCCGGTCCCTGGACCCGTTCGTCGTCCAGAGGCAGGCCGGCGTGGGAACGGCGGATGTTCTCCTCCGCCCGGCGAAGCACACTCCGGTCGAGGTCACGCTCGGCTACGCCCTCACTCCCGGGCGGGTGCCAGTTCGAGGCGTGAACGAGCCGCAGGGGATGCTCGCGGCGCACGGCCTCACGAGCCGCCCACTCGGCTGCGGCCAGGCTCTCTGCGGATCCGTCGACTCCTACGACGACGGGCTCTACGACGACGGGCGGCAACATCGCGCGCACCTCCTGTGCCGGGTCTGCTCTCATCCTCAGCCTCCGGCCGCGGCGACGGCGGCGGGATGGGCCGTACGGGCACACAGCGGACCGTCCGGCCCTGCACTCGCCCGGTACGAGGTCGGCCCCTTGGCCGCCGAACGCCCCACCTGAAACAACAATCACCCATCCCGGGTGAGTGCTCATGTCCGCGGTGACCTCACGCTGAAGTCCGGCTCATCAACATCATCGCCTGCGCGATCCTCATCGTCCTGATCCTCGCCTGAGACAAGCGCACATCCCCGCCTGAGACAGGCGGACAACGAATCGAGGAAATGCCATGACGCAGACAGTGCACCGCCGCTCCCCCGAAACGATGGCTGCTGCCTCCGGACTCGTCGCGTTCGCGGCGGTCATGCTGGTCATCGCCGGAATCCTCGACATCTTCCGGGGCATCATGGCCATCGCCGACGACGATCTCTTCGTCACGACGCCGCAGTACGTCTTCCGGTTCGACCTGACCGGGTGGGGCTGGTTCCACCTGATCCTCGGATTCGTGGGGGTCCTCATCGGTGTCAGCCTGTTCAAGGCCGGGCTCGTGGCCCGGATCGCCGGTGTGGCGATCGCCGGATTCCTGATCATCGCGAACTTCCTGTCCCTGCCCTACTACCCGGTCTGGTCGATCATCGCGATAGCCCTGTACTCCTTCGTCATCTGGGCACTGTGCGTGGTGCGGCCGGAGACCAGGCACTGAGCGGGCCGGCCGCCCACTCTCGTGCGGCTCGTGTGGCGATCATGAGCTTGAGGCCGTCAGATGGAACTGAGGCCTCAGTCACGTCGGAAGCCGCACCCAGAGGGTGGTGGCCATGCCCCGCAGTACAGCCTCAGCAGCGTGGGACAGCGGTGGAGAACCCCGCGACACTCGCGACAACCGCACATCGGAGAACGTCCCGGCTTCCGGCCACGGCGGCGCGGATGCGCTCCGAGGACCGACAGGTGACCCGCTGCTGGCGGCGAAGTTCGCGATTCCGGCCGTGCCACGGACACTCGTACGTCGGCAGCGGCTGCTGGACCGGCTCACCACGGGTACGGCCGGCCCTCTGACGCTGATCACCGGCCCGGCGGGCGCGGGGAAGACGACGCTGGCGGCCTCGTGGGTGGCCGAGGGGACGGCGCCGGGCCCGGTGGTGTGGCTGACTGCCGAGCATGAGGACAGAGCGCCCGGGGTGTTCTGGTCGTACGTTCTCGAAGCGCTGCGCCATCACCAGGTCGAGCTGCCCGAGGACCCGGATCGGCCCGGGTCCGCCGAGTTCGTCGAGTACTCCCTGCTCGCGAGGCTGGCGTCCGGACTGGCCCACCAGCACCGGCCGGTCGTGTTCGTACTCGACGGTCTCGACCAGGTTCCCGTACGCGAGGTGGCCTCAGCCCTGGATTTCGTGCTGAGCCACGCGGGACCGAGTTTGCGCCTGGTCGTCATCAGCCGGATCGACCCCTTGCTTCCGCTGCACCGCTACCGTGCCCAGGGCCGGATCTGCGAGATCCGCAGCGCCCATCTGGCGTTCACCCGGCAAGAGGCCGCCGCGCTGCTGCGCGGACATGGACTGGACTCCTGCGAGGAAAGCGTCGACGTTCTGACGGCTCGCACCGGAGGCTGGGCAGCAGGGCTGAGGCTGTGCGCCCTGGAGATGCAGCGGGCCGACGACCCGAACGGCTTCGCCCGCTCCTTCGCGGCGTCCCAGAGCGCGGTCGCCGACTACCTGCTCGCCGAGGTCCTCGACACCCAGCCCGAGGCCACCCGGGACCTGCTGATGCGCGCGAGCATTCTCGACCGGGTTCACCCCGACCTGGCGAACACGCTGACGGGGCGTGAGGACGCGGAGTGGATCCTGGCGGGGCTCACCCGCGCAGGCGCCTTCGTCGAGCCCGTCGCGGGCACGCGGTGGTGCCGTTTCCATCCGCTGTTCGCCGAGGTCCTCCGCACGCATCTGCGCCACCACCATCCCGGCCTCGAACCCCGGCTGCGCCGCCGGGCCGCGGCCTGGCTCGCCGGCCATGACCGGCTCACCGAGGCGCTGGAGCAGGCGGCCGCCACGGAGGACTGGGAGTGGGCCACCGCCCGGGTGGTCGATCACCTGGAGATCGGGCGTCTGCTCACCGGCCCCGAGGCCCACCGGCTGGAGAACTGCTTCGCCGGTATGCCCCGTGATCTCCCCGGAACCGCGCCCGCGCTCGTCGCGGGCGCCTGCGCCGCCGCCCAGTACGACCTCGCGGGCTGCCGGGCGCACCTGGACCGGGCCGAGGAGCACATACGCACCGAACAGGCACAGCCATCTCCAGAGACACAGCTGGCACTCGCCCTGCTCCGGCTTCTCAGCTCGCCCGGCACGGACCGCGAAGGCGGGTGTGATGCCGTCCAGGAGGCGGACCGGACCCTGGATCTCGCCGGGCACGTGCCCCCGTCGCGGCGTGTGCAGCACCCGGAAATCGAGGCACTACGGCGGTACGGACTGGCCCGCGGGCTGCTGCTGACCGGACACCTCGGCGCCGCCCGCACCGCGTTCGCCGCGGCGGCGGACGGCTGCACCGGTGCGACCGACGTCGTGCGGCACCACAGTCTCGGACAGCTGGCCCTGCTGGAATCACTCCGCGGTGAACTCAACGAGGCCGAGGAACACGCCCGGTTCGCCCTCGCCACCGCCCGCAACCGTTCCGTCCCACCGGCCCGGCAGTCCGGGATCGGCCACCTCGCCCTGGCCGCCGTCGCCCTCGAACGCGGCGATCTCCGGGGCGCCCGCCATCACCTCGACCTCGCTTCCGAATGTCCCGACGCGGAGCACGACCCGGGCACGCGTACCGAAATGCTGGTGCTGCGCTCCCGGTGGAACCTCGCGCAAGGCCGCTGGCGCGCCGCCCTCGCGGCCATCGCGGCACCCGAGGTTCGTCCGCCGACGCTGCCACCGTGGCCGTCGCAGCGCATCGCCCTCGCGAACTCGGCCATCCAGCTGGCCCGGGGCGATCCAGCGGCGGCGATCACCGCCCTGCACGGAGCCGGCCCTGACACGTCGGCGCACGTCATCGCCCTTGCCCGCGCTCACCTCGCGTCAGGAGACCCGGACCGGACGCTCGGTCTCCTCCCAGCGCCGGGCGATCAGCGAGACGCGGGACTCGCGCAACGGGTCGACATCCTCCTGATACGGGCCCACGCCGCGCTCCTGGCCAAGGACACCGAGACGGCGCACAGCACGCTCGGCGAAGCGCTGACCGCCGCCCGACCCGAAACACTGCGCCGCCCCTTCCTCGAGGCGGGCCCCTGGGTGCGGCATCTCCTGGAGCTGCGGCCTGAGACGGCCCTCAGGCACGCATGGCTCACGGCCCGACTGGCGGCCGTCAACGGTACGTTCCGCGCGGACCGCCTCCCCGCGGACGGAAGCCCCTCGGCCCCTCTTGTCGTGGAGCAGCTCAGCGACCGCGAGCGTCAAGTGCTCCAGCACTGCGCACAGGTCATGTCGACCGAGGAGATCGCGGAGGCGATGTGCCTGTCGGTCAACACGGTCAAGACGCATCTGCGGAGCATCTACCGCAAGCTCGTCGTCTCCCGCCGGGGCGAGGCGGTACGGCGAGCACGGGAGCTCGGCCTGCTCTTCTGAGGGGACTCCTCGGGGCTGCGCCCCGGGCCCCCGCCAGGGGGTGGTGGGTGACACTTCGTCTCGCGGCTGCGGGTTGTGTGTGGCTGGTCGCGCCCACGCGGCGGAGCCGCAAATCGACACAGCCCCGCACCCCTGAAAGCAAAAGCCTGCGACTGCCCGCGCCCAGAAGGAGCCCGCGCCCCGACGACACCGGCTCCCTCCCACCGGCGGGAGGGGACGTGGGCCGGTGCGTCGTATGCCCGTCGCGTAGGTTCTGTCTCGGCCCATCTGCGCCCTGTATCAGCACAGGGCCGTACGCCCTGTTGGCGACGGGCTGACGCACCGGCCCACGGCCCCGCACCCACCACCCACCCAGGGGCGCGGGGCTGTGACATCAGCGGCTCTGCCGCGGGGCGCGACCAGCCACGACGGACCCGCACCCGGCAACGGATCTCACCTGATGCGAGTGATGCCACCCCGACGTGGCGCGAGCCACGCTCGCAGGCAACGGCTCCACCGGCCGAGGGAGAGCCATGCCGATGCGATACGAGTTCCGCGTGACCGGCCGACTGTCCGCAGCCCTTGCCGGGGCATTTCCCGAGCTGGACAAGGTCCCGGCCCCGGGGCAGACCCTCCTCTTCGGACGGGTCACCGACGAGGCGCACCTCTACGGGCTGCTCCTCCGGTTCCAGGACCTGGGCCTGCAGGTCGTCGAAATGCGCCGACTGCCGGAAGGGTGACGCTGCTCATGCCGCCGCCTCGAGCGGCGCAGCCTTCTGGAACTGCGTCCGGTACAGCTCCGCGTACCGCCCGCCCACCGCGAGCAACTCCTCGTGTGTGCCCCGCTCCACGATCCGGCCCGCCTCGACCACGAGGATCGCGTCGGCGGCCCTTACCGTCGACAGCCGGTGGGCGATGACTACCGCCGTGCGGCCCTCCAGGGCTTCGGTGAGCGCCTCCTGGACGGCGGCTTCCGAGGTGTTGTCCAGGTGGGCGGTGGCCTCGTCGAGGATGACGATCCGCTGGCGGGCCAGCAGCAGGCGGGCGATCGTCATGCGCTGGCGTTCGCCGCCGGAGAGCCGGTAGCCGCGCTCGCCGACCACGGTGTCAAGGCCGTCGGGCAGGGAGCGTACGAGGTCGTCGAGGCGGGCGCGGCGCAGGACGTCCCACAGTTCGTCGTCGTCGGCGCCCGGCCGGGCGAGCAGCAGGTTGGCGCGGACCGAGTCGTGGAAGAGGTGCCCGTCCTGGGTGACCATGCCGACGGCTGCGCGCATCGACTCGGCGCTCAGTTCGCGTACGTCGACGCCGCCGATGCGTACGGAGCCCTCGTCGGTGTCGTACAGCCGGGGCAGCAGTTGCGCGATGGTCGACTTTCCGGCGCCGGAGGAGCCGACGAGGGCGACGGTCTGTCCGGGTTCGGCGCGGAAGGAGATGCCGTGCAGGACCTCGGCGCCACCGCGGGTGTCCAACGAGGCGACCTCCTCCAGCGAGGCCAGGGAGACCTTGTCGGCGGAGGGGTAGCCGAAGCGGACATCGGTGAACTCCACGGAGACCGGACCGTCCGGCACCTTCCGGGCGCCCGGCTTCTCCTCGATCAGCGGCTTCAGGTCGAGCACCTCGAAAACGCGCTCGAAGCTCACGAGGGCGCTCATGACCTCGACTCGGGCTCCCGCCAAGGATGTCAGCGGCGCGTACAGGCGGGTGAGGAGCAGCGCAAGCGACACCACGGCGCCCGGCTCCAGGCTGCCGCGCAGCGCGAACCAGCCGCCCAGGCCGTACACCAGGGCGAGTGCGAGCGCGGAGACGAGGGTCAGCGCGGTGATGAACGCCGTCTGCGCCATCGCCGTACGCACCCCGATGTCGCGCACCCGCCGGGCCCGCGCCGCGAACTCCTCCGACTCGTCGTCCGGCCGCCCGAAGAGCTTGACCAGCGTGGCGCCGGGCGCCGAGAAGCGCTCGGTCATGCGGGTGCCCATCGCGGCGTTCAGGTCCGCGGCCTCGCGCTGGAGCTTCGCCATCCGGCGGCCCATGCGGCGGGCGGGGACGACGAACACCGGGAGCAGGACCAGGGCGAGCAAGGTGATCTGCCAGGACAGGGTGAGCATGACGGCGAGGGTGAGCAGCAGCGTCACGAGGTTGCCGACCACTCCGGACAGGGTGTTGCTGAACGCCCGCTGGGCGCCGATCACGTCGTTGTTGAGACGGCTGACGAGCGCTCCCGTACGCGTGCGTGTGAAGAACGCGACCGGCATGCGCTGCACATGATCGAACACCGCCGTCCGCAGATCGAGGATGAGTCCCTCACCGAGCCTCGACGAGAGCCAGCGGCTCGCAAGGCCCAGCCCCGCCTCGGCGAACGCGATCAGGGCGATGAGCAGGGCAAGGCGTATGACCGTGCCCTCCTCACCGCCGGACACGATCGCGTCCACGACGCGCCCGGCGAGGACCGGCGTCGCCACCGCGAGCAGCGCGGTCGCCACGCTGAGCAGGACGAACTGCGCTATACGGCGGCGGTGCGGACGGGCGAAGCCGGCGATGCGGCGCAGCGTCGCGCGGGCGAAGGGGCGGCGTTCCTGCTGGGCGTTCATGACGCTGTGCAGCTGCATCCATGCTGTGGTTTCCATGCTCATGGAGACGACGTTAGAACCTCAAGCAACATTGAGGTCAAGGGGTTGATCGATACGCGTGATCCAAGGACGTGCGCGGCGCGTAAGCCGCCGTCCCCGTGCACGCAACCCCCCGTTGGCGCGGCGCGGAAAACCTCCCGGTGTGACGGACGTACGACTTGCCCCAGCCCTCCACCGACGCATCCCGGTCCGCCAGATCCTGTGCCTGCTTCCGCTCGCCCTCGTGGCCGTGGTCGCGGTGCGCCACTGGTCCGTGCTCGTGGACGGCTTCGGCCACCTGGCGACAGCCAAGTGGCCCTGGCTGCTGGCAGCGGGGGCGGCGACCTGCCTCACCTGGGTCGCGGCGGCCGTCACCCGTCAGGGCGCCCTGGTCGAGCGGCTGCCCAGGTGCCGGCTGCTCGCCACGCAGTTCGCCGCGGGCGCCGCCAACCATCTGCTGCCGACCGGGCTCGGCGCGAGCGCCGTCAACCTCCGGTTCATGGCGGTGTGCGGTGTTCCGCTGGCCCGCTCCTCGGCCGCGCTCGCGCTCTATCTGCTCGCGGAGTCCATAGCCCGGACCGGCCTGTTGCTGGCCCTCCTGATCGCCTTCCCCGACGCGTTGCGACTCGGCAAGCTCATTCCGGACGCCGCGGCCGGTCCGCTGCTGCTGGCCGCCGGTGCGGCAGTGTGCGTCGCGGTGGCGGTCCTGCTGCTCGTACGACGGCTGCGTACCGCCGTGTCGACCTTCCTGCGGACCGCGCTGGGTGAGGCGCGCTCCGTGCACACCCGGCCGGCGCGCGCCCTCGCATTGTGGGGCGGTTCGTTCTCCTTTCCCATCCTGCAGGCGGCCGGACTGGTCGCGGTGGGGCTGGCGTTGGGGCTGCCGGTGTCTCCGTTGCACATCGTGGTCGCGTATCTGGCGGCGACGGTCGCCGTCGCACTCATCCCCACGCCGGGCGGTATCGGCTCGGTCGAGGCCGCGCTGATCGTCGCGCTGGTGGCGGCGGGCGGCCCGGCCGCGGTGGCGACAGCGGTCGTACTCGCGTACCGCATCATCACGGTGTGGCTGCCGCTGCTGCCGGGGGCATTGACGCTGGGCGCGCTGGTGCGCCTGAAGATGATCTGACACCCCTCCCCGACGTCGGCGCATCCAGGCCAACTTGGGCGCTGCGATGACCAGGGTGGGCCCCACCCCCGAGTCGTCTGTGATCACTCCACGCAAGCCTTGCCCCAGCCGCGCCGCGCGTCCACACGCCCGTTGCGCCTACGACGATGGCCGGAAACGAAGTGGGCCAGGGGCGAGGCAAGCGCGCGGATGCGGCAGGATGAGCGAGCCCGTCGGACTTCGCACAGATGTCCCGGCGGGAGCGCACATCACGGAATCGAGCAGCAGGTGGCCAAGTGACGAGACATCACATACCGGGCGTACGCGCCCTTCCCGGCGTGACGGGAGGCAGCTGGTGAACCGCGATCTCACCGCGCAGGACATGATCATCGCCGGCGTCTGGGTGGCCGTCGGACTTGCGGCGGGCGTCCTGGCGCGGATGCTGCTGCGCTGGCTGGGCAAGCACGCGGACCGTACGAGCTGGAGGGGGGACGACGTCATCGTCGACTCGCTTCGCGCGCTGGTACCGATCGCGGCGCTCGCCGGCGGTGTGGCCGCCGCCGCGGCGGCCCTGCCCCTGACGAGCCGGGTCAATCACAACGTCAACCAGATCCTGACGGTTCTCCTCATCCTCGCCTCCACCATCACGGCGGCGCGCATCGTCACGGGCCTGGTGCGGGCGGTGACCCAGTCACGGCAGGGCGTCGCCGGATCGGCCACGATCTTCGTCAACATCACCCGTGTCGTCGTGCTGGCGATCGGCATCCTGATCGTCCTGCAGACCCTGGGCATCTCCATCGCGCCGCTGCTCACCGCCCTCGGCGTCGGCGGTCTCGCGGTCGCCCTCGCCCTCCAGGACACCCTCGCGAACCTCTTCGCGGGCATCCACATCCTCGCCTCGAAGACGATCCAGCCCGGTGACTACATCCGGCTGACGAGTGGTGAGGAGGGCTACGTCGTCGACATCAACTGGCGCAACACCGTCGTACGTAATCTCTCCAACAACCTCGTGATCATCCCCAACGCCCAGCTGTCCAGCACGAACATGACCAACTACAGCCGTCCCGAACAGGAGATGACGCTCACTGTTCAGGTCGGGGTCGGCTACGACAGTGACCTGGAGCATGTGGAGCGGGTGACCTCCGAGGTCGTGATCGAGGTGATGACGGAGGTCGAGGGCGCCATGCCCGAGCACGAACCCGCCATCCGCTTCCACACGTTCGGGGATTCGCGGATCAGCTTCACGGTCATCCTGGGGGTCGGCGAGTTCAGCGACCAGTACCGGATCAAGCACGAGTTCATCAAGCGGCTGCACACGCGCTACCGGGTCGAGGGCATCAGGATTCCCTCCCCCGCGCGGACGATCGCGCTGCAGAACGGCGGTCCGAACGGCAGCGGGGCCATTCCGCCGCAGTGGGACGGCGTCACAACCATCTCCGTAGACGCGCAGAAAGCATGAGCCGAGCGGGAGGTCACCGTGTCAACACCGGTGACCTCCCCGGCAGTTGCCCCGCCCGGAGAGGGGGCGTCAGGGTACGTACGTGGCGTTCTGCGCCGTGGTGATCACCTGCTGACCGTCGGCCTGGGTGAGCCGGCCCGCGGACACCCACGCGTCCACCGTCGACCGCACCCGCGTCACCAGCGCGCTCTTGCCGGCGAACGGCACCCCGGCCCAGATCTCGTCGAGCAGCGTCGTCCCGTCGGTCTTCGCCGGGTTGGCGACCCCGGAGTCCGTGTTCCCGAAGACGACCTTGGGCTCCGCCCGGCGGACATAGGCGTGCGTCCGGTCCTCGGTGCCCTCGTAGAAGGGGGCGAACTCGGTGCCGTTCAGCGTGTAGTGGAGGGGCTTGCCGGACACCGGCGTCAGTGAGGGCAGCAGGTCGCCGGAGAGTGCGGCGTTCTTGTAGAGCCCGACCTGGAGGTGGCTCGTGCTGGAGTTGCGGCCCACCAGGTTGACCGGCCCGTAGAACAGGGTCTGCAGGGACGGGTCGTCGAGTGCCTTCTCCACCCGCAGCCGGAACGGGATGGTGACGCGTACGGTGTCGCCGCTCTGCCAGTTCCGGGAGATGGTGAAGTAGCTGCCGGGGGTCGGGGTCCCGCTCACCGCGCTGCCGTTGACGGTCACCCGGAAGCCGCCGGTCGCCCAGGACGGCACGCGCAGCTTCATCTCGAAGGAGGCGCTGCCGCCGCTGATGGTGAGCGTGGAGCCCTGCTCCCTCGGGTAGTCCGTGGCCTGCGTGACGGTGATGCCCTTCGCGGACCAGGTCAGCGTGGAGGGGCTGTACAGGTTGACGTACAGGGCGGAGTTGTCGGCCTTCGTGAAGTACACCGAGTCCTGGTACTTGGTGGCGCTCTCCATGCCGGTGCCCTCGCAGCAGGTGGTGCCCTGCTTGGGCGTGTAGTCGCGCACATGCCCGGGAGTGAGGCCGATGAAGTACGTGACGAGCGGTTTCTCCGCGTCCGCCTTGTCCTGCTTGGAGCCGAGGACCTGGTTGTACAGACCCCGCTCGTAGTAGTCCATGTACTTCGGGTCCTGGTCGTGGAAGAACAGCGTCCGGCTCAGCTTGAGCAGGTTGTACGCGCAGCAGGACTCGGCGCTGGTGTCGCTGATCGTGCCTGCGATGACGCCGCGGGCCTTCCAGAACTCGGCCGTGCTCGTACCGCCGATGCCGAACATCCGGTGCGGGATGACCATGCCCCAGAAGTTCTTGGCGGCGGTGAGGTAGCGGGTCTCGCCGGTCGCGTCGTACAGCCGGACGTACCCGGTGAAGATCGGGATGTGCTGGTTGGCGTGCAGGCCGTCCAGCGTGTCGGTGTTCGCGGCGCAGGCGTCGATGAGCTTGTCGAGGTCGAACAGCTTGGCCAGTGCGAGGTGTTCGGCCTTGCCGGTGATCGAGTGCAGGTCGACGATCGTCTCCACGATGCCGCCGAACTCGCCGCTGGAGAAGATGCCCCACATCCGCTGGAGGGTGGAGTCGGGCAGCTTGGACAGCCGGGAGTACATCCAGTCGCACATGCCGGACGCGAGGTCGAGCGCCCGGTCGTCGTCCGTGGCGAGGTAGGCGTCCAGCAGACCCTTGAGGATCTTGTGCGCGGTGTAGTAGGGAGCCCAGACCTTGGTGTAGTCCGCGGTGGTCCGCGACTCCAGGTCGATGAACTGCGTCTCCGGATACGCGGCGAGGAACCCGGGGTGGCTCGGCCCGCCCCAGGTGCGGCGCAGGGTGGCGGTCAGGCCGCGGCCCGAGGCGTCCGCGAAGGTGCCGCCGGTGGTGGTGGCGAAGTAGTACGACGCGAGGTTGCCGAGTCCGGCGGCGGAGTTCTTCGCCTCGTTCGTCTGCAGCGAGGTGATCTCGGCCGCGGACAGGGCCCGTGACCAGACGTTGAACTCGTCGAAGGCGCCCGCGAACACCGGGTCGCCGGAGAAGTTCGAGCGGCCCAGCCAGTTGTTCGTCAGGGTGCCCAGGACGGACGGGTTGAGCGTCATCGAGGTGTTCTGGGCGACGGCGGTGCCGTTGACGTAGAGGGTGCCGGTGCTGCCGGAGATGGTCACCGCCAGATGGCTCCACTGGTTCAGCGGCAGTGCGGCGGTGCCGTTGAGCCCCTGCTCCCCGCCCGGCCCGTTGGTGGTGATGGCGAACCGCGGCACTCCGTTCGCGTTGCGGCCGGCCAGGTACATGTACCGGGTGGCGTTGTTGCCGAAGTCGAAGACACGCTGCCAGTTGGCGTTGTGGGTGGGCTTCACCCAGACCGACAGGGTGATCGCCGCGGCACCGCCGAGCACGGCGGCCGGAAGATCGACGTACTGGTACGACCCCCGGACGTTCTCGTGGGCGCCGCCCCACTTCCCGGTGACGGCGAGCATGCGCGGGTCGCTGCGCAGTGCCGCGCGCACGTCGGTCAGTGCTCCGATCATGGTGCGGATCTTGTCGGCGTACGCCTGGTCGCCGGTCGACGCGTATGCCTGCGACAGCATGGTCAGGAAGTGGCCGGTGTAGTGGCCGCGGAGGTTGCCGTTGGCCTCGCCGTCCAGACCCTCCCAGCCGCCGGGGGCCACCGCCCCGCCCGTGGAGAGCCCGGCGTTGGCGCGGAAGACCTGGAGCAGCCGGTTCACGTCGTAGCCGCGGCCGTGGTCGAGCATCAGCTGGCGCTTGGTGGCGAAGACGCCCTGCCCGAGCTTCACGTCCTCCAGCTCGAACGGCCGCACCGCCCAGGCGGTCGGCGCCGGCAGCCCGGCCGCGACGGCGACTGCCGCCGCGGCGGCGCGGGTTTCGGCGGCGGCGCGGCCGACGGGGATCGTGGACACCACGGGGGCCGCGGCGACCAGGGCGGCGGTGCGGAGAACGGCTCTTCGTGAGGGCGATGACGCCATGGGGGGCCTCTTCTGCTCAAGCTTCCAGTCGGGAGCGTGTCCGATATATCGATCACGGTTCGGACAACCGACCAGAACGTAAGAGGCGGTAGGGAACACGTCAATGGTTACGTCACGATCGGCGAGTGCGTACGCCTGCGCCTCACCGGCAACAGAAGTCGCCATGCGTTCACGAAGTCTTGACGGAGCCCCACCTGCACCTTACGTTCTGACCGGCTTGCCGAACTCCGTTCGAAATGTCGGCCGTTGGCCGGTGCTGTTCATGGTTCCTGACCGCGCGGCACGGCAACGTTCCGCGGTCGGGTGACCACTCAAAGGCGACATCCGTCCGGACAGGAAGAGGAAGCCTTATGCGCACAGTCGGTGTGCTCACCGGATTACTCGTGCTGGGTGCCGCGGTGCCGGCGACGATGGCGACAGCGACGGCCGAGGAGATGCCAGCCGCCGCCACGCCCACCATCGTCGTGGCCGTGAACGGCGACGACTCCGCTACCGGAACGCTCGCGCGTCCGCTGCGGACGATCCAGAAGGCCGTGGACAAGGCGCGGCCCGGTGACGTCATCGCCGTCCGCGGCGGTACGTACGGGATGACCGACAACATCACCATCACCACCTCGGGCACGGCGTCCCAGCCGATCACCCTGGAGGCGTACCAGGGTGAACGCGTCGTCGTCGACGGGGAGCAACTTCCCGCCAGTCACACGCCCGTGGGCGGCAGCATCCCGCGTGCCGAGCGCGGCGCCATCCACCAGGAGGCGTCCCACTGGCGGATCTCGGGACTGGAGATCGTGAACGGCCCGTACGGCATCTACTGCGACGGCTGCAACAACAACGTCTTCTCCGGCTTGCGAACCCACGACAACTACGAGTCGGGGTTCCAGCTTCAGGGTGCCTCCAGCAACAACCAGATCCTGAACCTGGACAGTTACGGCAACCGCGATCCGCGCAAGAACGGCGAGAGCGCGGACGGGCTCGCCATCAAGGAAGGCAGCGGAAGCGGCAACGTAGTGCAGGGCGCGCGGCTGTGGAACAACGTCGACGACGGCTTCGACGCCTGGGAGTTCACCTCGCCGATCGTCATCGAGGACACGATCGCGTACGGCAACGGCTTCAACCGCTGGAACTTCCCCGACTTCGCGGGCGACGGCAACGGCTTCAAGATGGGCGGCGGGGACCCCGACCCGTCGGTCGCCCACACCCTGCGCAACAGCGTCTCCTTCAAGAACGCCAAGCACGGCATCACCGACAACGGCAACCCCGGAGCGCTCGCGCTCAGCCGCAACTCCACCTTCGGCAACGCCGGAACGGGCTTCGACGCCGACGGTGCGGGATCGCGTGCCGTGCTGAAGGAGAACCTGTCGGTCGCGGACGGGCGGGCCGCCGCCGTCGGCTCGGGCACCGTTGCCACCGGCAACTCCTGGAATCTGGGCGGCAGTTGGGGCGAGTCGTCCGTCCAGAGCACAAACCCGGCCGCGCTCACGGGACCCCGCGACGCCGACGGCTCGCTTCCGTCCGCCGCCGGCTTCCTGGTCCCGCGTAACGGCACCGCCATCGGGGCGCGCCTGTGAACTGACCGCCGCGTACGGCCCGTTCCACAGGGCCCCGAACAACAAGCAGGGCCCATGGGACGGGCCGTACCCGCAGAAGAAAGCACCGAGGAGAGCCGCACATGAACACACCGGACAGACCCGCCGCCGTACCGACCGGCACCAGATCCCCGAACTCCCTGTCGCCGTCCCGCCGTGGCGTGCTGCGAGCGATGGCCGCCCTCCCCGCTTCGGCGGTCCTCCTGGGCGCACTGCCCGGAACGCTCGGCTCGGCCCTGGCCGCGGCACCGCCCCGCGGCTCCGCCACCCGCTACACCATCGTGCCGTTCCTCAACAGCACCGATGCCACGGTCAATGTGTACGAGTCCGACGACGCCACCGACTTCCGGCTCGTGAAGGCGTCCGCGTACACCCCGCCTGCCAACCGGATCCGTGACGCCAGCATCTTCCGGCACTCCAACGGCTACTACTACGTCACGTACACCACGCACACCTGGCAGGACACCAGCACCACGATCGGCTTCGCCCGCAGCTCGGACCGGGTCAACTGGACGTTCCTGTACGACTACACCGTCCCCATCGCGAATCTGTCGCGCGCCTGGGCGCCCGAGTGGTTCGTCGACAGCGACGGCAGCGTGAACATCATCCTGTCCTGCTCGACCGCCAACGACCAGTGGATCTTCACGCCGTATCTGCTGAGAGCCACCAACTCCGCGCTCACCACGTGGAGTTCACCCGTGGCGCTGTCCGGCATCGGCGCCAACCACATCGACACGTTCATCGTGAAGCTCGGCTCCACCTACCACGCGTTCACGAAGAACGAGACGACGAAGTACATCGAGTACGCCACCGCCACCGCCCTGACCGGCCCGTACACCATTCGCAGGACCGGCAACTGGGCGGGCTGGGGCGGTACGCGCGAGGGCGCCGCGCTGGTGCAGCTCGACAACGGCGCGTGGCGGATCTTCTTCGACGGCTACGGCGACGGCAGTTACTACTACAGCGACAGCTACGACACGTTCGCCACCTGGAGCGCCCCGAAGAAGCTGCCGTCGATCTCCGGCACGGCACGTCACTTCACCGTGCTCAAGGAGACGGTATCCGGCGGGGTGAACCTGCCGGCGAACGTCACCCGCTCGTTCCGCTCGGCCAACTACACCACCCGCTACTGGCAGGAGCAGTCCGCCCTGCTCAACCTCCCCGTGGTCAGCTCCACGAGCAGCGCCGCGGAAAGGCAGGCGTCCACGTTCACGGTCGTGCCGGGTCTCGCCGACGCGGGCGGCTACTCCTTCCGGAACGCGGCCGGGAACTATCTGCGCCACTGGGACTTCCGGGCCCGCTTCGACGCGAACGACGGCTCGTCGACCTTCGCCAGGGACGCCACGTACATCGCCCGTACGGGCACGGCGAGCGGCTCCGTCCGCTTCGAGTCGTACAACTACCCGGGCTACTACCTGCGCCACTACGGCTTCCAACTCCGGGTGGACCCGACGGACGGCTCCGCCGTGTTCCGCCAGGACAGCTCCTTCGTGCCCGTAAACCCGCTCTGACCTGCGAGGCAAGCTCGTCTGGCGAAAGCCGTTGCACATCGGTTGCACACCCTGGTGCATGTTTCCTTCGTGCACCAGGTCTGTGGTCACGCGAGGCCGGGCCCACTCCCTGCCGCCGGCGCTCGCGGCGGGGCGGGAGCGCTGCCGGTGTTCTAAGGTGTGCGATGTGGCCGTATCCGGTCGCAGGACCCCGGGGGTGGCCGGGAAGAGGTGAGGCGCGCCGATGAGCGGCGACGAGAGCCTTCAGCGCCGGCATCCGCCGACAGGGTTCGGCCCGGCCCGGGATGCGGACCTGAATCGCATCGCGGAGCAGGTCGAACGACTCACCCGAGCTCAGGGACGCATGCACGCGCTGCTGGATGCAGTGCTCGCGGTCAGCCGGGAGCTGGAGCTGCCTGTGGTGCTGCGGCAGATCGTGAGTGCCGCGATGCAGCTGGTGAACGCCCGCTACGGCGCCCTAGGCGTGTTCGACGAGGACCGGGCGGGCCTTCAGGACTTCATCCCGCTCGGCCTGAGCGATACCGAGCGCCAGGACCTGGCGGGAGTCCACCCTCCGCACGGCCGCGGACTGCTCGCGCACCTGATCGAGCAGCACGAACCGCTGCGCGTGGACGACGTACCGCACCATCCGGACGCGGTCGGCTTCCCCGCGGGGCATCCGTCGATGCGGAACCTGCTCGGGGTGGCGATCGGCGTGCACGGGCGCATCTACGGCAACCTCTACCTGTCCGACCGGCGCGACGGCCAACCGTTCGATGACCAGGACGCGGCGGTCGTCCTCGCGCTGGCCGGGGCTGCCGGCATCGCCATCGAGAACGCCCGGCTGTATCAGCAGGTGCGTTCGTCCGCCGAGCAGTTCCAGCGCCTCCTCCTGCCCACCCTGCCCGACCTGACCCCGTTCACCGCGGCCGCGGTGTACCGGCCGGCGACCGGCCCCGGCCACCACCTGGGCGGCGACTGGTACGACGCCCTGCTGCTCCCGGACGGCGCCTGCGCCGCGATCATCGGCGACGTGCGGGGCCACGACCTGACGGCGGCGGCCGCCATGGCGCAGACCCGCAACATGCTCCGCGCCCTGCTATACGACCGGCTCACCCCGCCGAGCCTGGTCCTGGACCGGCTCGACGACACCCTGGACTCCATCACCGAGGCCCCCGTCACCACCGCCTGCCTGGCCCGCATCGAATCCGACGGCGAAGGCTGGCGCATGTACTGGTCGACGGCCGGCCACCTGCCGCCCCTGGTCGTCACCGCCGACGGCCGCACCCGCTACCTGCTGGCCGAACCCGGCGTGCCCCTGGGCGTCGACACCCGGCTGCCACGCCCCGACCACACTCATCCACTGGCCCCCGGAGACACGGTGCTGCTGTTCACCGACGGCCTGGTCGAACACCCCGAGCGCCCTCTGGATGCCGGACTGGACACGCTTGCCGCCACCGCCGCCGCCCACGTCGGGCTGCCCCTCGACGCACTCTGCCGCACACTGGCCGACCACAGCCCCGGCGACGGCCACGACGACCTCGCCCTTCTCGCCGTACGCATCCCGCCCATCGGCCCCGGGCACCACCAGGACCGATAGACCTGCCCGCCTCCGGGATCACCGCGTCGGTGCCGGGACAGCAGCAGACGACCATCGGGGGGTTCAGCGACCTCGTGGAAGGCACCCGAGGAGCGCAGCGCCTGCGGTCCGCCGGACGGGTTCAGCGCACGAGACAAGGCCGCTTGCTGTCGAAGGCCCAGTCCTTGACGAGGTATCGCATCGCGAGAGCGTCGTCGCGGGCCGACAGGTTCTTCTCGCGGTAGAGGTCGTGGGCCGCGAGGAGGCGGTCCATGTCGAGGTGGACGCCGAGGCCGGGGGTGTCGGGGACGGCGACCTCGCCGTCGGCGATACGCGGAGGTTGGGTGGTCAGCCGTTCCAGGCCCTCCTGCCAGATCCAGTGCGTATCAAGGGCGTTGTACTCGCCGGGGGCGGCGGCCCCGCAGTGGGCCATCATCGCCAGGGAGATGTCGAAGTGGTTGTTGGAGTGACAGCCCCAGGTCAGCCCCATCGCGTCGCAGAGCTGGGCGACGCGTACCGAACCCTGCATCGTCCAGAAGTGCGGGTCCGCGAGCGGGATGGAGACCGACTGGAGGGCCAGCGCGTGGGTCAGCTGCCGCCAGTCCGTCGCGATCATGTTGGTCGCCGTGGGCAGTCCGGTGGCCCGGCGGAACTCCGCGAGGATCTCACGCCCCGAGTAGCCGCCTTCGGCTCCGCACGGATCCTCGGCGTAGGCGAGCGTGCCGACCAGGGGCTTGCACAGTTCGACGGCCTCCCGCAGGGACCAGGCGCCGTTCGGGTCGAGGGTGATCCGGGCTTCGGGGAAGCGCTCCTTGAGCGCCCGCACCGCCTCGACCTCCTCGCTCCCGGGCAGAACACCGCCCTTGAGCTTGAAGTCGCGGAAGCCGTACAGGTCGTAGGTCGCCTCGGCCTGACGGACGATCGCCTCGGGGGTCAGGGCCTCCTCGTGCCGGATCCGGTACCAGTGCACGGCCGAGCCGGGTTCGCGTACGTACTCCAGATCGGTCCGGTCGGGGTCGCCGACGTAGAAGAGGTAACCGAGGACCCGTACGGAATCGCGCTGCTTCCCGTCACCCAGGAGCGCGGCGACGGGAACCTCCAGGTGTTGCCCGAGGAGATCCAAAAGCGCCGACTCGACGGCGGTGACCGCGTGCACGGTGGTGCGCAGATCGAAGGTCTGGCCGCCTCTGCCGCCCGAGTCGCGGTCCGCGAATCTGTCGCCGATGGCCCGCAGGACGCGCTTGTAGTCACCCACGCGCGCGCCGACGACGAGGGATTCGGCGTCGCGCAGGGTCCTCGTGATCTTCTCCCCGCCGGGTACCTCCCCCAGTCCCGTACGCCCCTCGGAGTCCTCGAGGACGACGACGTTCCGGGTGAAGTACGGACCGTGGGCGCCGGAGAGGTTGAGCTCCATGGAGTCCTGGCCGGCGACCGGGTAGACGGAGAACTTGGTGACGGTGGGCTGGCTCATGACTGGTCCCTAAGCATGTTGGCGGTCCGGGATGTGTTCTGCGGGCCATGCATCACAGGTTGAGGACGTCCAGGGCCCATTCGACGGCCAGTACGCCGCCCAGGCCCAGGATCGCGAGCACGGTCGTGTAGGTGGTGCGCGCCTTGATCGCGTCGATGACGGACAGGTTGAAGTACTCCTTGAACATCCAGAAGCCCGGGTCGTTCACGTGGGAGAACGCGATCGAGCCGCAGGACACGGCGAGCACCATGATCTCCGGGTGGACTCCGCTGCCCGCGAGCAGCGGCAGCACCACGCCCGAGGCCGTGACGACGGCGACGGTCGCCGAGCCGAGGGCCACGCGGAGGATGGCCGCGATGAGCCAGGCGAGGATGATCGGCGAGATGGACCAGCCCTCGGTGGTGTCCTTGATGTAGTCGGAGATCCCGCCGTCGACGAGGACCTGCTTGAAGGCTCCGCCCGCGCCGATCACGAGCAGGATCATCGCCATCGCCTGGGCCGCCGACCTGCACGAGGCGGCGACTTCATCCAGGCTGCGACCGATCCGCGGGCCGAAGGCCCAGATGGCGATGCACAGCGTCAGCAGGAGGGCGACCGGTGCCGAGCCGATGAAGGCGATGAAGTGCGGGACGGGGCCGGACGCGGACGTGGCCATGTCGGTCACGGCCGCCCCGGCGATCAGTACGACGGGCAGAAGGGCGACCGACAGCGACCAGGCCATGCCCGGCATCTCCTCGTCGTCGAAGACACGCTCGCTGACGAGACCTTCGGGGATGGAGGGGTTCATCGCCCGGATGAACGGCAGGCGCGGCCACAGCAGGGCGATGAGCGCGCCGGCGGGGAGGGCGATGAACAGGCCGTAGAACAGCGTCAGTCCGACCGAGGCGTCGAAGGAGGCGGCCACCGCGGTCGGGCCGGGGTGAGGCGGCAGGAAGCTGTGCATGGTGGACAGGGCGATCGACATGGGGAGCCCGACCCACAGCAGGTTCTTCCCGGTGACGCGCACGATGGTGAACGCGATCGGCACGATGATCACGAACGCGACCTCGTAGAACATCGTGACGCCGATGAGCATGGCCGTCAGCACCATGGCCACCTGCACCCAGCGCGGGCCGCAGATGTCGAGGAGCTTGCCGGCTATTCGCTGGGCCGCCCCGGAGTCCCCCATCACCCGGCCGACCATCGCGCCGAGCCCGATGGTGAGCATCGTGTCGCCGATCTGCCCTCCGATGCCCTCCGAGAGGACCTCAGGGATCTTCTCCAGCGGGATCCCCTGGACGAGTCCGACGCCCACGGCCACGAGGAGGAGGGCGGCGAAGCCGTTGAGTTTCAGCTTCGTCATCAGGAAGAGCAGGACCAGAACACTGATCCCGACGACAACAAGTGGCATGTACCAGTTCCCCTTTGAACCCTGGACGCCGTCTTCAGTGGGACTTTCGACCAGGCTGTCTTCATATGAAGACAGCGTCCACGTATGAGGATGGAGGCTAGGCTCATGGACACGAACAGGTCAATGGCCCGCGGCCCACGGATTGCCGACGGACTTACGATCGGCTCATGTCACAGGCTGGGGGCGTACCCGAGGTCAAGTCGGCGGTCCGTACGGTCGCGTTGCTCGAACTGCTCGCCGCACGGGGCGACCGGCCGGCGCGGCTGCGCGAGCTCTCCGAGGAGCTGGGCGTGCCCCGCAGCAGCATGTACGCGCTGCTGCAGACACTCGTCGAGCACGGCTGGGTCCGCACGGATGTGACCGGTTCGCTGTACGGCATCGGGATCCGCGCGCTGCTCACCGGCACCAGCTATCTCGACGGTGACAAGCGGGTACGCACAGTCCGCCCCTACCTCGACGAGGCCTCGGACGCGCTCGGCGAGACCATCCACCTGGCCCGCCTCGACGGCTCCGACGTCGTCTACCTCGCGACCCGCGAGTCCCACGAATACCTGCGCACGATCAGCCGGGTCGGCCGCCGCGTCCCCGCCCATGCCGGAGCCCTCGGCAAGGCCCTGCTCGCGGAACGCCCCGACGCCGAACTCCCCCTGTCCGACGAGCCGTTGACGGCCTGCACGGAGAACACGCACACCACCCGGGCGACGCTGCTGACCGACCTCGCCGAGGTACGCGCACGCGGTTACGCGATCGACCGCGAGGAAACCGTCCCCGGCATCGCCGGCTTCGGCTTCGCGCTGCGCTACGACACCCCCGCCACCGACGCCATCAGCTGCTCGGTACCGGTGTCCCGCCTCACCGAAGAGCATCAGCACCGCATCGTCGCCGTGATGCGGGAGGTACGGGCGAAGATCGAGACACTCCTGCCGCCGACCTCTCGCGATCCCGGTTGGCGTTAGGTGCCGGTTGCGTCAGCTGCCGGGCGGCACCCGGCCAGGCGCAGCATCACCTTGCTGCTCGCGTTCGTCGGGTCGGCGGCGACGGCCAGCGCCTGCGCGGCCTGCTCCAGCGGGAAGCGGTGGCTGATCACCGGTGTCACATCCAGGCCGTCCCGCAGGGCCCCCAGCGCGTCGTCGATCTCCTCGACGAAACGGTACGAGCCGATCCAGGTGACTTCGCGGGTGACGAGGTCGCCCAGGACTGCGGGCGCGGCCGTCCCCGGCAGGTTCCCGACCTGGACGAGGGTGCCGCCGCGAGCCGTGGCCCGCAGCACGGGGCCGAGCGCGGCCGGTGCGCCGGAGGCCTCGAAGACCACCTCCACGTCCTCGGGCAGCCCTTCACCGCGGGAGAGTTCACGCGTCTCGTCGGCGCCCATGGCGCGCGCGACGGCCAGCGAGGACGCGGCCAGGTCGGCGGCGACGACGGTGCCCGCCCCGCGGTGCTTGGCGGCGGCGACGACCAGGGAGCCGATCGGCCCGGCACCGTTGACGAGGACGCTGCGGCCGCGCAGTTCGGGGACCCGGCCCACGGCGTGCAGCGCGACGGCCAACGGCTCGGCCAGCGCGCCCTGTTCGGTGCTGACGCCGTCCGGCAGGGGCCGGATCTGTGTGGCGCGCACGGCCCGGTACTCACTGAACCCGCCGTCGGTGTGCGGGTGGAAGGCCGCCGAGCCGAAGTAGCGGACGCGCGGGTGGAGGTTCGTACGTCCCGCGATCCGCTCCGGCAGCCGGCCGTCACCGACCGGCTCGGCCGGGTGGACGGTGACCGGCTGCCCCTCGGCGAGACCTCTCACGCCGGGGCCGAGTGCGGCGATCCGGCCCGCGACCTCGTGGCCGAGGACCATCGGGTGCTTGAGCGAAGCGGTGCCGGATGCCCCGTACTTCCAGTAGGCGAGGTCGGACCCGCAGATCCCGCCCCACTCCATGGCGAGCAGCACCTCGCCCTCCGCCGGGACCGGACGGGGCCGCCCGTCGATCCGTACATCTGAGGGCCCATGGACCACGACGGCCTTCATTGCGCTCGTACGACTCGTACGGTTCATGCGGCGTCCTCCAGCCGGACCAGATCGCGTCCGCGTGTCTCGGGTGAGAGGAGTGCGCTGACGAGGGTGACGAGCGAGTAGACGACGAGCATCGCGGCGATGGGCCACCAACTGCCGGTGACGGCGGTGAGCGTGGCCGCGAGGACCGGGCCGATCGCGGTGGCGAGGATGCCGCCGATCTCCTTGGCGAGCGCGAGCTGGGTGAACCGGGTGCGGGATCCGAAGAGTTCGGCCATCGTCACGCTCTCCAGCGAGAACAGGCCGAGGACACCGATGTTCAGACCGAGGATCATGCCGAGCATGACCGCCGCGGTGGAACCGGAGCTGATGAGCAGCATCACCGGGAAGGCCGCGACGATGGTCAGCACGCTGAGCGCGAGGTACACCGCCCGGCGGCCGTAGCGGTCGCCGAGCAGGCCGACGGCCGGAACGGTGACGAAGCCCAGCAGCGAGCCGTACACGATGGCGTCCGTGGGAACGGAGCGTCCGACCGAGAGGTTGGTGGCGATGTAGCCGACCAGGAACGTCTGCACCAGGCCGGAGTTGCCCGCCTGGCCGAAGCGCAGGCCGAGCGCGAGGAAGAACGCCTTGCCCTTGCGCTGGCGTATACCCGCCTCCAGGACGCTGCTGTGGTGCTCCTCGTCTCGAGGGTTCTCGGTGGTCGTTCCGGTGCCCTTCTCGGCACTGGTCTGGGCGCTCGTTCTGGAGATCACCGACTCGACCTCGCCGCGGGTCATCGCCACGCCGTTCACGACGTCGGGGCGCTCCTCGAAGACCGGGCTCTCCTTGAGGCCGCGCCGCAGCCAGACCGCGAACAGCATCAGGCCGAAGCTCAGCAGGAAGGGCAGCCGCCAGCCCCAGGACAGCAGTTGCTCCTCGGTGAGCACGGCGAGCAGGATCGCCCACAGCCCGGAGGCCGCCAGCGTCCCGGAGTTTGTGCCGAGCGACACCAGCGAGGAGATCAGCCCGCGGCGCCTGACGGGGGCGTACTCGGCGAGCATGACGGTCGCTCCGGCGATCTCGGCGCCCGCACCGAAGCCCTGCGCGAGTCGGAGCACCACGAGCAGGATCGGCGCGAGGATGCCGATCATGGCGTATGTGGGCAGGACGCCGATCAGCGTGGTGGAGGCACCCATCAGCAAGATGGTGAGGTACAGGACCTTCTTGCGGCCGAGCCGGTCTCCCATCCGGCCGAAGTAGACGGCACCGGCGAGCCGGGCGACGTAGCCGACGCCGTAGGTGGCCATCGCCGCGATCAGACCGATCGCTGGGCTGACGTCCGGGAAGAAGATCTTGTTGAAGACGATCGCGGCGGCCAGCGAGTAGAGCTGGAAGTCCATGAACTCCATGGCCGTGCCGAGCCAGCCGGAGACGGCGGCCCTGGTGAGATCGCTGGTCGTCCGCCGGGCGGTGCTCGATGGCTGTGCGGCGGTGACGCTGTCCTTCATGTGAACTCCGTTGTTCAGGCACTGCGTTGAGCGGGTGGAACGCGAGGGAAACGCGGGGACGGGGAGCAGGGAGTCAAGGTTCGGACGGCGGGGGCTGAGCTTCAGATCTCGACGCGGCCCGCCCGTACGGCGGGCAGCCGGTCCGCGACGGCTGTGGTGAGGGCCGTGTCGTCCGCCAGGTCCGCCGCTCCGACGACGCGCAGCAGCGCGCTCACCGTTTCGGCGGGACGCGCGCCCGGCCCCCAGCAGGCGGCGAGCGCGTCGTGTGCGGGGTCGGTGATGTCGGTGGGCGGGCGTGTTGCGTCGACCCAGCCGGCGAGGGCGAGTTCGAGCACCGGAGTGGCCGCGCCGTGCGCCCGCAGGGAGCGCAGCACGGGCAGCCAGCGTTCCGTGATCTTCAGCGATCCGTCGGAGCCGATCTGCCGCAGCAGGTGCTGCATGGCGGGATTGCGGAAGCGTACGACGAGGTCGTCGGCGTACGCTCCCGGATCGGGGCCCCCGTCCGGCAGGGTGGGAGCGACCTCCGCGCACAGGGCCCGGACCAGGCGCTCGCCCCAGTCGGTCGCCATGGTGTCGGCGATCGTGGTGCGGTCCGCAGCCAGGCCGAGGTAGGCCAGCGCGGAGTGGGAGCCGTTGAGCAGTCGCAGCTTGGTGAGCTGGTACGGCGCGGCGTCCGGCACGAACAGGGCGCCGTCCAGCTCCCAGGGTGGCCGGGGTGCGGTGAAGGAGTCCTCCAGGACCCACTGCCGGTACGGCTCGCCCACCACGGGAACCGCGTCGTGCACGCCGAGCGCGGCACCGGCCGCCGCCCGGTCCGTGTCGGTGGCCGCGGGAACGATCCGGTCCACGACGGTCGAGGGAAAGGCGACGGTCTCGGACATCCGGTCCAGGATCTCGGCGCGGTCCGGCCAGGCGGCGGCTCGTACGAAGTCGGACACGACCTGGCCGAGTACGACGCCGTTGGAGGCCATGTTGTCGCAGGACACGACGCTGATCGGCGGCGCTCCCGAGCGCATCCGTGCGGCCAGTCCGGCGGCCAAGCGCCCGACCACGGTGGTGCGTTCACCATCGGGGCCTGCCGCCAGGTCGGCGGCGACCGCCGGGTCCGTCGTGTCCAGGCCACCGGTCCGCGCCGAGCGGTGATAGCCCTTCTCCGTGACGGTCAGCGTCACCACCGTCACCTCGGGGTCGGCGAGCAGGGCGTCGACGGCGGCGGCGTCCGGGCGCAGGGCCAGGACGCCGGTGACCGCGCCGACGACACGGGAGACGCTGCCGCCGGGTCGGCGTTCCGTGAGGGAGTACAGGCAGTCCTGGTCCCGCAGGGCACCCAGCGTCCGGGCCGACCGGGGTGCGACGGCGGTGATGCCCCAGGGTTCGCCGGAGCGGGCGGCGGCGTTCTCGGTGTAGACCGCCTGGTGCGCCCGGTGGAAGGCCCCGAGCCCGAAGTGCAGGACACGGCTGCGCAGTTCGGCGGGGTCGACGGCGGGACGCTGTTCGGGCTCGAGCCCGGCGAGCGCCTTACGGTTCAGCGGCGGAAGTCCGGCGGCGCTCACCAGTCGTGCACCGAACCGTCGAGGCGGCGCGCGACCGGAAGGTAGCGCCTTTCGTACGGGAAGCGCTCGGCGGCCTTCTCGTCGTACTCGACACCGAGGCCGGGCTCGTCCGAGGGGTGGAGCATGCCGTCGGCGAACGTGACGCCGGTACGGAACACCTCGCCGGTCTCGTCCGGGTGGCCCATGTACTCCTGGATGCCGAAGTTCGGTACGGCGATGTCGAGGTGCACGGCGGCGGCCATGCTCACGGGCGAGAGGTCCGTCGCGCCGTGGGATCCGGTCCGCACGTGGTAGAGGGCGGCGAGGTCGAAGATCCGCCGCAGGTGGGTGATGCCGCCCGCGTGCACGACGGTGGTGCGTACGTAGTCGATGAGCTGTTCCGTGATCAGGTGCTGGGCGTCCCAGATCGAGTTGAACACCTCCCCCACCGCGATCGGTGTCGTGGTGTGCCGGCGGATGAGGCGGAAGGCCTCCTGGTTCTCGGCCGGGGTCGGGTCCTCCATCCAGAACAGCCGGCATGCCTCGACGCTCTGGCCGAAACGGGCCGCCTCGATCGGGCTGAGCCGGTGGTGGATGTCGTGCAGCAGGTGGAAATCGAAGCCGAAGCGCTCCCGTACCGCTTCCAGATAGGTGGGCGCGAAGCGGAGGTAGGCCTCGGTGTCCCAGGGTTGCTCGTCGGGCAGTTCCATTGCCGCGGGCTCGTACACCTTGCCCTTGCGGATGCCGTACGTACCGCCGACATCGGGTACCGCTGCCTGCGCCCGGACCGCTCTGTAGCCCAGCTCCAGATAGCGCTCGACGTCGTCCAGCAGGGACGGTACGTCCGTGCCGCTGGCGTGCGAATAGACGAGGACGCCGTCCCGGGACCGGCCGCCGAGCAGCTGGTAGACGGGGAGCCTGGCGACCTTGCCCTTGATGTCCCACAGCGCGGTGTCGACGGCGGCGATGGCCGTCATGGTGACGGGACCGCGCCGCCAGTAGGCGCCCCGGTAGAGGAACTGCCACATGTCCTCGATACGGGCGGGATCCTTGCCGATCAGCAGCGGGACGAGGTGGTCGCGCAGATAACTGGCGACAGCCAGCTCACGGCCGTTGAGCGTGGCGTCACCGAGGCCGGTCACACCGTCGGTCGTGGTGATGCGCAGCGTGACGAACGTGCGCCCGGGAGAGGCGACCAACACCTCGGCGCGCTCGATCTTGCTCACAGGTGCTCCTCCTGATCCAGGATGTCGCGAAGTACTTGTATACAAGCAGCTGTCGCACAGTACGGCAATACCTGTGTCATCGATACGATGGGCTCATGGCCCAACCCCAACGTCAGCGGACGAACCGGCGCGCGATCTACACGACGTTGCGTCAGATGGTTCTGACCCTCGAACTCCCGCCCGGCGCCGCCCTGTCGGAGAACGAGCTGGCGGCGTCGCTCGGGGTGAGCCGCACGCCGGTACGGGAGAGCCTGATCCTTCTCGCCCAGGAGGGACTGGTGCAGGTCTTCCCGCAGATCGGGTCGTTCGTCTCCCGGGTGGACCCGGCTCAGGTCGCGGACGCGCAGTTTCTACGGGAAGCCGTCGAACTCGCCTCGCTCGACGACCTGCCCGCGGAGCTCGACCCCGCGGTCGTCACAGACCTGCGCGGCAACCTGGAGCAGCAGAAGCGGGCGGACCTCGGACTCGAGGAGTTCTTCGAGCTGGACGAGGCGTTCCATCAGGGACTGATGCGGCTGAGCGGCCATGGCAACGCATGGACGACCGTCGCCGCCGCCAAGGGGCACCTGGACCGGGCCCGGCGACTCGGCCTCCACGAGAACGTGTCTCCCGCCGTGTTCGCCGCCCAGCATCACGAGATCTTCGACGCGGTGGTCGGCGGTGACGTGTCGCTCGCGCGCACGGCCATGCGCGCCCATCTGCGGGCGGTCTTCAGCGACATCGAACGCATCCGCGCCCACTCACCGGAACTGTTCGCCTCCGGCCCCGCGAAGGCACCGGTGCGGCGGAACGTCGTGGTCTGGGAATAGCCGCCCCCTCCCGGCCTGAGCCAGGAATCCCCTCGCTCTTCAGGGAGGGGAGGATTCAACCCAGGTCGACCCACGTTCCCTGCTCGGCCGAGCGCGCCATGGCGTCAAGCGTCACGGCACTCGCCACGGCGTCGGCCGGCGTCGGCCCGTAAGGAACGCCCTCGGTGATCGAACGCACGAAGTGGTACGCCTCGATGACCTTCAGGTCGTCGTACCCCATGCTGTTGGCCGAGCCCGGCTGGAAGGCAGCGTACTCGCCGTGTCCGGGGCCTACGTACAGGGTGCTCACGGGCTGGTCCTGGTAGCTGGTGCCGCGGCTGACGGCGAGCTCTCCCATACGGCGGTAGTCCCAGGACACCGCGCCGGTGGTGCCGTGGATCTCGAATCCGTAGTTGTTCTGCTCGCCGACCGAGACCCGGGACGCCTCCAGGACACCGCGGGCGCCGGAGGCGAAACGGAGGAGGCAGTTGACGTAGTCCTCGTTCTCCACCGGACCGAGTTCGCCGCCGACGGCCCGGGTGTGACCGGCGGTGGCGCCGGTGGGGCGGGCCCGCTCGGGGATGAAGACGGCGGTGTCGGCGGTGAGGGAGGCGATGTCCCCGAGCAGGAAGCGGGCCAGGTCGACTCCGTGTGAGGCCAGGTCGCCCAGCACCCCGGCACCCCCGCGCTCTCGCTCGTACCGCCAGGTCAGGGCTCCCTCGGGGTGCGCCGCGTAGTCACTGAACAGCCGGATGCGTACGTGCGTGACCGTGCCGATCTCGCCGGAGGCGACCAGCTCGCGGGCGGCCTCGACGGCGGGCGCGTTGCGGTAGTTGAAGCCGACCGTGCCCTGTACGCCCGCCTTGCCGAGGGCGTCGGCGACGGCTCTGGCGTCCTCGGCGGTCAGGCCCACCGGCTTCTCGATCCAGATGTGCTTGCCTGCCTCGGCCATCGCCACGCCGATCTCGCGGTGCAGGAAGTTCGGGGCGGTGATGCTCACCGCTCGCACCCGCGGATCGGCGGCCACCTCCCGCCAGTCGCGGGCCGCGGACGCGAAGCCGTACCGCTCTGCCGCCTCCTCGGCCCGGCCGGGCACCTCGTCCGCGACGGTGACCAGTTCGGGCCTCAGGGGCAGCTGCGGGAAGTGGTGCGGCAGGCGGGCGTACGCCTGTGTGTGCACGCGTCCCATCCAGCCGAAGCCGACGACGGCGATGCCGAGCTTGTTCACCATGAGGAGCCCTTCATTGGACCGATCCAGAACCTGCGGCCCACAACTCTGCCTCATGGCACATGCCGGTGCGGTACCGCGCCCCTTCAGGGGCGCGGGGAGCTCCGCGACCAGCCACGATGGACCCACAGCTCCGAACCGCCGCCGGCAGGCCAGGTCACGGCCGCGCCGTGAGATAGCCCCCCATCGTGCGGAAGTAGTCCGTCGCCGCGTGCTCCGTACCGTCCTCGGTGCGGACCCGCTTCACGCAGAGGCCGCGCAACTGGCCGTTCCGGGCCTCGGCGCCGGCGACGATGACCACGCCGTCGCCCTCGCGGATGAAGATACGGCCGGGAGTGCCGCCGTAACGGCCTTCCGACACCGCTGCCTCGACGATGCGCAGGCGCTGCCCGCGGTGGTAGGTGAAGGCGTTGGGGTACGGGTCGCACTGGGCGCGTACCAGGCGCTCCAGGTCCTCGGCCGGCCAGGTCCAGTCGATCCGGCTGTCCTCGAGCGACCGCTTGTGGAAGAAGCTCGCCCGGCTGCGGTCCTGCGGGATCCACCGCGCGCGGCCCGAGGCGATCAGGTCCAGGGACTCGGTCACGACCGGTGTGATCAGGTCGACCGTGCGGTGGAACAGATCGGTGACGGTGTCGGTGGGGCCCACCGGAACGGCTCGCTGCAACAGGATGTCGCCCGCGTCGAGTTCGGCGTTCATCCGGTGCGCCGTGACGCCGACTTCCCGCTCGCCGTTGATCAGCGCCCAGATCAGCGGGGAGAAGCCCGCGTACGCCGGCAGCAGCGAGTCGTGGATGTTGAGCGTGCCGTGGGGCGGGAGGTCGAAGACCTCGGAAGGCAGCACGGTCCGCCAGTTGTTGGCGACGATCAGGTCCGGTTCCGCTTCGCGCAGCGCGGTGAGGAGTTCGGCGTCGTCGGGGCGGTTGCGCAGCAGTACCGGGATGCCGTGCTTCTCGGCGAGATCGGCCACCGAGTCGTCCCAGATCTTCTCGTACACGTGGTCGCTCTTGGGGTGGGTCACGGCCATGACCACCTCGTGATCGGACTCCAGCAGAGCCTGGAGGGTGCGGTGCCCCCAGGTCTGATAGCCGAACATGACGACCCGCATACTCGATCCTCTCCTAGGACACACCATTGCAAGGTAAGGCTAACCTTATTTAACATCAGTGGCGCCTAAGGGAAGGAAAGTTGCGGTGAACGCACTGCACGACGAACCGGACGCCATCCACGATCTGATCGGCGTAGGTTTTGGCCCGTCAAATCTCGCGCTGGCCATCGCGGTTGAGGAACACAACTCCCGAGCCGCCCCCGCCCAGCGCCTTCGAGCCCGGTTCCTGGAGCGCCAGCCGTCCTTCGGCTGGCACCGTGGCATGCTCATCGACGATGCCACGATGCAGGTGTCCTTCCTCAAGGACCTTGTCACGATGCGCAATCCGACCAGCGATTTCAGCTTCCTGTGCTTCCTGCGGGAGCGCGGCAGACTCGTGGACTTCCTCAACGCGAAGACGCTCTTCCCGCTGCGGATCGAGTTCCACGAATACTTCGAGTGGGCCGCCGCCCGGATCGCGCACCAGGTCGACTACGGCGCCGAAGTCGTGTCCGTCGAGCCGGTACTGGCCGAGAACGGCGAGGTCCGCTGGTTCGATGTCATCAGCCGCGTCCCCGGCGCCCCCGAACGCACCGTCGTACGCAGGGCCCGTAACATCTCGGTGGCCGCCGGTCTGGAGCCCCATCTCCCGCCGGGCACCGAGCTGTCGGACCGTATCTGGCACAACAGCCAACTGGTGCCGCGCGTACGCGAGTTGAACAACTCCGGCGCTTCGGTGGGCCGCATTCTGGTCCTCGGAGCCGGTCAGAGCGCCGCGGAGGCGGTCGACTATCTGCACCGCTCCTTCCCCGAGGCGGAAATCTGCGCGGTCTTCGCCAAGTACGGGTACACACCCGCCGACGACAGCCCCTTCGCCAACCGGATCTTCGACCCGGAGGCCGTGGACGTCTACTTCCAGGCCAAGCCGGAGGTGAAGCAGTCCCTGGTCGACTACCACCGCAGCACCAACTACTCGGTGGTGGACATGGACTTGATCGAGTCGCTGTACGCGACCATGTACCGCGAGAAGGTCCAGGGCCACGAGCGGCTGCGCATGCGCAATGTCTCCCGCATCCGGGACGTCCGCACGCTGGACGACCGCCTGGACGTCACCGTCGAGTTCCTCCCCACCGGTGAGCGGGAGGTGCTCTCCGCCGACCTGCTGGTCCATGCGACCGGCTACCGGCCCCGGGACCTCGACCAACTGCTGGGCAGGACAGCGAAGCTCTGCCTGCGGGACGACGACGACGCCGTACGCGTGGGCCGCGACCATCGCGTGGAGGCCGCGCCCGATGTCACCGCCGGCATCTATCTGCAGGGCGCGACCGAGCACACGCACGGTCTCACCTCGACCCTGCTGTCCACCACGGCCGTGCGCTCCGGCGAGATCCTCGACTCCCTGCTCACCCATCGTGCGAGCGACGCGGCCACGGGCACCCGTCCCTCTGTCGATTCCTCGGCCAGTTCATCCGTCAATTCCTCGGTCTGAAAGGGCGGTTCATCGTCGTGACGACGGCACGCGCGCGCGTGCCGTCGCCCGGCGCCCGAGGTGGTCGCGTGCGCGCCCCGGGCTGGGCAGGCATCTCAACTTAGGGTAGCCTCACCTTGGTTTTTCTCTTTGTCCGATCCCGGAGGGGTACGGGTGGGTCCTTCATATCCGTCGGGACGGGACGTCCTGAGGGACGCGGTCAGGGGTCAGCGACGCAATGTCGCTCTCGGCTCTCTCCTCGGTTCCGGGCATCAGATCGGCGAGGCACTGGTGCCGGTTCTGATCGGCATCGTGATCGACCAGGCCGTCACGGACTCCGACACCGGCGCCCTGTTCCTCTGGCTGGCGATCCTCGCCGTGGTCTATGTGGGACTGGCGTTGAGCTTCCGCATCGGCGCCTGGTCCGGTGAAAAGGCCTCCGTGCAGGCCGAGCACTCGCTGCGCATCACCCTCGTACGAAGGGTCCTGGACCCCGGCGGCGGAGCGGAGGAGGGCCGGCTGCCCGGAGCGCTGGCCAATATCGCGACCGAGGACGCCAAGCGGGTCGGCGTCGTCAACTTGGCGCTGATGTTCGGGATTTCGGCACTGATGGGCCTGCTCACCTGTGCCGTCGTCCTACTGCGTACGTCTGTGCTGCTCGGTCTGGTGGTGCTGCTCGGCACTCCTGTCCTGCTCTGGCTCGGGCATCTGCTGAGCAAGCCGCTGGAGAGCCGCAGCGAGGCCGAGCAGGAGCGGGCGGCGCATGCCTCGGCCGTGGCCGCCGACCTGGTGGCCGGACTGCGGATCCTGAAGGGCATCGGCGGCGAGTCCACGGCCATCGCCCGCTACCGCACCACCAGCCGCGACTCCCTGCAGGCGACCTTGCGGGCCGCTCGCGCTCAGGCCTTCCAGAACGGCATGGTCCTGGCGCTGACGGGCTGTCTGATCGCCGTCGTGGCACTGGTCGGTGGCCGACTGGCCGCTCAAGGCAGCATCAGCCTGGGCGAGTTGGTGTCGGCGGTCGGGCTCGCGCTCTTCCTGCTCGGACCCCTGGAGACGCTCGCCTGGGTCAACGCCGAGTTCGCGCAGGGCCGGGCCTCGGCCGCCCGGATCGCGGAGGTGCTGGCCACGCCGCAAGCCGTCACGTCCGGCGGCCGGATCCTGCCGCAGCAGGTGCGCGGCGCGGTCCGGCTGAGCGGGCTGAGCCATGGCGGGCTGCGCGAGGTGGACCTGGACATCGCACCCGGTGAACTCCTCGGCGTGGTCGCGACCGACCCCGCGCACGCCGCCGACCTGCTGCGCTGCCTGTCCCGGCAGACCGACCCCGAAGCCGGAACGGTCGAACTGGACGGGGTGCCCCTGCGCGACCTTGATCCCGCCGAGTTGCGTACGAGCCTGCTGGTGGCCGAGCACGACGCGGACCTCTTCGAGGGAACCGTCCGCGAGAACGTCACGGCCGCCGTGATCGCCGGTTCCGAATCCGCCGATCCGGAGGCGGCGATGGCCGCGGCCGGGGTGGCCCAGGTGGCGCAGACCCTGCCGGACGGCGAGGACACGGCGGTCAGTGAGCGTGGCCGGTCCCTCTCGGGCGGGCAGCGTCAACGGGTCGCTCTGGCCCGCGCGTTGGCGGCCGACCGGCCCGTGCTGGTGGTCCACGATCCGACCACCGCGGTCGACGCGGTGACCGAGGCCCGGATCGCGGCCGGCCTGAGGGAGATCCGCAAGGGCCGCACCACGGTGCTCGTGACGACCAGCCCGGCGCTGCTCGCGGTCACGGACCGGGTGGTGCTGCTCGACGACGGCCGGATCGCCGACTCGGCCCCGCACACCGATCTGGTACGCCGTCACGAGGCGTACCGCGCGGCGGTGCTGTCATGAGCGGCACCTCGGCGAACGGGAACGACGGGAACAAGAAAGCGATGACTGGCGCAGACCCCGGTACTGGCCCCAGTACGGACGAGCAGGCGCCCGGCACCCGGGAACTGTTGCCGACGGCGACCGGGTCCCGCACCCGTGCCGCCGTCCGCGAACTGGTGCGTCCGCGGCGCGGCCTGGCCCTCGGCAGCTTCGCGGTGATGGTCGCGGCCACCGGTGTGGGGCTGCTCGTCCAGCCGCTGCTGGGCCGCATCGTGGACGTGGTGGCCGAGGGTCGCCCGCCCGGGGATGTGACGGCTCCGGTCGTCCTCCTGGTGCTGGTCGCCCTCGCCCAGGGCGGCACCACCGCGCTGGGCCTGACGCTGGTCTCCCGGCTCGGCGAGACCTTGCTGGCGCAGCTGCGCGAGCGGTTCGTGGAGAAGGCGCTGCGGCTGCCGCTGGAACAGGTGGAGAAGGCGGGCGCGGGAGACCTCACCGCCCGGGTCACCAGGGACGTCTCGGTGGTCGCCGAGGCGGTGCGCAACGCCCTGCCCGAACTGGCCCGTTCCCTGCTGGCCATCGTGCTGACGCTGGGCGCGATGGCGGCGCTGGACTGGCGTTTCCTGCTCGCGGCCCTCCTCGCGGTGCCCGTCCAGGCGCACACCGCCCGTTGGTACGTGCGCCACGCCGTTCCGCTCTACGCCCGTCAGCGCATCGCGACGGGCGCTCAGCAGCAGCAGCTCCTCGACTCCATCTCCGGGGCGGGTACGGTACGGGCGTTCCGGCTGGAGGAGCAGCACACCGCGCATGTGACCCGGCGTTCGTCGGCGGCGGTCGAGCTGACCTTGCGCGGAGTGAAGCTGGTGCTGCGGTTCTACAACCGGCTGCACGTGGCCGAGTACACCGGCCTCGCCGCGGTCCTCGTCACCGGGTTCCTGCTCGTGCGCGCCGACTCTGTGTCCATCGGCACCGCGACCGCCGCGGCCCTGTACTTCCACAGTCTGTTCGCCCCGATCAACGCCGCGCTGGTACTGCTCGACGACGCGCAGTCGGCGACTGCCGCACTCGCCCGGCTGGTCGGGGTCGCCGACCAGCCGGACCCCGAGCCGGAGGAAACGGCACAACCGCACCGGCGGCGGGAGCCGGCCCCGGCGGCGGACGGCACCGTCACCGTGACCGGCATCGACCACGCGTACGAGCCCGGCCGCCCCGTCCTGCACGAGGTGGACCTGACCCTCCGGGCCGGCGAACGCGTGGCCCTGGTCGGCCCGAGCGGCGCGGGCAAGACGACCCTGGCCAAGCTCATCGCGGGCGTACACGCCCCGACGTCCGGCTCGGTGCACCTGACCGGCGTCGGAGCGTACGGCGACGGCGAGGGTCTGCCGGTGGCCCTGGTCACTCAGGAGACGCATGTCTTCGCCGGTTCGCTCGCGGAGGACCTGCGACTGGCGCGGGCCGAAGCCACCGACGAAGGGCTGCGCACGGCCCTCGCCACCGTGGAGGCCCTGGACTGGGTCGAAGCGCTGCCGGAGGGCCTGGACACGGTCGTGGGCGAGGGCGGACACCGCCTCACGCCCGCCCAGGTCCAACAACTCGCCCTGGCGCGACTGGTGTTGGCCGATCCCCCGGTGGCCGTGCTCGACGAGGCGACCGCCGAGGCAGGCAGCACCGGAGCCCGACTGCTGGAGCGAGCGGCCGACCAGGCGGTGGACGGCCGCACGGCGCTGGTCGTCGCACACCGCCTCACCCAGGCCGCGGCCGCGGACCGGATCGTCGTCATGGACGGCGGCCGGATCGTGGAGAGCGGCACCCATGACGAGCTGTGCGCTGCGGGCGGGACCTACGCCTCCCTGTGGGAGGCCTGGTCCGGTACGCGCAGTACAGCCGATCAGCCCCCCACGCAGCACGACGTCCCCGACACAACCACGATGAAGGACCATTGATGCTCGGCTCTCTCAGAGGCACACGCCTCGCCGCGGCGCTCGTCTCCGCGCTACTGCTCTTCACCACCGCCACGGCCTGCGGCTCGGGAGATGATTCCGAGGCAGCCGCAGAGAACAAGGAATCCGCGAACAGCGCCTTCCCGGTGTCCGTCCCGCACAAGTACGGCAGCACCTCCATCAAGGCGGAGCCCAAGCGGATCGTCACGGTCGGTCTGACCGACCAGGACGCCGTGCTCGCCCTGGGCAAGGTGCCCGTCGGCACCACCGAGTGGCTCGGCGGCTACAAGGGCGCCATCGGCCCGTGGGCCGCCGACAAGCTGGGCAGTTCGAAGGCGCCCACGGTGCTCAAGGACACCGGCACCGGTCCGCAGACGGAGAAGATCGCCGCGCTCAAGCCCGACCTGATCCTCGCGGTCTACGGGGGTCTGACCAAGGAACAGTACGAGACCCTGTCGAAGTTCGCGCCGGTGGTGGCCCAGCCGAAGGCGTACAACGACTACGGCGTCCCGTGGCAGGAGCAGACCGAGATCATCGGCAAGGCGCTCGGCCAGGAGGCGGAGGCCAAGGAGCTCGTCGAGGGCGTCCAGGCCGACTTCAAGAAGGCGGCCGAGGACAACCCGGACTTCGCCGGGAAGACCGCCGTGATGGCCACCCCGTACGAGGGCATGTTCGTCTTCGGCAGCCAGGACCCGCGCTCGCGGCTGCTCACGGATCTCGGTTTCAAGCTGCCCACCGATCTGGACAAGGTCATCGGCGACGAGTTCGGCGCCAACATCAGCAAGGAGCGCACCGATCTGCTGGACACGGACGCCCTCGTGTGGATCGTCTCCGATGTGGCCAAGGACGAGGCCAAGCTCGACAAGAACGCCCTCTACGCCGACTTGAACGTGGCGAAGCAGGACCGTGAGGTCTTCGTCCCGGAGACGAGCGACTACGGCAACTCCGTGTCGTTCGTGACGGTCCTGAGCCTGCCGTACATGCTCGACCGCCTGGTGCCGCAGTTGGCTGCCGCCGTTGACGGCGACACCGCGACCAAGGTGGAGCAGCCGGCGTCCTGAGACACCGGCTGCTCAGATGGAAGCGGAGTTCGTCTGCGGGTCCGTTGTGGCTGGTCGCGCAGTTCCCCGCGCCCCTGAAAGGAGGCCGCAGGCCTTCCTTTCAGGGGCGCGGGGGCGAGGCCGGCTGCTGCGCTCCACCGGGCGGGACCAGCTGGTCGGTTAGTCGTCAGTCTCCTGACCGTCGACGAACGTCGTCACCACCTCGATGTCCCCGATGCGCGAGGTGTCGACCCGCCTCGGGTCGTCTCCCAGCACGACCAGGTCGGCGCGCTTGCCCGGGGTGAGACTGCCCGCGACGGAGTCCCAGTGGCAGGCGAAGGCCCCGCCGACGGTGTACGCGCGCAGGGCCTCGTCGACGGTGACGGACTCGTCCGGGCCGATCACCTGGCCCGACTCCGAGGCCCGCTCGACCATGAACTGGACGGCCCGCAGCGGTGATCCGTCCGCGACGGGCCGGTCGGAGCTGCCCACCAGTGTGATTCCGTGCTCGAGGAATCCCCTTCCCCGGTACATCCACGGCGCCCGCTCCTCGCCCATGATCGAGGCGTAGTCGTCGCCGAAGTAGCGCAGGAAGTTCGGCTGCACCACGGCGCTCACGCCGAGCCGCGCCATGCGGGTCAGCTGGTCGGGCCGGATCAGTCCCGCGTGTTCGATGCGGTGCCGTGCGCCCGGGCGCGGCCGGAGGTGATGCGCCCGCTCCAGGGCGTCAAGGGCGACGTCGGCCGCGCGGTCGCCGATGGCGTGGACGGCGAGCTGCCAGCCACCGAGATGGCCGTCCACGATCGTGTCCGCGAGCACCTCGGGCTCGTCCTGCAACTGGCCGGCGTGGTCCAGGCCTTCGTACGGGCTGCTGAGTGCGGCCGTACGGGCCATCATGCCGCCGTCGGTGTAGATCTTCAGCGCGCCCACGGAGAGCCATTCGTCCCCGAACCCGGTGCGCAGTCCGAGGTCGAGGGCGCGCGGGATGCCGTCGTCCTCGTGTGCGGCGACCGGGTTCAGCCGGTCCGCTGCCACCATGAGCTGCACCCGCAGCGGCAACTTCCCCTGCTCGCGGGCGAGTTGGTAGGCGCCCAGCTCGACCGGACTGTGCCCGAACAGGGCGCCGCCGATGCCCGCCTCGGCGCAGGCCGTCACGCCCTCGGCCAGACAGACCCGGGCCGCGCGCCCGATCGCCTGCGCCAACTCCTCCTGGGAGTACGGCAGTCGCAGCGCCCGTGCGGCTCCCATGGCCTGCTCGGCGAGGAAGCCGTCCTCGTGCCGTACATGGGCGGGCAGCAGCTCCAGGACGGCGGTGTTGACCACACAGCCGTGTCCGGAGTCGTGCAGCAGGTACACCTTGCGCCCCTCGCTGACCTTGTCCAGCTCGGCGGCGGTCAGATGGCGGCCCAGTGCCCGCTGGTCGTACCCCACGAGCTGCGCCCAGCCTCCGGGCGGCGTGCCCGCCACGGCGGCCGCGACGACCCCGAGCACGTCGTCGGCCGAGGTGCACGGCGCCACGCTCGGGGTGGCCGCCTTGAAACCCGTCCACGCCAGGTGCACATGGCTGTCGATGAACCCGGGCAGCACGGTGGCGCCCTGGAGATCCACCACCCGGCGCGCGGGCAGCGCGGTCACCGCCTCGTCCAGGCCCACGATCCGGCCCTGCCAGATGCCGAGGTCGTGGGCGACGGGGTGGTCCGGGTCCATCGTCAGGATGTGCGCGTTGGTGAGTCTGGTGCTGAGCATCGGGTCAGCCGGTCCGCTCCATCCGCTCCACCAGACTCGTGGGTCGCATGTCGGTCCAGTTGGTCTCGATGTAGTCGAGGCACTCCTGACGCGGGCCCGGGCCGTGGACGACGGTCCAGCCCGCCGGGACGTCCACGAAGTCGGGCCAGAGGCTGTGCTGACCCTCGTCGTTGACGAGCACGGAGTAGACGCCGTCGGGGTTCTCGAACGGGTTGGTGTTGCCGCTGCTCATGCGGATCCTCCTTGGTGCGGGGCTTCGGGCAGGTGCTGGGTGCGGGTGACAAGGGCCTTCAGGGCGCGGAACCAGGTCTCGGCCAGGTCGCGGACCGCCTCCTCGGACAGTACGGCCTCGGGCCAGGACCAGTGGGCGGCCAGGACGGGGCCGTCGGCGCGGTCCTCGGTCACGACGTTGATGCCGAGGGCGTGGCCCTCGCGCATCTCCGGTTCGGCGCCGATGTCCGCGACGTCCTCCTCCGGGGCGTACGACCAGTCCGTCTCCTCGGGGATGCCGAACCGGCCCAGGTAGTTGAACTCGATCGCCGGTGTCTCGAAGGCGGCGAGGACCGGTGCCGTACGGGGGTTGAGGTGGCGCAGCATGCCGTAGCCGACACCGTTCGCGGGCAGCGAGCCGAGATGCCGTCGTACCGCGGCCACCGCCTCGTCCGCGGCCGGGCCGCCCTGGAGCGCGTCGTCCAGGTCGGCGGGGCCGGTGTCCAGGCGGACCGGGAAGACGCTGGTGAACCAGCCGACCGTACTCGACAGATCGGCGTCCCCCGCCAACTCCTCCTCGCGACCGTGGCTTTCGAGGTCGACGAGGACCGGGCCCGCCGAGCCGTCCCCGTGGCGTCGCCGCCAGTCGGCCACGGCGAGGCCGAGACCGGTGAGCAGGACGTCGTTGACGTTCGCGCCGAAGGCGGCGGGCACGGCCGAGAGCAGCGGGCCCGTCTGGTCTGCGGGCAGGCGCAGCGCCAGTTCCCGTACCGTGCCGACGGTGTCGCGGTCCGGGTCGAGCGGCCGGTCCAGCGGGAAGGGCGCGGCGCCGTCGAACACGTCGGTCCAGAACGGCAGTTCCGACTCGCGGGCCGGGTCCTGGGCCAGCTCGGACAGCTTGCGGGACCAGGTGCGGAAGGAGGTGTCCACGGGCGGCAGTTCCGCCGGGCGCCCGGCCGCGACGTCCTGCCAGGCGGCGGCCAGGTCGGGCAGCAGGACGCGCCAGGAGACGCCGTCGGTGACGAGGTGGTGGGCCATCAGGAGCAGCCTGCCCGGCTCACCGCCCGCGTCGAACCACACCGCCCGCACCATGGCACCGGCATCCGGGTCGAGCGTCGCGCGGGCGGCATGGGCGCGTTCCGCGACCACCGTCCGCAGCGCCTCGGCGTCCAGCCCGGCGACGTCGACCCGCTCGATCCATGCCTCGGTGTCCACCGCGTCAGGGCCCGGGACCTCGATGGCCCAGTCGTCGGCTCCCGTACTGCCCGTGCCCCCCGTACGGACCAGCCTGCCGCGCAGCATGGCGTGCCGATCCGAGAGGGCCCGCAGCACGGCGGCCAGCTTCGGCCGGTCCAGGGCGGCGGGCGTCCGGACCAGGGCGGCCTGGTGGTAGCCCTTGAAGGAGCCGCCGAGTTCGCGCAGCCAGTGCATGACCGGCGTCAGTGGAACGGTGCCGATTCCGACGTCGGCGGGGCGGGCACCGGCGGCCTCGGGTCCGGCAGCCGTCGCCACCTCGGCGAGAGCGGCGACCGTACGGTGCCGGAACACCAGGCGCGGGGTGATCCGCACCCCCGCCGCCCGGGCCCTGCTCACGAGCTGCATGGCCACGATGCTGTCGCCGCCCAGGGTGAAGAAGTCGTCGTCGACGCCCACTTCGTCCAGTCCGAGCACGTCGGCGAAGACGCCGCACAGCGTCTTCTCCAGCTCCGTGCCGGGAGCCCGGCCGGTGGAGACGGCGCTGAAGTCCGGGGCGGGCAGGGCGGCCCGGTCCAGCTTGCCGTTGGCCAGTGCGGGCAGCCGGTCCAGGAGTACGACGGCGGCCGGGACCATGTAGTCCGGCAACTGCCCGCCGACGTGCGCACGCAGCCGTCCGGCGTCGGGGAGCCGTCCGGCGACCGGAACGACGTACGCCACCAGCAGTTTCCGCGGCCCCTCCTGGCGTACCGTCACCACTGCTTGGGCGATGTCGGGGTGGGAGGAGAGCACGGACTCGATCTCGCCGGGTTCGATCCGGAAGCCGCGGATCTTCACCTGGTCGTCGGCACGGCCCAGATAGTCGATCTGTCCGTCGGCGGTCCACCGGGCCAGGTCACCGGTCCGGTACAGCCGCGAGCCGGGCGGCCCGAACGGGTCGGCGACGAAGCGCTCGGCGGTCAGCGCGGGGCGGCCCAGGTAGCCGCGGGCCAGGCCGCCACCGGCCAGGTACAGCTCGCCCGTGACGCCGGGCGGTACGGGTTGCAGCCGGTCGTCGAGTACGTATGCCCGGGTGCCCGCCACGGGCCGGCCGACGAGCGGCCGGTCGCTGTCGCGGACCCGCGCCACCAAGGCGTCGACGGTGGACTCGGTGGGCCCGTACAGGTTGAACGCCTCGGTGCCGGGCAGTTGCCCGAGCCGCTCCCACTGCGCCGCCGGTACGGCCTCGCCGCCGACGCCGACGACGGCGAGCGGGCAGCTGCCGTCCTCGCGGACCAGCCCCGTCTCCGCCATCTGCGCGAAGAAGGACGGCGTGACCTCCAGGAAGTCGAAGCCGTGCTCGACGACGGCCGCCGCGAGCAGTTCGGGGTCGCGACGGGTCTCGTCCGACACCACATGCACGCAGTGCCCGTCGAGCAGCCACAACTGTGGTTGCCAGGAGGCGTCGAAGGAGAACGCCCAGGCGTGCCCGGCCCGTAGATGCCGCCGGCCTGTGGCCGCCTTGGCCGGTGCGTACAGCGTCTCGCGGTGGCTGTGGAAGAGGTTGCCCACGGTCTCGTGGGTGACGACAACTCCCTTGGGGCGGCCGGTGGAACCGGAGGTGTAGATCACATAGGCCGGGTGGCGCGGCGCCAGCGGTGTGGTGCGGTCGGTGTCGAGAAGGTTGGCGGGGCTCTCGCCCGCGAGCAGTTCCACGGTCCTCGGGTCGTCGAGGAGCATGGCCGGCGGGCCGTCCGGGGGCAGCAGCGGGGCGAGGTCCTTCGTGGTGAGGACGAGTACCGGGCGGGCGTCGTCGAGCATGTCGCGGGTACGGCCCGCCGGGGCGTCCGGGTCGAGCGGCAGATACGCGGCACCGGTCTTCTGCACCGCCAGGACGGCGAGCAGGGTGCGGGCGGTACGGGGCAGCGCCAGGGCGACGATCCGCTCGGGTCCGGCGCCGTGCGCGAGCAGCAGCCGGGCGAGCCGGTTGGCCTTGGCGTTCAGTTGGGCGAAGGTCAGCCGGATGCCGTCGGAGGCCACGGCGGGGGCGCCCGGGGAGAGTTCGGCCTGCCGCTCGAAGAGGGCCGGGACGGTGGTGGGCGGGGCGAGTGCGGGCGTGTCGTTCCACTCGGTGAGGATCCGTCGGCGTTCGGCGGCGCCGAGGACGTCGATCCGGGTGATCGGGGTGTCGGGGGCGGCAACCACCGCACGCAGCAGTCGGATCAGCCGCTCGGCAACGGCCTCGGCGGTGGCGTGGTCGAACAGGTCGGTGCTGTACTCCAGGACTCCGTCGACGCCTTCGCCGTCGGCCCGCTCCACGAAGTCGAAGGAGAGGTCGAACTTGGCGGTGGTCTGACCGATCTCCTCCCGCCGCGAGCGCAGCCCGGCGAAGCCGTCCTCGGCACCGCCCGCGGCGAGGTACACGACCATGACCTGGAACAGTGGGTGCCGCGCGAGCGAGCGAGCGGGACTGAGCGCGTCCACCACCCGCTCGAACGGCACGTCCTGGTGGTCGAAGGCGGCGAGGTCCGTCTCCCGCACGCGGCCGAGGAGTTCGCGGAAGGTGGGGTCGCCCGCGGTGTCGGTGCGCAGTACCAGCGTGTTGAGGAAGAACCCGACCAGGTCCTCCAGCGCCTCCTCGGTGCGACCGGCGATCGGGCTGCCCAGCGGGATGTCGGTACCGGCTCCGAGCCGGGTCAGCAGCGCCGCCACCGCGGCCTGGACGACCATGAACATGCTCACGTTGCCCGTCCGGGCCAGTTCGCGCAGCTCCGCAGCCAACGTCGGGTCCAGCGGCATGTGCACGGTCCCGCCGCGGTAACTGGCCTCCAGCGGACGCGGCCGGTCGACGGGCAGCGCAAGCTCCTCCGGAAGTCCCGCCAAGTTCTGCTGCCAGAAGGCGAGTTGACGCGAGGCCAGGCCGGCCGGGTCCTTCTCGTCGCCGAGCATCGCCCGCTGCCACAGGCTGAAGTCGGCGTACTGGACGGGCAGGGGTGCCCGGTCCGGGGCACGGCCCGCGGCCCGTGCCGCGTACGCGTCGGTCAGGTCCCGGGTGAGCGGCAGGTCGGACCACTCGTCGCCCGCAATGTGGTGGAGCAGGAGCAGCAGTACGTGTTCGTCGTCGGCGACCTGGAACAGGCGGACGCGCAGCGGCGGTTCACGGTCGAGCTCGAAGCCGTACGCGGCGGCCTCGACGAGCCGCCCGTCCAGCTCCTCCTCGGTGGTGCGGATGACCTCCACCTGGATCCCGGCCTGTTCGGGGTCGAGAATCAACTGGTGGGCGCGGCCGTCCTGTTCGGGGAAGACGGTGCGCAGCGGCTCGTGCCGGGCGACCAGATCGTCGACGGCGAGCCGGAGCGCGTCCGTGTCGAGCGCTCCGGAAAGCCGCCAGACGATCGGGATGTTGTACGTGGGGCTGGGGCCCTCCACCTGATACAGCACCCACAGCCGCTGCTGGGCGAAGGACAGGGGCAGCCGCTCCGGCCGCTCCAAGGCAGCGGTCAGGACCGGGCGCGCGGGCTCGTCGGCGGCACCCGCCGTCTGCTCCGCGAGCCGGGCCACCGTCGGGGCCTCGAACACCGTGCGCAGCGCCAGCTCGACGCCCAGAGCCGCCCGTACGCGGCTGACCAGCCGCATGGCCAGGAGCGAGTGGCCGCCGAGCGCGAAGAAGTCGTCGTCGACACCGATCCGTTCCAGGCCCAGCACGTCCGCGAACAGTCCGCAGAGGATCTCCTCGCGCGGGGTGCGCGGCCCCTTGCCGCTGCCCGTTTCCGCCGTGAAGTCGGGGGCGGGCAGGGCCTTGCGGTCGAGCTTGCCGTTGGGGGTGAGCGGCAGGGCGTCGACCGCCACGAAGGCCGCGGGGACCATGTGTTCGGGCAGGGCTGCCCCGGTGTGGGCACGCAAGGCGGCCGATTCAGGTGCCCGATCCGAGGCCGGGACGATATACGCGACGAGCCGCTGGTCATGCGGAATGACGACGGCGTGGGCGACGGCCTCGTGCCGGGCGAGCACGGCCTCGACCTCGCCGAGTTCGATGCGGAAGCCGCGGATCTTGACCTGGTCGTCGGTGCGACCGAGATATTCGACTGTGCCGTCGGCCGTCCAACGGGCGAGGTCTCCCGTGCGGTACATGCGGGCGCCGGGTTCGCCGTACGGATCGGCGACGAACCGCTCGGCGGTCAGGCCGGGACGGTCGAGATATCCCCGGGCGAGCTGGACGCCCGCCAGGTAGAGCTCGCCGGGGACGCCCGGAGGTACCGGACGCAGTCCGGCGTCCAGGACGTACACGCCGGTGTTCCACACCGGGCGGCCGATCGGCACGCTCTCCGCTTCCGGTCGCACCTCGATCGCGGTGACGTCGACGGACGCCTCGGTCGGGCCGTAGAGGTTGTGCAGCTCGGCGGAGAGCACCTGGTGGAAGCGGTTCGCCAGCGGTACGGGCAGGGCCTCACCGCTGCACATCACGCGGCGCAGACCGGTGCACTGCGCGGCGGAGGGCTCCTCGAGGAACAGCTGGAGCATCGACGGCACGAAGTGCACCGTCGTGATCTGCTGCTGCTGGATCAACTCGGCGAGATAGGCCGGGTCCTTGTGGCCTTCCGGCCGGGCCAGGACGAGAGTCGCCCCGGTGATCAGCGGCCAGAAGAACTCCCACACGGACACGTCGAAGCTGGACGGTGTCTTCTGCAACACCCGGTCGTCGCCGGTGAGTTCGTACGCGGCCTGCATCCACTGCAGACGGTTGACGATGCCCTGGTGCGGCACCACCACGCCCTTGGGACGGCCTGTGGACCCGGAGGTGTAGATGACGTACGCCGGACTCAACGGGTCGTAGCCCAGCGGCAGTTCACCTGCCGATCCGTCAGGCAGGGCGTCGCGGATCACGCACACGGGACGGGCGTCCTCCACCATGAGGGCGAGCCGCTCCTCCGGGTAGTCGGCGTCCAGCGGCAGGTACGCCCCACCCGCGCGGTGCACCGCCAGCAGCGCCACCACGAGGTCCACCGATCGAGGCAGCGCGACCGCCACCGTGCCCTCCGGGCCCACGCCCATGCCGGCCAGCACCCGCGCGGTGTGCTCGACGCGCGAGTCCAACTCGGCATAGGTCAGCCGCTGTTCGCCGAGGACGAGGGCGAGCGCGTCGGGTGTGCGGGCCGCCTGGGCGCGGAACAGCTCCGGCAGGGTGGTCGGCTCCACATCGTGCGCGGTGTCGTTCCAACGGCCGAGGACGGACTGCCGCTCGGACTCCTCCAGGACCTCCAGGTCCCGTACGGGCTGGTCCGGATCGGCCACCACCTGCTCCAGCAGCCGCACCAGACGCCCGGCCAGCCGCTCGGCGGTCGTCTCGTCGCACAGGTCGGCCGCGTATTCCAGGAGCAGCACCAGACGGTCCCGGCCTGCCTCGTCCACGAAGGTGAAGTGGAGGTCGAACTTCGCCATGCCGGTGTCCATGTCGAACCACTCGGCCGGCATGCCGAGCACGTCCGGGTCGCCGTCGGGCCGGTAGTGGTATCCGAGCATGACCTGGAAGAGCGGGTTGCGCCCGGCCACGCGCGCCGGGTTGACCGCCTCGACGACCTGGTCGAAGGGCAGGTCCTGGTGCTCGAACGCCTCCAGTGCCGACTCCCTTACACGCCCGAGGAGTTGGCGGAAGGTGAGGTCATCGCCGGACACAGGGCCGCTGGACAGATCGGTACGCAGGACAAGCGTGTTGACGAAGAAGCCGACCAGATCGTCGAGCGCGTCATCCGTGCGGCCCGCGATCGGTGCGCCGAGCGGAATGTCGTCCCCGGCGCCGAGCCGGTGCAGCAAGGCGGCGGTGGCAGCCTGGAACAGCATGAACATGCTGGTGCCCGTGGCGGCGGACAGCTCTCGCAGCTCCCGGCCTGAGCCGGTGGGCAGTTCGAAGCGGACCTTGCCGCCCCGGCCCGTGGGCTCGGCCGGGCGGGGCCGGTCCAGGGGCAGGGTCAGTTCGTCCGGGAGGGCGCGCAAGGCCTCGGTCCAGTGGGCGAGTTGCTCCTCGCCGAGCCGACCGCCGAGCAAGGTGTCCTGCCAGAGTGTGTAGTCGGCGTACTGCACCGGGAGCGGCGCCCACTCCGGCTCGCGGCCCTCGCGACGAGCCTGGTAAGCGGTGGTGAGGTCGTTGAGGAACGGCCGGTCGGACCACTCGTCGGTGGTGATGTGGTGCAGGACCACGGCCACGACATGGTCGTCCGGAGCGATCCGGAACACCTCGCAGCGCAGCGGGAGTTCACGGCTGAGGTCGAAGGGGCGGCGCTGGGCCGTCTCGACCAGGGTGGGCAGGGCGTCCTCGGCGCAGTCCGTGACGGTGAACGAGGGCTCGCCCTCGGCCGCCGGGACGATCCGCTGGTACGGCTCCCCGTCCTCCTCGAGGAACACGGTGCGCAGCGCCTCGTGCCGGCCGGCCACGTCCCGCAGGGCGGCTCGCAGTGCGTCCAGGTCGAGTTCGCCGCGGAGCCGGAAGACCAGCGGGAAGTTGTACGCGACGCCGCTGCCCGTGATCTGTTCCACCAGCCACAGGCGGCGCTGGGCCGCCGACAGCGGGATGCGTTCGGGCCGGTCGACGACGGGCACGACGGCTGGGCGTGCCGGTCGTCCGCCGTCGGCGCGGGCGGCGAGCAGCTCCGGTGTCGGCGCCTCGAAGAGGTCGCGGATCGCCAGTTCGGCGCCCAGCTCGGTGCGGGCCCGGCTGATCAGCCGGGTGGCGAGCAGGGAGTGGCCGCCGAGGTCGAAGAAGCCGTCCTCGGCGCCGACTTCGGGCAGGCCGAGGACCTCCGCGAAGAGCCGGCAGAGCACCTCCTCCTCGGGAGTGCGCGGTCCTCGTCCGGTGCCGAGCGCGACGGCCGGTTCGGCTTCGGGCAGGGCGCGCACGTCGAGCTTGCCGTTGTCGTTCATGGGCAGCCGGTCGAGGGTGACGAAGGCGGCCGGGACCATGTAGTCGGGCAGCCGCTGCTTGAGGTCGTCACGGAGCTGCCGGACCAGGCTGTTCGCGTCCCGCGCGGCGGTCGGCTCATTGGCGTACGGGGCCGCCCCGCCGCCGGGGCGATACAGCCCGGCGGTCAGCCCGGGAGCGTCACCGGCGTCACCGGCGTCACCGCCGTCGTCGGCCAGGAACACGGCGTCGTACGTGCCCACTTCGCGGGACCACGTGGTCAGCACGCGGTGACCGCGCTCGGCAACGAGGTCGTGCAGCGTTTGCGGGTCCACTCCCCCGTCGGCTCCGATACGGGCGTCGGGGATACCGGCGAGACGCAGCGGGGCCGTGCTGACGAGCTCTGCCAGATCGAGGTCTCCGGTGAAGTCGACGGCGGGGACGTCGTCGAGACGCAGGGCAGGATCGCCCGCGTAGAGAACGGCGTCGTAGCGGTAGCGGCTGAGCTCGTTGTGGTGGCGGGCGCGCTTGGTGCGGAGGTCGACTCCGTAGCCGAGGGTGGTGAAGTAGTCGGGGTCGACGAGGAGTTCCTTCTCCAGGCGCAGTCCGCGTTCGACGGCCTTGCCCAGGGCGTCACCACTCACGCCGCGCGCGAGCTGGATCTCCGTCTGGAAGGTGCGGGCGAGCCGCAGGTTGCGTACGTCGCCTACGAAGAGCGCGCCGCCGGGGGCGAGCAGCTCCATGGCGCCCTGGATCACCGACGTGAGGTAGTCGATGCTCGGGAAGTACTGGATGACGGAGTTGATGACGATCGTGTCGAAGTAGCCGTCGCCGGGCAGCCCGTTGAGGTCGTCGGCGGGCTGGGCGCGGAGCGTGACCTTGGCGGCGAGTGCCGGGTCCTGGCCCAGGTCCTCGCCGATCTTGCGGATGACGGGGGCGGCGAAGTCGGTGGCCCAGTAGGCCTCGGTCTGCGGTGCGAGCTTGGACAGCAGCAGGCCGGAGCCGACGCCGATCTCCAGGATGCGCCGGGGCCGCAGCGAACCGATGCGCTCGACGGTGGCCTCGCGCCACTCCCGCATGTGGTCGAAGGGGATGGGCTGCCCGTCGTACGAGGAGTCCCAGCCGGCGTAGTCCTCGGTGAAGACGGCGGTGCTGATCTCCTCGTACTCGTCGGAGTAGATCTCCTGCCATTCGCCGACCTGTTCGCGCTCGGCGGTGTCCCGGTCGCCGCCGGTGGGGCGGTCGGGGACGACGTAGCCGACGAGCCGGTCGTCGCGGACGAGGACGGCGGCCTGGGCCACCCGGGGGTGCTGGGCGAGCGCGGTCTCGATCTCGCCGAGCTCCACGCGGTAGCCGCGGATCTTGACCTGGTCGTCGGTGCGGCCCAGGAAGTCCAGGTTGCCGTCGGCGCGACGGCGCACCAGGTCGCCGGTGCGGTACATGCGCTCGCCGGGCTCGCCGAACGGGTCGGCGACGAAGCGCTCTGCGGTCAGGCCGGGGCGGCCGAGGTAGCCGCGGGCCAGGCCGATACCGGCGATGTAGAGCTCGCCGGGCACGCCGTCCGGGACCGGTCGCAGCCAGCCGTCCAGGATGTGGGCCCGGGTCCCGCGGATCGGACGCCCGACGGTGGGCGTCGCGCTGTCGAGGGTGCCGCCGCCGAGGGTGTTGATGGTGTACTCGGTCGGCCCGTAGAGGTTGTAGCCGTATGTGCCCTCGGTGTCGCGCAGCCGGTTCCACACCGTCTCCGAGACGGCCTCGCCGCCGAGCAGCACCAGTGGCGGCCGGTGGCCCTCCAACAGGCCCTGTTCGATGAGGAGATGGGCGTATGTGGGGGTCACGTTGACGACGTCCACGCGATGAGCTTCGCAGTACGCGACCAGGGCTTCGGCGTCGCGCCGCAGCTCCTCGTCGCAGATGTGCACCTCATGCCCCTCGACCAGCCACAGCAGCTCCTCCCACGACATGTCGAAGGCGAAGGACACCGTGTGCGCGATGCGCAGCCGACGGCCGCCCGCCGAGGCGATGGCCGGTTCGAAGATCTCCCGCTGGTGGTTGAGCTGCATATTGGTCAGGCCGCGGTACGGCGTGACGACGCCCTTGGGGCGGCCGGTGGAGCCGGAGGTGTAAATGACGTACGCCGGGTGCTCCAGGCTGAACCCCTGACGCGTCAAGTCGCCCGGAAGCGCGGCCAGTTCGGCCGTCACGGCCGGGTCGTCGAGCAGCACGCGCGGGCTGCCGGGGGCGGCGCCCTCCAGTCGTGCGGCGACCCCTTCAGTGGACAGGATCAGTGTCGGCCGGGCGTCGTCGAGCATCGTGGCGAGCCGGTCGTCCGGGTAGTCCAGTTCCAGCGGCAGATACGCGGCTCCGGTGCGCAGTACGGCGAACAGGGCGACGACCATGTCCAGGGAACGGGGCAGCCCGAGGGCGACGACCCTCTCGGGCGCGGCACCGCGGGCGAGCAGCAGCCGGGCCATGCGGTTGATACGGGTGTCGAGTTCGGCGTACGACAGCGTCGTGTCGCCGAAGACGAGCGCGGTGTCCTCAGGGGTGGCGGCGGCCTGCGCGGCCAGGAGGTCGGCGATGGTGTCCTCGGGGTCGGGGACACGGCTCGCGGCCCGCTCGCGTTCCAAATCGGCGTGCTCGGCGGGAAGCAGCGGGTCGAGGCCGCCCACGGGGGCGTCCAGGTCGTGGGCCAGCCGCTCCAGCAGCAGCGTGAAGCGGTCGAGCAGGTCCTGCGCCTGCCGCCCGTCGATGACGTCGGCCCGGTGGGTGAGGGTGACGTGGATGCGCTGCCCCGGTGTGACGACCAGGTTCACGGGATAGTGCGTCGCGTCGACGTTGGCGACGGCTCGTGCGCCGTGCCGGTCCGCCAGCTCGGCGAGCCGTTCCTCCGTGTCGCTGTTGCGCAGCACGAAGAGCGTGTCGAACAGCCGGCGGTGGCCGGTCTCGGCCTGGAGGACGCCGAGGCCCAGGTACTCGTACGGCATCACGGCAAGGCGTTCGTCCTGGACGCGCCGCAGCAGGCCGAGCACGGGCTCGGCGGGGTCGTAGGCGATCCGGGCGGGGACGGTGTTGAGGAACATGCCGATGACGTGCTCGATGTCCGGCACCTCGCTCGGCCGGCCCGCGACGGTGGTGCCGAAGACCACGTCGGTACGGCCGGTCGCGCTCGCCAGGGTCAGGCCCCAGGCAGCGGTGAGCACCGAGTTGAGGGTCAGGCCGTGCCGGCGTGCGGTGTCGCGCAGCCGCTCGCCCAGGTCCGCGGGGAGGGCGGTGTCCAGGCTTTCCGGGATGTCCGGCTCCAGGCCCTGGTCGGCGGCGGCGAGCAGGGTGGGCTCGTCCAGACCGGCGAGGGCCGTACGCCACGCGCGGGTGGCGACCGCGGTGTCCTGGGCCTCCAGCCAGGTGAGGTAGTCGCGGTAGGAGCCGGGCGCGGGCAGGGCACTCGCGTCGCCGCCGGACTCGTACAGGGCGAAGAGCTGGTCCAGGAACAGCCAGGCCGACCAGCCGTCCCACAGCAGCAGATGCCGGCCGACGACCAGCCGGTCGCCGCGCTCCTCACCGAGCCGCACGAGAAGCATCCGGAACAGCAGCGGCCGGGTCAGGTCGAAGCGGCGGGTGCGCTCCTCGTCCATCAACTCCCGTAGTCGTATGTCCTGTTCGGCAACGGGCAGCCCGGACAGGTCGACCTCGTGGAGCGGGATCTCCGGCTCGCGGACGATGAACTGCACCGGCTGGCGCAGGCCTTCGCTGGTGAACCCGGCGCGCAGGCTCGGGTGGCGTTCCAGCAGCACGCGAGCCGCGGTGCGCAGCCGGTCCGCCTCGACGGGCGTGGCGAAGTCGAACGACTCGTGGACGGTGTAGACGTCCAGGGCGCTGTCGTCGTACGTCGAGTGGAAGAACAGCCCTTCCTGGAGCGGGGCCAGCGGCCAGATGTCCTCGACGGGGTACGGGCTGAGCCGGTGAACGCGCTCGGTCTCCTCGGCGGTGAGGGAGAACGCGGAGGTCAGCGTGCGGGCCGCGGCCACCGGGACGGCCGCCGCGGCGAGGGCCGCGGGAGTGCGGTGCTCGAAGACGTCCCGCGGATTGAGCTCCAGGCCTGCACTGCGGGCGCGGCTGGAGACGCCGATCGAGGTGATGCTGTCGCCGCCGAGCATGAAGAAGTCGTCGTCGATGCCGACGTCGTCGAGCTTCAGCACGGCCGCGAAGATCTCGGTGAGGGCGCGTTCGCGCTCGTCGCGGGGAGCCCGCGCCTGGGCGCGTACCGTCTGCGGCGCGGGCAGTGCGGCCCGGTCGAGCTTGCCGCTGGGGGTCAACGGCAGGGCATCCAGGACGACATAGGCGCCGGGCACCATGGGCGCGGGCAGCGATTCTGCCAGAGCGGCCTGAAGTTCCGCGGGCTCCGGCCGGGCGTCGCGGGTGGGGACGACGTACGCGATCAGTGCGCTGCCCGCGACGGTGACGGCGGCCTGGGCGACGCCGGGCCCGCGGGTCAACGCCGCCTCGATCTCGCCGAGTTCGATGCGGTTGCCGCGGATCTTGACCTGGCGGTCGGTGCGCCCCAGGTACTCGACGCTCCCGTCGGCGCGGCGGCGCACCAGGTCACCCGTGCGGTACATGCGCTCGCCGGGCGCGCCGTACGGATCGGCCACGAACCGCTCGGCGGTCAGACCAGGGCGCGCGTGGTAGCCACGCGCCAGCTGAATGCCCGTCAGGTACAGCTCACCGGGGGTGCCTTCGGGCACCGGGCGCAGGCAGGAGTCCAGGACGCGCAGGCCGGTGTTCCACACCGGGCGGCCGATGGGCACGGTGGTGCCGGGTGTGCCGTCGTACGGGTGGTACGTGACGTCGACGGCGGCCTCGGTGGGGCCGTACAGGTTGTGCAGCGGTACCCCGGTGAGCTCCCGCCAGCGGTACGCGGCGGCGCCGGACAGGGCCTCGCCGCTGCTGAAGACGCGGCGCAGTGGGGCCGCCCAGGCCGGGTCGGCGGTGATCTCCTCGGACTGCAGGAAGGCTTCGAGCATCGAGGGCACGAAGTGCAGGGTGGTGACGCCCTGTTCGCGGATCAGCCCGGCCAGGTACGCCGGGTCGCGGTGCCCGTCGGGGCGCGCGAGGACGACCGCGGCGCCCTCGCACAGCGCCCAGAAGAACTCCCAGACACTGACGTCGAAGCTGGCCGGGGTCTTCTGCAACACGCGGTCGTCGGTGGTCAGTTGGTACTCACCCTGCATCCAGGCCAGACGGTTGACGATCGCCCGGTGGGTGACGACGACGCCCTTGGGGCGGCCGGTTGAGCCGGAGGTGTAGATCAGGTAGGCCGGGTCGTCGGGGCGGGCCGGGACGGGGGCAGTGGTGGCGGTGGTGTGTGCCTCGTCGTCGGCCGGGGTGTCCAGGGTGTCCAGCAGCAGGGGTGTGAGTCCGGCGACTTCGGGCAGCCGCGGTGCGGTGGCCGTCGTGGTGACGACCGTCGCCGCTCCCGAGTCGGTGAGCATGTGCGTCACACGGTCGGCCGGGTAGTCCACGTCGATGGGGAGGTAGGCGGCGCCGGACTTGAGCACGCCCAGCAGGGCGACCATGAGTTCCGCCGAGCGCGGTACGGCGACCGCGACGACCGAGCCGGGACGGGCGCCCCGGGTACGGAGCCGTGCCGCCAGCTCCTCTGCGCGGGCGTCGAGTTCGCGATACGTGAGCGTCTCGTCCTCGTACACCACGGCCGTGGCCCGCGGAGTGCGGGCGACCTGGGCGTCGAAGGCGGCGGCCAGCGTCGTCTCCGGCACGTCCCGCCGGTCGCCGGCCGGATGGGCGAGGGACAGTTCCTCCGCGGAGAGCAGTTCCAGGCCGGCGGCCGGCTGCCCGGGGTCGGCGGCGAGGGCGTCCAGGATCCGGGTGAGCCGGTCCGCGATCCGGTGCACGCTCTCGGCGTCGAGCCGCTGGGCGTGGTGCTTGAGGCGCAGGTCGAGTCGGCGGCCCGGCTTCACGATCAGGGCGAGCGGGTAGTGCACGGCGTCGTGGAACTCGTGGCCCGTGACGTGGACGGTGCCGGACGGGTCGGTGAGGCCGCTCGCGGACGGGTAGTTCTCGAAGACGACCAGGGTGTCGAAGAGCTCGCCGCTGCCTGCGAGCCCGGCGACCCGCTGAAGCTCCGCGAGGCCGAGGTGCTGGTGGTCCAGCAGCCGCGCCTGCTCGTCCTGGAGCCGGCCGAGCAGCTCGGCAAGGGTGTCGGCGGGCTCCCAGCAAAAGCGCGTGGGCAGGGTGTTGATGAACAGGCCGACCATGGACTCGATGCCCTCGACCTCGGCATCGCGTCCGGAGACGGTGGTGCCGAACACCACGTCCTGCCGGGCGGTCAGCCGCCCGATCAGCAGACCCCAGGCGCTCTGCACGACCGTGCCCAGAGTCACCCCGAGCTCCCGGGCACGCGCCGCCAGCCTGGCGGTGACCTGCTCGGACAGTTCGACGCGGACCTGCGCAGGCTCGATCTGCGTACCGTCGGCGGGCGCCTCGACCAGCCGCGTGGGCTCGTCGAGACCGGCGAGAGCGGTGCGCCAGGCCTCGCGGGCGGCATCGCGGTCGGCGGTGGCCAGGCGGCGTAGATACGCGTCGTACGGCGCGACCTCGGGCAGTTCGGCCGGCGTGTCCCCGTAGCAGGCCATCAGCTCGCGGTGCAGCACCGGCAGGGACCAGCCGTCGGCGACGATGTGATGGAACGTCAGCAGCAGTCGGCTGCGGTTCTCGTCGAGCCGTACGAGCGCGCAGCGCAGCAGCGGCGGGCGGGCGAGGTCGAAGCGCCGGGCACGTTCGTCGGCGGCGACCGCGTCGGCGAGCGGCGGCCGGGCGTCCGCGTTCTGCGCGGTCAGGTCCACCTCGCGCCAGGGCAGCTCCAGCCGGTCGGCGACGATCTGCACCGGGCGGCCGTCGGCGAGCGGGCGGAAGCAGGCGCGCAGCGGTGCGTGCCGCTCCAGGACACGCTGGGCGGCCCGGCGCAGGGTCTCGCCGTCGACCGGGCCGGACAGTTCGAGGGCCTGCTGGACGACGTACGCGTCGCGGTCGGCGCCGTCGACGAGGGAGTGGAAGTAGAAGCCCTCCTGGAGCGGGCTCAGCGGCAGCAACTCCTGGACGCCGACCGGGTGTTCACCTCGCAGCTCGGCGAGTTCGGCTTCCGTGAGCCGGACGAGCGGCGCATCCTCCCCGGTGTCCTGCGCGTCGGTCCGTACGTCGGCGGCTGCTGCGAGGGCCGCGACCGTACGGTGCCGGAAGACGTCGCGGGAGCTGAGGCGCAGTCCGGCCCGACGGGCGTGGACGAGGAGCTGGATGGCGGTGATGCTGTCACCGCCGAGGGCGAAGAAGTCGTCGTCGATGGTGGCCGAGCGCAGGCCCAGGACCTCGGCGTAGGCCGCGCACAGCAGTTCCTCGCGGGCGTCGCGCGGCGGGCGGCCGGAGCTGAGGGCGCCGTAGTCGGGGATGGGCAGCGCGGCCGAGTCGAGCTTGCCGCTGGGGGTGACCGGGAGGCGGTCGAGGGGGACGACGGCGGCCGGGACCATGTACTCCGGGAGCCGGTCCGCCGCGTACGAACGCAGGGCCTTCATCAGGGCGTTCACGTCACGGAAGGGCGCGGGGCGGTTGGCGTGCGGGACCGTGCCGGACGGGCGGTACACGCGGCCGTCGTACGAGGCGTCACCGAGGGCGAACAGCACATCGAGGCTGCCGTCGTCGGCGGAGCCGTTCCAGGTGACGGCGACCCGGTGCCCGTGCCGGGAACCGAGGGCATGAAACGCCTCCGGATCCGGTGCGCCGGCCGGCGCGGCGGTGCGGCTGCTGCCGTCCAGGGCGGACAACGCGGCCAGGTCCTCGGCGAGTCGGACGTTCGGCACGCCCACCACCCGGAGCATGGACGGCCGTTCGCCCAGGCGGGCGTCGAGGTCGTCCAGGCCACCGAGGCCGGCCCACGCGATCTCGTCGCTGTCGGCCGGTGCCGAAGTGGCGGCGGCGCGCTTGGTGAGCACCACGTCATAGCGGTACCGGGTCAGCTCGTTGTGATGGGCTCCGCGCTTGACGCGGATGTCGGCGTCGAAGCCGTCGAGCGCGGCGAAGAAGTCGGGGTCGAGCAGCAGCTCCCCCTCCCAGGCCACCGACCGCTCCACCGCGGTGCGTAGAGCCTGCTTGTCCTCCGGGTCGTCGGCGCGGCGGGTCTCGACTGCCGCGCGCAGACAGCGCAGCAGGCGGGCATTGCGGACGTCACCGACGAACAGCCGGCCGCCGGGCGCCAGCAGCTCGGCGGCGGCGCCCAGTACCTCGGCGAGGTAGTCGGCGCTCGGGAAGTACTGGGCAACGGAGTTGATGACGACGGTGTCGAAGTAGCCCTTCGGCAGCCGGGAGGTGTCGTGGGCGGGCTGGGCGCTCAGGCGCACCCGGTCGGCCAGTTCCGGCACGGATTCGACCTGGGTGCGCAGGGCGCGTACGGCCTCCTCGGAGAGGTCGGTGCCCCAGTACGCCTCGCATCCGGGCGCGACTCGCGAGAGGATCAGTCCGCTGCCGACGCCGATCTCCAGGACCCGGCGGGGTGTCAGTTCCTCGATACGGGCGACGGTGGCGTCACGCCATTCCCGCATCTCGTCGACGGGGATGGGCAGTCCGTCGTACATGCTGTTCCAGCCCGCGAAGTTCTCGCGGAAGCCCGCCGAGTTGTCCCGGCGGCCCTCGGATCCCGCCGCCGAGTAGAGCAGTTCGTGCAGGTCCTTCCACTCCTGGACCTGCTCGGTCTCGTCCGGGGCCGCCTCGGCGTCCAGGGAGGGCACGACGTAGGCCGCCAGTCGGCGGTCGCCGGGCCGGTCCTCACGCACCACGACCGCCGCCTGGTCCACGGCCGGGTGGCCGCGCAGTACGGACTCGATCTCGCCGGGTTCGATGCGGAAGCCGCGGATCTTGACCTGGGAGTCGGCCCGGCCGAGGAACTCAAGGCGTCCGTCGGCCTTCCAGCGCACCAGGTCGCCGGTGCGGTACAGCCGCTCGCCGGGCGCCGCGGCGATGTCGGCGGGGGCGGCGACGAACCGTTCGGCTGTCAGGTCCGGCCGCCCCAGGTAGCCGCGGGCCAGGCCCGCGCCCCCGAGGTAGAGCTCGCCCGCCACGCCCGCCGGGACGGGCTTCAGCCGGGCGTCGAGGACGTAGGCGCGGGTCCCGGGGTCGGGGACACCGATCGGCACGATGGTGCCGGAGGGGGTGTCGGGGTCGCAGAGGCCGAGGGTGGAGTTGGTGGTCGCCTCGGTCGGGCCGTACGCGTTGAACATCATCCGGCCGCGCGCATAACGGCCGACGAGTTCGGGCGAGACGCGTTCGGTGCCGGCGAGGAGGGTGGCGGGCGGCAGTTCGATGTCCTCGGGCATGGCCGCGAGCAGGGCCGGCGGGAGGATCATGAAGGTGATGCCGTGGGCGTGCGCGTACTCGGCGAGCGGTGCGCCCGGCACCCGGCCTTCGGTCGGCACGACGACGAGCCGGCCGCCCGAGAGCAGTCCGAGGCACAGGTCCCAGAACGCCACGTCGAAGCTGGGCGAGGCGAACTGGAGCACTCTGCTGTGCGGGCCGATGCCGAACCGTTCGGTCTGCGTCGCGACCAGCTTGGCGACGCCCGCGTGCGAGAGCACCACGCCCTTGGGCCGGCCGGTGGAGCCGGAGGTGTAGATGACGTAGGCGGCGTTGCCGGTGGACAGCGCTTCGGGGGTGGGACCGTGCGCCGGGCGCTGCCCCAACTCCCGTACGGTGTCGGGCTCGTCGAGGATCAGGCGGTCCATGCCGTCGCTCGGCGGGATGTCGGCGGCGGCCTCTGTGGTGGTGACCAGGCAGGCGGGGGCCGCGTCGGTGAGCATGTAGGAGATGCGGTCCGCCGGGTAGTCGGTGTCCACCGGCAGGTAGGCGGCGCCGGACTTGAGCACGGCGACCTCGGCGATGATCAGCTCGGCCGAGCGGGGCACCGCGAGCGCGACGACCCGTTCGGGTCCGGCGCCGCGCGCGATGAGGGCGTGGGCCAGCCGGCTGGCGCGCTCGTCGACCTCGGCGTAGGTCAGTCGGGTGTCCTCGAAGACGAGGGCGACGGCGTCCGGGCGCAGGCGTACCTGCTCGGCGAACAACTCCGGCCAGGTGCGCGACGGAACGTCGTGGTCGGTGTCGTTCCACTCCTCGACGATGCGCCGGCGCTCCTCGGCGGCGAGCAGTTCCAGCTCGCCGACGGGAGTACCCGGCCGGGTGAGGGCGTCGGCCAGCAGGGTCGCGTAGTGGTCCGCGATGCGCTCGGCGGTCCCGGCCTCGAATAGATCCTGACGGTAGGTCACGCGAACTTCGCCCGCGGAGACTTCGCCGGCGGAGACTTCGAGCGTGACGTCCAGCGGGCCGGCCGATGCGGTGTCCCCGAAGGCCGTGTTGAACAGCAGACCGCCGCCGCGGGTGGGCTCCGGGCGCAACTGGGCCACGAGCGTGGACAGTTCGACCCGGTGGTCCCGGGCCTCGGCACACGCCTCGGCCACCCGGCGCACCAGTTCGGTGAACTCCGTGGCGCCGTCCAGGGCGACGCCGACCGGCAGGCCGTCGAACCCGACGGTGACGTCCCGTGCGCCGCTGTAGCGGTGCAGCACCGCGACATACGCGGACAGCAGCGTCACCTCGTCGGCCATGGTGCCCAACGGGCGGCTCACCGACCGCTGTTCCCCGCCGGGCCGCAGGGGATACGGGAAGTCGACGGGGAGGGCTGTCTCCTGAGGGAGCGGGTCGAGCCGTCGACTCCAGAACGCCTGAACTTCGTTGTCGTCGATGCCTGACACACGCTCTACAAAACCGGACACAGCTGACCGTGCCTCCCGGGTGTGCGGAACCGGCTCTGCCGGAGGACCGCAGGTCATACTAAGGTAAGGATTACCTAACCAAAAGACCCAATCGCCACAGAGGCCAAGCTCACGACTAGGATTAAGGCCTGCCTAACCTAAGGGAGTCTGGTCCGTGGAGACCGAACGGTGAAGCGGGGCAAGAGACTTCGCCCCGTACTGCTGGTGGCGCTGCTCGGCGTTGTTCTGGTGGTGCTCTGTCTGCTGTCGCTCGCGCTGGGCGCGGCCAGTGTTCCGCCGGACCAGGTGATCCGGACGCTGTTCGGCGACGCGCCGAGCCGGTTCGTGGACAACGTCGTCTGGTCGGCACGAGTGCCGCGCACCACGCTGGGCCTCGCGGCGGGCGCCGCCTTGGGCCTTGCGGGCGCCCTCATGCAGGCCCTGACCCGCAATCCGCTCGCGGATCCCGGGATCCTGGGGGTCAGCGCGGGCGCCACCTTCGCCATCGTGCTGGCGGTCGGGGTGTTCGGTTTCGGCTCGTTCTACGGGTACGTCTGGTTCGCCTTCGCGGGCGCGCTTGCGGCAAGCGTCGTGGTCTACCTCCTCGGCGGCCTTGGACGTTCCGGCCAGACGCCGGTGAAGCTGGCGCTCGCCGGTATCGCGGTGACCTTCCTGCTCACCTCGCTCACCAGCGCCATCGCCCTGACCGACCCGGACGCGCTGAACCGCTACCGCTTCTTCACCGCCGGTTCGATGGCCGACCAGGACGGTGCAACAGTGCTGCGGATCCTGCCCTTCCTCGCCGCCGGCGCCATTCTGGCCATGGCCTGCGCGCCGGCCCTCAACAGCCTGGCCCTCGGCGAGGACGTGGCAGCCTCCCTCGGCCGAAACCTCGGCCTGATCCGGCTGCAGGGCGTCGCCGCGGTCACCCTGCTGACCGGGGCCGCAGTCGCGGTCATCGGCCCGGTCGTCTTCATCGGCCTGGTGGTTCCCCATGTCGCCCGGGTCCTCGCCCAGATGGCGGGGATCGGCCCCGACCACCGCTGGCTGCTGCCGCTGTCGGCCGTCCTTGCCCCGAGCCTGCTGCTCGCCGCGGACATCATCGGCCGCCTCGTCGCACGGCCGACCGAGGTCCAGGCGGGCATCGTCGTCGCCTTCATCGGCGGCCCGTTCTTCATCGCCATGGTCCGCCGACGCCAGCTCGCGGAGGTGTGACCATGGCCAACTCAAAGTCCACCCTCACCAAGTCCCCCTTGGACTCCGGCACTTCGCCCGCCCCCGCACGCGTCCGCTCCTACCGCACCTTCCGACTGGCCGCCCCGCCGGTCTCCGGGATCTTTCGTCCCCGCCTGGTGGCGCTGAGCGCGGTGCTCGCCACAGCCACCTTCCTGCTGTTCTGCTGGGGCCTGACGATCGGCGACTATCCGATCGCCTTCGCCGATGTCGTACGCGCCCTCGTCGGCACCGGCGACCCCGGCACCGTCCTGGTCGTCCAAGAGCTGCGGCTGCCACGCTCTCTGGTCGGTCTGCTGGCCGGGATCGCGTTCGCCGTCTCCGGTGCGCTGTTCCAGACCATGACCCGCAATCCGCTGGCCAGCCCCGACATGATCGGCCTCACCCAAGGTGCGGGCACCGCCGTGGTGGCGGGCATCGTGCTGGGCTGGGACGGCGGCCTCGGCACCCAGGCCCTCGGACTGCTCGGCGCACTCGCCACCGCCCTGATCGTGTATGCCCTGGCCTGGCGGCGCGGCACCACCGGCTACCGGATCATCCTGATCGGCATCGGCGTGGCCTGGATCTGCACCAGCGCCACCGACTATCTGGTGGCCAAGGGCGGACGGTTCGAGGCGCAGGCCGCCCTCGGCTGGCTGGTGGGCAACCTCAACGGCCGTACGTGGGACCAGGTCACCCCGCTCGCCGTCCTGCTGGCGGTGCTGCTGCCGGCGGCGCTGCTGCTCGGACGGCTGCTGCGCACCCTCCAGCTCGGCGACGACGTCGCCACCGGCCTCGGTACCCGGGTGCAGTTCGTGCGCCTGTCCATCCTGCTCACCGGGGTCGGTCTGATCGCCTTCGCCACCGCGTCCGCGGGACCCGTCGCCTTCGTGGCGCTCGCCGCGCCGCAGATCGCCCAGCGGCTGGCCGGCACCGCCTGGCCGCCCCCCGTCGCCTCGGCACTGACCGGGGCCCTGATGGTCCTCGGCAGCGATCTCATCGCCCGTACGCTCGTCCCCGGCACGGAACTGCCGGTCGGAATCGTCACCGGCGTGCTCGGCGCGCCGGTCCTGCTCTGGTTGCTCGTCCGCGTGAACCGCGCGGGTTCAGGAGGTTGATCCATGTCGGTTGAACCCAAGTCGGCGGACGCCTCGCCCGGAACCGACCCGGACCTGCGGGCGAGCGGACTGCGCCTGGCGTACGACAACCGGCTGGTCGTGGACGGCCTGGACCTGGCCGTACCGCCCGGCCGGATCACCGCGATCGTCGGCGCCAACGCCTGCGGCAAGTCCACGCTGCTGCGCGCCCTGGCCCGGCTGCTCGCCCCCCGTGAGGGCGCCGTCCACCTGGACGGCCGGGCCCTGCACTCCATCCCGTCGCGGGAACTCGCCCAGCGCCTCGGCATCCTGCCGCAGAGCCCGGTCGCACCCGAGGGGCTGACCGTCATCGACCTGGTCAACCGCGGCCGTTCACCACACCAGACCTGGTGGCGGCAGTGGTCCAAGGCCGACGAGCAGGCCGTGCACCAGGCGCTGGCCGCCACCGCCATGACCGACCTCGCGGACCGTCCCGTCGACGAGCTCTCCGGCGGTCAGCGCCAGCGCGCCTGGATCGCCATGGCGGTCGCCCAGGGCACGCCCGTACTGCTCCTCGACGAGCCGACGACGTATCTGGACCTGGCCCACCAGATCGACGTGCTGGACCTCATCACCGACCTCAACCGGCGCGAGATGCGCACTGTCGTGATGGTGCTGCACGATCTCAACCAGGCCTGCCGCTACGCCGACCACGTCGTCGCCATGAAGTCCGGCCGGATCGTCGCCGAGGGCCCGCCGGCCGAGGTCATCACCGCCGAGACCGTGGCGGACGTCTTCGACCTGAACTGCAAGATCACCATGGACCCGGTCAGCGGCACACCCCTGGTCATTCCGATGGGACGCCACCACGGGGCCGACACCGGTCAACCTGCCCGTACGTGAGTCACGGCTCAGCCGGCCCGTACACCTGGACCGCGTGCCCATGGATCAGGTGCCGTTGACCCACTGGCACCAGGCGGATTCCGGATCGGCGTACAGGGTGAACCGCGGGTCGCCGGTGACGGACTCGCGGATGCGATCGGGGGCTCCGATGAGGTGGAAGCGCGCGACAGGATCCTTGGGGAACAGTGCGCGCAGTTCGCCGTCCGAAAGCCCGTCGGCACAGCGGAGTTCTTGCAGGTCGAGGAAGAACTCCCGGTGTCCGTCGTCGACTTGATCGTGTAACCGCTGTCTGAGCTGCCGTTGCGTGGTGCCGCCCAGCGTGCCGCCGACCGCCATCCACAGCCGGAACGGCGCCTCAGCCAGCAGGCGCATGCGTATGACCGTGATTTCCAAGGGTGTTGTGCTCCAGTGGCGCTTGTGTCGCGGTGCGCGCCGTATGCCCGCTTGCCAGCCGTGCCCTTGCTACTCCACCTCGCAGGCCGCCAGAAGTGCGCGCCCCACGGATGCGCGAACCCTCCCCTTGCCCCACACAGGCGTAACGATGCGCTCCACATGGCAGTGCGTCAGGAAAGGACCACGTCAGGAAAGGGGGCCGCTCGTCTCCCCGGTCAGCTCGCGCAGCCTGCGCAGCACCGCACCGTGTTCCGGGCGGTGCAGGGGCGAGGCGGACAGCAGCTGCGTCAGCACCTCGCCTCGATCTCCATGACCACCCCCTGGACCCTGAGCTGGCCCGGCCATGACCCGTTCCTGCTCCCTGCCACGAACCGCTCCCCTCACAGTGCGGGTGATCAGCCGACGTCCTGACGCGAGACTTCCGGGACCGTTCCTAACGACTGAGCGGTAGTGAGTCCTGTTGCCAGAACCCATGCTCAGCCGTGTGCCCCGAACGGTGCTGGGCACACTGGTCCCCCGCTTTCGCTCCACCACCGGGCGGCGCGCCTCGTGTGCGCGGTCCGGGCAGGTGGGGGCGGGATTCCTCACGCCGCCGGGTCCCCGGTCGGGCCTGGACGGTCCGATGCCCCGCAACATCACTCTGGTGCTGCAGGGGCGGTGCCGTCCGTCGCCTGATCGGATGCCCGAGGGCGCGTCGCCCGACCGCGATGCTCGCCGCATCGTGCCGGGACGTCTTGCGTCGTGAGGTGGTCAGCTGCTTCTGCCAGTGCTGCGCACCCCACTTGCTGGTGTAGGCCGGGTCGACCGCGACGATCGCCACGTCCTGCTCGGCGGCCATAGACACCAGCCGGGTCTTGAGTTTGGCGGTCGGAAAGCGGGAGATCAGGCGGCGGAAGCGTTTGTTGCGGCCGTGCTTCTCCCGGCACTTCTCCGCCGCGAAGTCGAGGTCCTCGAGGGCGATCGCGGCGGCTCCGCAGCGGCGGGTGTGGTGCAGCAGCCGGGTCAGCGCGTGCCGGATCTGGGCGTCGCGGTGGTCCGCGTTGCCCGAGAGGTCGTAGTAGAAGCGCTGCGGCCCGCCGACCGGATTACCGTGTACGTCGAGGTGCCAGGCGGCCAGGTGATCGTCGTTCATGTCCACCCCGACCACTCCCCGGGCCAGGGCCGCCTGAAGCGGCAGCGCGGGGGCGGGGGCGCGCTGCCAGGACGCGGTCACATACCAGCGGCCACGCGCCGTGTCGTGGTGGATGCGGTAGGCCACCGCCCGGTTGGCGGTGATCCGGTCGCACCACTCCTGCCCGCGATGCTTGAACGCCACGGTCGCATCCAGCACGTACCGGCCGTGCGGCGCGTTGGCACGGTGAGCCAGCGCAGCCGGGAGCTTGATGGAGAGCTGTCCGGTGTCGGTGATCCGAATGGTCTCTTTGCCGAACCGCTTGCCGGACTCCCCATCCGCGGCCAGGAACATCCGCGCCGCCTGCCAGCGTGCCCGCCACTCCTGCTCGCTCAGCCCGGCCGCCTCCAGGTGGTGGCGGGTGTTGGCGAGGGGCTTGCCGCCGCGCACCACGCGCACCAAGCCCGCCGCCCTGTCCGCCTCCACCACCGCGAGCCGGTCCTCGAGGGCATGCTTGCGGCGGGACTTGGCATGCCACTCGACGCGCGAGCCGTAGCCGCGCGCCAGCCCTCCCCGCTTGTCCGCCTTAGCGCCCAACGGCCTAGCCAGCCGCGCCTCGATCGAGGCGATCTGCCCGCGCAGCCAGGCCATGTGGGCGGCCTGGCCGCGCCTCGCCAGCGCCCACTGGTCATGGGTAGCCTTGGTGATACTGCCCGCCCAGCGCGCCGACGAGTTGCCCGTCAAACCTTGCTTGCGCACCGCCCACGAGGCGGCATCATGCGCCAGGCCCTGCCGGGACCGCTCCGCGAGATCAGCCGAGGCCAGCGACCCGAGATAGACGCCGACCTCGCGCAGCACCGCCGCATCCGTCTCCGACACCCGCAGCCGGTCCCGGATGGCCACCCCGGCGGGACCGGGCAGCACGAACGACGCAGCCAACTCCCGCAACCCGCCCACCCGTTCACCACCATCCGGCCGAAGATCCCGTCACGGCAGTCAACGAGCATCACCCGCAAAGGTCACCCATTCGACTCAAGAACCTGCGTTCCCCCTGGAAACGGGGCCCAGAACACACCCCGGGGCGATGAAACCCCGACACGATGAACCATCGGACCACCACCTCAGACCCTGGCACTCACCCATACTCCCCAAAAGGCACTGCCGCTCAACACACCGGCAGTAGCTCCCGACCCCTCACCAAGATCTTCATCGGCCTTCTAGGCCAGGGCCGCGGCACGCGGGGACCGACCCGTGTACGCCGCCCTCAGCACCTCCAGCGCCCCGCCCATCGTGACCGTCCGCGGATTGGGATACGCCTCTGCCGCGGTCTGTCCGGCTGCCACCGTCAAATCGTCGTCGGTCAGGCCCAGTTGGGCAAGGGAGCGGGGCGCGCCGAGGCGTCCGGCCAGGTCCCAGAGGGCGTGTGGGGCGTTGTCCGTGCCGAGGGCGCGGTTGAGGGCGGTGATCGCCTCGGGGGCGGCGGGTGCGTTGTAGGCCAGGGCGTGCGGGAGCACGACCGTGTGCGTCTCGGCGTGCGGCAGGCCGAAGGCGCCGCCCAGAACATGGCACAGCTTGTGGTGCAGGCCCATGGTGGTCGCGCCCAGGCAGGAGCCGCAGAGCCAGGCCCCGTAGAGAGCACGGCTGCGTGGCCCGACGGCCTCCGGGTCGGCCACCACCCGTGGAAGCGCGGACGTCATGGCGCGGACGCCCTCCTCGGCCATCAGCGCGACGAGGGGCGAGGTGTCGGGGGCGTACAGCGCCTCGGCCGCATGGGCGACGGCGTTGAAGCCGCTGGTCACCGAGAGGGCCGGGGGCAGGCTCAAGGTGAGTTCGGGGTCGTAGACGACGCTGCGGGGCAGGACGGCCGGGTTGCGTCCGGTGCGCTTGACGCCGTGCTCGGTCACGCCCCAGACGGACGTCATCTCGGAGCCGGCATAGGTGGAGGGCACGGCAATCAGCGGCAGGCCGGTACGCAGGGCGATCGCCTTGCCGAGGCCGATCGCGCTGCCGCCGCCGACCGCGACGCAGCCGTCGGCGCCCGCCGCGTGCGCCACCTCGACGGCCCGGTCGGCGACCTCGACGGGGACGTGCATACGGGCCTCGGAGTGCAGCCCCGCGCACAGGGAACCCAGCGAGGTGGCGACCGCACGGGCGGTGACCGCGCCCTGCCTGCCGCAGACCACCAGCAGGCGCCTGAGACCGAGCCGCCCGGCCTCGTCGGCCGGCGCGGCCGTCGCGGCACCGGGGCGGAACACGACCCGTACCGGCCGGCTCTCGTAGGAGAAGTCGGGAACGTTCATGGCGTTCGTGCTGTTCATGGCGTTCATGGCATCGTGGCGTTCATTGAGGGGCGCTCCGGGGCGAGCGGGGTGAGTACGCGGTGGCTGTTCTTCCCTGCGAATACCGCGTCTCTTCGAGTACCGCGTCTCTTCTCTGCGAATACCGCGTCCGGGTGCGGATAATCGCTGTTGGCCGCGAAGATGTGCGTGGTGAGGGCGGGTACCGGCTCGTTGGCGGGCCCCTGGCCGTGACAACCGGTAACCCCGGCGCTAACCTCCGGTCGGGAACCGGTTGCCACAAGTGTTGCCGCAGTTCCCGAGCCACTGAGCGGTCGAAGGGGCGGGGCGATGACGAGAAAGAGCAACGGGGACATCGGGAACCGGAGCACGATCCGGGACGTGGCGGCCCGGGCGGGGGTGTCCGCCTCGACGGTGTCGCGCGTCCTGGCCGGCGACTACCCGGTGAGCACGGCGACGCGTACGCGCGTGATGCGGGCGGTCCGTGAGCTGGACTACGTCGCCGACGCCCGCGCCAAGGCGATCGCGGGCGTCGGCACGCCGACCCTCGCCTTCGTGCTGGACGACATCACCGGCCCGTCGTTCGCGCACATGGCGCACGGTGTGGAGCGCGAGGCGACCCGGCTCGGTCATCTGTGTCTGGTGTGCAGCACGGACGGCGACACCGAGCACGAGCTGGAGTTCATCGAGACGATGCGGGCCCAGCGTGCCGCCGCCGTGATCCTGGTCGGCGGCACCGCGGACACCGCCGAGTACCGCGCGCGGATGTCCCGTATCGCCGACTCCCTGGCCTCGGCGGGCTCACGGCTCGTGCTGTGCGGCCGGCCGCCGCTGGATCCCGGCACTCCGGTGACGGTGATCGAGTACGACAACGAGAGCGGGGCGTACGCGCTGTGCGCCCACCTCCTCGCCCAGGGCCACCGGCGCATCCTGTTCCTCGGGGGGAAGCCGGCGAACACCACGGCCCAGGGCCGCGAGCGCGGCTATCTGGCCGCGCACCGCGCCCGCGGCGAAGAACCGGACCCTCAGCTGCGCCTCGCCGGGGACTTCACCCGTGACTCGGGCCACCGCCGCATCCGCCAGGCGCTGTCCCAGGGGCTGGAGTTCACGGCAGTGATGGCCGCCACCGACATGGTCGCGGCGGGCGCGCTCACCGCCCTGCACGAGGCGGGCCTGGCCGTCCCGGACGACGTCTCCCTCGTCGGCTACGACGACATCCCCTTCGCCCGCGACCTGCATCCTCCGCTGACCACGGTCCACGTCCCCTACGAGGAACTCGGCCGCCTCGCCGTCCGTACGGCCCTCGGCAGGACCCCGGACGCCCCGAACGAGCACCTCCTGCTGGGAACGCATGTGGTGGTGCGGGATTCGGTGGCGGCGGTGCCGGGGCAGTTGGTCCCGGACGCAAGCGCCAGGGTTTCCTCGCAAGCTCCTGCTGGAGGGTTGACGTGACAACGAACAACACCGGTCCGATCCGCCTCACCGACGGTGCGCACACGGCATTGCGTCCGGCGACCGCGGCCCGGATCACCGGCGGTTTCTGGGCGACCAGACGGCGCACGAACGCCGAGGTGAGCATCCCGCAGGGCCCGGCGAAGCTGGAGGAGGCGGGCAACCTCGCCAATCTGCGGGCGGCGGCCGGCGGCAAGGGTGCTTTCACCGGTGACTTCCAGTTCCAGGACTCGGATGTGCACAAGTGGCTGGAGGCGGCGTCCTGGCAGCTTGCCGACAGTCCGGAGAACAGTCAACTTGCTTCGCACATAAGCGAGTTGACCACCCTCCTGGCTGCCGCCCAGGACGCGGACGGCTATCTGCAGACGTACTATCAGGTCGCCCGCCCCGAGCTGCGCTGGCAGGAGCTGGGCTGGGGCCACGAGTTGTACTGCGCGGGCCATCTCTTCCAGGCGGCGGTGGCCCACCACCGGGCGACCGGTCGGCGTGAACTCCTGGATGTGGCCGAGTGGTTCGCGGCCCATATCGACGCGACGTTCGGCAAGGAGAAGGCGATCGACGGGGTGTGCGGGCACCCCGAGATCGAGACGGCGCTGGTCGAGCTGTACCGCGAGACCGGCGAGCGCCGCTGGCTGGACCTCGCCGCCTACTTCGTCGACCGGCGCGGCCACGGCGTGCTGAGCGCGGGCGTCGACCGCGGCCACGACCGTGACATGGGCCAGGCCTACTGGCAGGACCACACTCCGGTGCGCGAGGCGGACACGGTCGAGGGCCATGCCGTACGGCAGCTGTATCTGCTCGCGGGGGCGACCGACCTGGTGGCGGAGACCGGCGATCCGGAGCTGCGGGCCGCGCTGGAGCGCATGTGGGACGCCATGGTGGCGACGAAGACGTATGTCACCGGCGGGGTCGGTTCGCGGCACGAGGGCGAGGCCTTCGGTGACCCGTTCGAGCTGCCGCCGGACCGGGCGTACGCCGAGACCTGCGCGGCGATCTCGTCCGTCCAGTGGTCGTGGCGGATGGCCCTGCTGACGGGCGAGGCGAAGTACTCCGACCTCGTCGAGCGCACCCTCTTCAACGGCTTCCTCTCCGGTGTCGGCCTCGACGGCGACAGCTGGCTGTACGTCAACCCGCTCCAGGTCCGCGAGGAGTACGCCGACCGCGGCGGCGACCAGACGGCTCGCCGCACCCCGTGGTTCCGGTGCGCCTGCTGCCCGCCGAACGTGATGCGGCTGCTCGCCTCGCTCCCCCACTATGTGGCGAGCGGCGACGGGGAGGGTATGCAGCTGCACCAGTACGCGACGGGGGTGTACGCCGCCGGGGAGGGCGTCGTCCGGGTGGAGACCGCGTATCCGTGGGACGGCCGGATCACCGTGACCGTCGAGGAGGCTCCGGCGGACCGTGACTGGTCGCTGTCGCTGCGGATCCCGTCCTGGTGCACGCAGTTCAAGGCCTCGGCACCCGATGGGAGCGCTCCGACCGAGGCGGGCGACGGCTGGCTGAGGATGCGCCGCCGCTGGTCCGCGGGCGACACGCTCACCCTCGACCTCGACCTGAGCCCTCGGCTGACCCGGCCCGACCCGCGCGTCGACGCGGTCCGCGGCTGTGTGGCCGTGGAGCGGGGCCCGCTCGTGCACTGTCTGGAGGGTGTCGATCAGCAGCCCGGGGTCCGGCTCGACGATGTGACACTGCCGTACGGCTCCGACCTGGCGGTCGCTCAGGATCCGGAGCTGCTGGGCGGGGTCGCCGTCGTCACGGCCGACGGGCGCCGCCGGAGCGACGGAAGCGGCGTACGGCTGACAGCGGTGCCGTACTACGCCTGGGCAAACCGGGAAGAGGGCGCAATGCGGGTGTGGATTCCCGAGGAGTGACCTCGCCGGCCGGTTCGGCGTCCCACAGGGCGAGTTCGCGGTCGCGCGGACCGTGCACCACGGGCGGCCCGTCCGAACCGAAGACGCGCACCGGATGTGAGGCGTCCCAGGCGGGCCAGCCCGGGTCGCCCTCGGCGGCGAACCGCATCCACGCGGAGTGCATCGCGTCGGCCAGCTCCTGCGGGGCCCCCTCGCCCGCGAGCTTGGCCGACTCCGGGACGTCCCCGGTGTCGAAGACGAAGCCGAGCTCCAGTGCGTGGCACGCGCCGAGATCAGGGAGGTTCGAGGGCCAGGCGAACTCGTACACGTACGAGGAGCCGGGGCGGGCGTCGGCCAGCCGGTGCAGGGGGATGCGCAGCAGGTGGTCGGTGACCATCTGGCCGAGGAGTTCGGCGGGGCGGGCGTCCGGGTGGAGGGTGCGATAGCCGCGCGGGACCTCGGAGCCGCAGTGGCAGCGGGCCATGGCACCGGCGAGGGCGACCGGACCGAGCCGGTCGACACGCTCCATGAGACCGCCCGGCACCAGCCACAGCCGGTACTCGTCCCGGGTCCAGCCCATGAGCAGCTCGACGCCCGGCGCCGCACCACCCTCGACCAGCGCCTCCATGGGGTCCCGCGGGACGACATCGCCGTCGACGACGATGCCGAAGGCGGGCCCGCCGAGGACGGGGCTGCTCAGCCGCCCCACCTCGGCCTGCGTGCGCAGCAGCAGCTCGCGGTCGACGGCGGCGAAGGCCTCGGCCGTCGCCGGGATCTTCAGCCGGGCCGCCATCCGGCGCACCATGCGCCGTACTTTGTCGCGGTCGAAGGCTTCGGGCGGCGCGCTCTGCAGGACGGCCCGTCTGAAAAGGCCCTGTGCCTGCGGGGCGGCAAGCAGGGCTCCGGTGCTGATCGCCCCGGCCGACTGGCCGAAGACGGTCACCCGGTCCGGGTCACCGCCGAACTCGGCGATCGCCTCGCGCACCCACTCCAGGGCGGCCAGCTGATCGCGCAGGCCCGGGTTGGGCGGGGCGTCCGGGAAGAGGCCGTAGCCCTCCACGCCCAGCCGGTAGTTGATCGAGACCATGACGACGCCGTCGCGGGCGAAGGCGCGTCCGTCGTAGACGGGCACGGCCGAGGAGCCGCGGGTCAGTGCGCCGCCGTGGATCCACACCAGCACCGGCAGCCGGGCCCCACGGCCCGGCTCCGGCGTCCACACATTGAGGTTGAGGCAGTCGTCGCCCGGCACGACCGGGTCGGACAGCAGCCGGGCGAAGGCCTCGGAGTACGGGGGCTTCGGCGGTGTCGGCCCGAACGCGCCCGCGTCGCGCACACCCTCCCAGGGCGTGGGCGGCACGGGCGGCCGGAACCGGCGGGGGCCGAAGGGCGCCGCGGCGTACGGGATGCCGCGGAAGACGGCGATCCCGTCCTCGTACCTGCCGCGCACGTCCCCGTACGGGGTTCTCGCCAATGGCGTCGTCCGGTCTGCCGTCATCCGAGCACCAGCTCCTCGCACGCTCGTGAACCGTCGTTCACCTCAGAGCACCACACCTCCTCCGGATATTCCGGCGTGCGTCGCTGATGGGGGGCTATTTGGCGTACATCAGGGTGCCGAAGCCGAGCTGGTCGTAGCCGCCGCTGTTGGAGCCGTAGTCGCCGCCACCACCCTCCGGATAGGCCGTCCCGGCGATGCGCTGCAGGTACGGGACGGACAGGTTGCGGCGCCGCCGGTAGTGGGAGTCGAGCATGGCCCACACCGGGCGGACCTGGCCTCGCGCGACGTCGGAGATGACCGTGTGCTCCCTGAAGTCGCAGTTGACGCCGGTACCCCAGGTGTACCGCGTGAACGGCACGCTCTCATTGAGGTTGTACTTGGCGACGTACTGAGCGGCCTTCATGAACCGGTTGCTGTCGTAGCCGTACAGGTCCTCTCCCTGGTTCCAGGCCATCTCGCAGATCGCGCCCATCTGGCCCATGCCCATGATGCTGTGGCCCTGGTCCCGGCCGGACTCCTGCCACTGGCCGAGGTTGTCCGGGTGCAGGAACGGCACGGCCTTGCGGATGGCGCCGTTGCCCGCGCCGTTCTTGAAGTAGTTCACGGCCTGGTCGTACTTGGCGCCGTCGTCGCAGAGGATGCCGATGGCCAGGACGGACGCGACGTTGCACAGGTCCCAGTTCGCCCAGTAGTTGGTGATGCAGGCGCCGTTGTGCTGGGTGAGGAACTGGTTGTTGAGCGGGTAGAACACGTTGCGCATCATGTTCTGGAACCGGCCGAGATCGAAGCCGGCGTATCCGCGCATGAGTTCCGCCGCGTTGGCGAACTCCCAGCCGTAGATCCCCGCGGCGAGGAACCGGTCGGCGTTTCCGGTGATGGTGGTGAGCCTCGACGACCAGGCGTTGAGGATCCGCACGGCGCAGTCGGCGTTGTCGCGGGTGCCGCCCACGTGCCAGCGCAGCGCGTTCTGGTAGGCGGCGGCGATGTCGTTGTAGAGGATTCCGTAGTTCTGGCCGTCGCCGCCACGGATGATGGTCGCCTGCGGGTTGGGGGTCCAGGTGGACCGCGAGTGGGAGTTGTTGATCAGGCGTTCCCAGCCGGAGCGCCACGGGTCGTCGCCCGCGGCGACGCGGACCTTGGCGCGGTTGATGTCACCCCAGTTGTGCAGCATGCCGGGGTGGGTGAAGGTGGCCGGCGCCGCCTCGGCCGAGCCCGTGAGGGCTGTGGCCGAGGCGCCGACGGCGAGAGCGGCGGTGAGTCCGCCGGCGGTCTTCAGAAGACCGCGTCGGCTCAACTCCGTCTGGTCGAGGTGCTGGTGGGGGGGGAGTGCGGCTCATGTGGTGCATCTCCAATCCCGTGGGGGGATCTACAGGGGGGTGATGCTCACCTCGCTGAATCGCGCGGTGCTGCGGGCCAGGGGGTTGCGGGAGCAGACCACGAGGCCCACGTAGTAGGGGGCGTCACCGAAGCCGGGGATCTCGCCTGCGGCGAGAGTCGTCCAGGTGGCGCCGTCATCGGTGGAGACGGCCGCGGTGAAGGCGGTTCCAGCGCGCTTCAGCCGCAGCAGACAGGGGGCGGTGACCGTGCCGTTGCCCGTGAACGCCGACCGTCCGGCCACGGTCGTACGGAGCATCAGCTGGGCGGCGGTCCCGCCCGTGACGATCGCTCCGGCCGCCTGGTCGAACGGTGACAGCGACTTGGCCATCAGCAGCCCGACCCGGTCGCCGCTCGCACCTTCGCGGGAGACGAGCCGGGCGGTGATCTCGCTGTCGCCGGTGATCGGGCGACGTACGAACTGCCCTGTCATTCCTTGGTTGTTGACGGTCAGGTCGGTCCCCGCACCGCGGACGACGAGGGTCCCGTCCTCGTACGCCGTGCTGCCGGGGGTTCGCACAGCCACCACGCCGAACGTCCCGAACTCCCGGTCGTCGAGGACCACGTCACCGAGGTCGCCGTACGTCCAGGGGGCGGGCGGCGGCGTGCCGACCGTGAGCTTGATCGAGCCGGTTCCGTCACCTGCGGCGTTGCCCGCGGTGGTGGTGACGGTGAACTCGCCGGTCTCGGTGGGTGTTCCGGAGATCCAGCCTGTGCGCTTGTCCACGCGCAGTCCGTCGGGCAGGCCGAGCGCGGTGAACCGTACGGGCTCGTGCGAGGCCCGCAGCAGATGCCGGAAGGCGACGCCCTTGTTCGCGAACGCGGTGGTAGCGGAGGGGAGTTCCGGCACCGAGGGGCTCGGCATCTTCGCGGTGGCGTGCTCGGACAGCGGCCCGCGTCCGCCGCTGTTGGTCTTGGCGACGGCGTAGTGGTACGTAGTGCCGGGCTGCCCGGTGGCGTCCGCGTACCGGATGCGGGTGCCGAAGCCGACCGGGCCGACATCGGTCGCGACGGTCACATAGGGGCCGTCGGCGTCGGTCGCCCGCAGCACCTTGTACCGGGCGGAGAGGTCGGGGTCGGTCCAGGCCACTTCCACCGCGTCGGCTCCCGCGGTCGCCCGCAGGTCGCCGGCGGCCCGGGCGGGACGCGGCACGGACCAGACCTCACCGGACATGGAGGTCACGGTGACGTTGTCGAATGCACCGGTGCCGGTCTCGGCGTACTCCTCGTCGACGCCCAGGCAGGAGGTGAGGACGAGTCCCGCGTACGCCGTCCCACCCAACTCGACCTCGGTGGATCCGACTTCGGTCCAGCGGATGCCGTCCGGTGAGATGGCTCCGGTGCAGCGGCGGCCCTTGCGGGTGACGCGCACCCAGTACGGCATACGCATCCGGTAGCCGTCGCCCGCGCCCTCGACGTACGGGGCCTCGAGCGGCGTCGCCGACTCGGGCAGGGTGCCGAGGTTCGAGATCGGGAATGACGCGCTGGTGGTGATGGCCTGCTGCTGGGTGGGCGGCACGGGGGTGCTGCCGGTGGCGGAGATCGGTGCCCCGGCCTTCGGGCGTACGGTCCACACACCGCTCCAGGTGTGCAGCGGCAGGCCCTGGATGAGCATCGAAGCGTGCGGGGCGTCGCCCTCCGAGGGGGAGCTGCGCAGAGTGACGCCGATCTTGGAGTACTGGGAGCTGAGCGGGTACACGATGCGCGCGGTGATGGTGCCGTCGCCGCGCAGCGGCAGGTGCGCGAGCCGGTAGGTGTCGGCGGTGCCGCTCGCCTCCAGGACGAACCGCTCGCCGTCGAACACCGCGGAGCCGGCGCGCTTCACATCTCCGATGTCCTGGGTCGACCAGGGCTCGGGAAGACCGACGGTGGCCGATGCCCAGCCGGAACTGCCGCTCTTTCCTTGCGAGTTGACTGCCGTGATCTTGTAGTAGTACGTCCGTCCCGCGCGGGCTTCGCTGTCGGTGTACGCCGGCTTGTCGAGTCCGGAGGCGATCTGCTCGTACGGGCCCTCGGGGCGGGTGGCCCGCTGGACGGTGTACTCGCTCGCCCAGGCGGACGGCAGCCAGCCGACGGTGACGGCCTTGTCCTCCCCCACCGCCGTGACGCCGGCCGGAGCCGTGGGCGCGGTCGGTGCGGGTGCCTTGGTGCCGGCGTAGGCGAAGGTGCCGAAGCTCGGCAGGTCGTCGTTGCTGCCCTCGACGACGCGGGCGCCGCCCGTGCCGCGGAAGACGGCGGCCTTGGTGTACGGGGTGTCGAGACCGCGGACGCCGGCGTAGTGGGCGTAGTACATCTCGTAGATCGGGGGGATGTTGCCGCGGACCCGGTCCGAGACGGTCGTCTTGATGTACTTGCCGGTGCGGTCCAGGTCGGGAGTGAAGGGGACGTCGTTGCCCAGGTTGTAGCGGGCGGCGTACTCGGCGTTGGCAAGGATGCGGTTCTCGTCGAAGCCCCACAGGTCGACGCCCTGGTTCCAGGCGACCTGCGCGGCATCCCCCATCAGGCCGACGGCGAGCTGCTCGTGGCCCTGGTCGCGGCCAGACTCCTGGCCTTGGCCACCGGCGTTGACGATGCGGCCCCGGACGCTGCCGTTGCCCGCGCCCGCCACGGCGAAGCGGAGGGCGTCCTCGAAGAGGGTGGGCTCCTCGCAGAACACGCCGATGGCGAGGATGGTCTGAATGGACGTCAGGTCCCAGTTGCCGTTGGCGTAGAGCATGTATCCGGACACTGCCGGATACCAGACGTCCCGGAAGGACTGCTCGCAGCGGGCGATGTCCTCCTGAGCCCATCCGTCGTAGCCGCTGTGCCGCAGCAGCTCGGCCGCGTTGACGAACTTGAACGCCTGGAGTCCGGCGCCGAGCGGGCCGTCGGCCCCGGTGATCGCCGTCAGCGACTTCGACCAGGCGCCCAGAATGTCCCGCGCCTTGTCGGCGTGGGCGCGGTCGCCGGTGACGCACCACATGAGGGCGTTCTGGTAGGCGGCGGCCGAGTCGGCGACCGCCTGGTTCTGGAAGTTGGTGGGGCCGCGGCCCCAGGAGGTGATCTGGCCGGTGTTCTGGATCGTGTACGTGGCCTTCGAGCGGGCGTGGGCGGCGAACGCCAGGTAGCCGTCGTGGACCGGGGACTCCTGGGCGGCGATCGCGGCCTTCATCCGGTCCAGGTCCTCCCGGGAATGCAGGAGACCGGGGTGTCTGAAAGTGAAGGCCGCTTCGGCGGCCCGGGCCCAGGCGGCCGGGGCGGCGGCGGACAGCAGTCCGCCACCGGCCGCGGCCACGAGGCCCGCCGCGCCGAGGAACGACCGTCGGCTGAGGGCATGCATGGAACTGTCTCCTGGCTTACGGGTGCTGGACGGTGAGCTTGACGGACTTGGTCCCCGTGCCGGCCGTGTTCGTGGCGGAGACGGTGATCGTGTACGTGCCGGGGACCTGCGGCTTGCCGTAGATCTGACCGGTCTTCTTGTCGACCTCGAGGCCCGTGGGCAGCCCCTCGGCGTCGTACGCCGTCGGCAGCGCGCTCGCGGTGACGAGGTGGTTGAAGATCTGGCGCGCCGTGGCCGTGGCCTCGCCGGCGCTGGTGATCTCGGGCGTGGCCGTGGAGGCCGCGGTGGCCGCGTCGAGGAAGCGGAGGTTCTTCACGTGCTCGTTGGCGAACGCCGGCACCATGTCGGTGGTCAGGTACCAGCCGGGCTTGCGCATCTTGTCGTGGACGACCGTGCCGTTGATCGCCAGGTTCTGGAAGGTGAGGTTCTTGATCGGGTGGTCCGCGTCATAACCGGTCAGGATCGCCATGTTGGCGTGCGTGCCGTTGTAGGAGAGGTTGCGGACGTAGACGTCCTCGATGCCACGGCCGTGCGCGGCGTTGTACCGGTTGGCCATGACCCGCATGTTGACCAGCTGGCCCCAGGTGAAGTCCTCGACCCGGACGTCCTGGATGCGGATGTTGCGAATGAGGTTGCTGTCGCCGGGGTTGAGGGCGAAGCAGCCCTGGTAGAGGACTTGCGGTTCGCGGTGCTGGAGGACGTCGATGTTGCTGAAGACGATGTTCTCGATGGTCTCCGGCTTCTCCGGGTTGCCATGGGTGCCCATGTTCATCGGGTGCGCGACGTCGGCCCAGAGGGTGGAGTTGCGGACTGTGACGTTTCGGCAGTCGCCGTACCAGTCCCAGCGGTGGGCGTAGATGGCGATGCAGTCGTCGCTGTTGCGCATCCAGACGCCCTCGATCAGGACGTCCTCGCTGCTGAACACGTCGATGCCGTCGCCCCACTGGCCGCTGCTGTAGGAGTGCAGGTTGCGGACGGTGACCTGCTTGGACTGGCCGATGGTGCAGGAGTAGCCGGTCTTCGGATTGAGGACGAGGATGCCGTCGATCTCGATGTTCTTGGAGAACGACACCAGGGTGGCGGCGTCCGAGTCCCAGATGATGCCCCGGCCCACCAGGCGGGCGTTCTCCACGTTGACGAACTCCACGCGGGCCTTGAGCACCGCGCCGCCGGCCAGGTACACCGTCTTGCCGCTGGGCACCTTCACCACGCCGCCCGAGGGGGTGTGAAGGCCGGGGCCGAAGTAGATGACGTCGGGGTCGTCCTGCTCGGGCCGCGTCATCTCGATGGGGTTGGCGTGCAGCTGCAGGTTGCCGTAGATGTCGCCGTCGATCTCGATGGAGAGGTTGCGCGGCTCGGTGAGGCTGAAGGTGACCGTGTCGCCGCTGACCTGATGCTGGATGTCGTACGACAGCGGGCGGATACGCGCGGAGGGGATGGTGCCCTTGGACCAGGTGACCTGCACTTCCACGGTGCCGGTGAAGTCGAGGCCGGCGACCGAGGTGGGGCGGATGGTGCCGCTGCCGGTCTTCTCGTTGATGGTCTTCGTGGTGGCCCGCAGGACGGGCACCGGCTTCCACTGGCCGCCGGGCGTACGGGCCTTGACGACGTAGGTGGTGTTGACCGGCAACGCGCCCGGGACGGGGTGGATGACCAGCCGGTCCGCGGCCTCCGGTCTGTCGTCGGCCGCGCTCGCGGTGCCGGCCGCCGCGCCGATCAGGGAGTACGCGGCGGCGGTGGCGCCCGCGGCCTGGATGAGGGTGCGCCGGGACAGGCCGGTGCCTTCGGTGTCGTTCATCGAACAGCCTTTCAAGAACGCGGAAGCGTGAACGGGGAAGCGTGAACGGGGAAGGGAGAAGGGCTACTTGAGACCGGTGGTGGACATCCCGGCGACGAAACCGCGCTGGGCGACGAGGAAGATCAGCAGGATGGGGACGACGTACATCACGGAGCCCGCCGCCAGAAGGTTGTTGACGGGCAGCCCGCCGTCCGTCACGTAGGAGGTCATGATGGCGACGGAGAGCGTCGTGCGGTCGCTGGACAGGAGCAGCATGGGGGCGATGAAGTCGCCCCAGGTCCAGGTGAAGGCGATGACGAAGCTCGCGGACAGGACCGGCCAGGACTGCGGCAGGAAGATCCGCCAGAAGATCCCGGCGTAGCCGACGCCGTCGACGATCGCGGCCTCCTCCAGCTCCCGCGGCATCCCGGCGAAGAACTGCCGGAAGAGGAACACCAGATACGGAGCGGCCGACAGCCCCCACAGCACCCACGGCCAGTACGTGTCGACCATGCCGAGCTTCGCGAAGATCAGGTACGTCGGGAAGAGCGTGATCATCTGCGGCAGCATCATCGAGCCGAGCAGCACACCGAAGAGGATCTTCTTGCCGGGGGCGGTCAGGCGGGCGAAGCCGAAGCCGACCCATGCGGAACTCAGGGTGACCAGGGTGGCGTAGATCAGGGAGATGATGAGGGAGTTGCGGGAGTACCCGAGGAAGTCGATGGCGGTGAAGGCATCGGCGAAGTTGTGCCACTGGATGTTCTCGGGCAGCCAGTGCACCGGGGAGGCCGCCAGTTCGGGCGTGGTCTTCAGACCGGTGATGACCAGCCAGCCGAAGGGGCCGAGCATCAGGCCGGTGATCACGACGAGCACCGTGTAGAGGACGAGGCGGGACTTGCGCACCCGTACCCGGCCCCCGGAATCGGGTGTCTTGACGTCCTTGGAGGTCCGGGGGGCCTTGGGAGTCACGGTGGTGGCGGTCACTTCTTCGCCTCCGGGTCGACGTTGTAGAACACCACACCGGACGTGAATTTGAAGATCAGGCCGGTCGCGATGAGGATCAGGACGAAGAGCACCCACAGGAGCGCGGAGGCGTAGCCGTAGCGGCCGAGCGCGAAGTACTGCGCGAACACGTGCATCATGTACATGTAGTTGGACTGCGGGATCGAAGTGACCCCCGCCGGGGTGGCGTTGGCGGCGAGCAGCATCGGCATGATGGTCTGCACCGAGGCGATCATCCCGGTCACGGCCTGGAAGAGCAGGACCGGCGAGAGCAGCGGCACGGTGATGCTGCGGAAAGTCCGCCAGGCGCTCGCGCCGTCGATCCGGGCCGCCTCGTGGAGTTCGCGAGGCACGTCCTGGAGCCCGGCCAGCGAGATGATCATGATGTTTCCGGCCGCCCACAGCACCGTCATCAAAATCACGTAGCGGGCGTACGGGTCGTCGAGCCAGGCGATGGCGTCGATGCCGAAGATGTTGAGGACGCCGTTGGTGGCGCCGGAGTCCCGGTTGAAGAGCTGCTTGAAGATGAGGCCCGCGCCCACCGGCGGCACCACAGCCGGCACGTACAGCAGCGTGCGCCACAGACCGCGCGCCTTGAGCGGGCGGTTGACCAGGACCGCGAGCCCCATTCCCGCGATGATCGACAGCGGTACCGAGGTGATGGCGAACAGACCGGCGCGCCCCAGGGCGTCCCAGGTCACCGGGTCGTTGAGCAGCTCCTGGTAGTTGCCGAGGCCGACGTAGCGCCAGTTGGGGGAGATGCCGTCGAACGTGGTGAAGCTCAGCCACAGCGCGTACGCCATCGGGCCGATGGTCAGCAGCAGGAAGCCGATGATCCAGGGCGAGGTGAACATGTAGAACGCCCGGTGCCGGCGGGCGGTCATGGAGGTCCGGGGCGCGCCGCCGGAGCGTTCGGCGCCGGTACGTGAGACGGCCCGGGGCCGCTCCGCCACTTCGGGGATCTGGCCGACTGTCATCCCACCTGCTCCTTACCGCGCTTCAGCTGCTCGTTGAGGGCCGAGTTGAGGCGTCCCGCGAGGGTGTCGACGGAGATCTGGCCGTTCATCGCGGCCGGAAGGACCTGGTTGATGAGGGCTTCGAAGGCGTCCCACTTGGCGTAGGGCGTGAAGGGCGTCACCGAGAAGTGCTCCAACTCGGCCTCCTGCGCCTTGAAGACCCGCTTGTGGTAGTCCTCCTTCTGCGGCATCAGCGGGCGCAGCGACTTGAGCGTCGGTATCCCCCAGCCGCCCTCCGCACGCCCCTTGGCCGGGGCCTCACCGAAGAACCACTCGAAGACCCGCCAGGCGGCGTCCTTGTTCCGCGCCTTCTTGGGCATCCACAGGCCGGTGCCGGCCTGGCAGGAGCTGAGCCGTGGGCCGCCCTCGAAGACGGGAGCGGGGGCGAGGCGGGAGACCGCCGCCACCTTCGGATCTTCGTTGATCATGCCGCCGAGCCAGTAGCCGCTGCCGGACATGGCCATGCGGTTCGCGACGTAGGTGGGACCGTCCCAGGTGTCGGGGTTGGGCTGGATGAGGCTCGGCCCGACTTTGGTCCTGGCGTACTCCACGTACCAAGTCAGGGCCTTGCGGGCCTCGGGGGTGGTGAAGTCGACCCGGCTGAAGTCCTGGGAGAAGAGGCTGCCTCCGGCGGCGGCTGTCAGGTTCGTCAGGAGGACGGTGAGGTTCACGCCGTTGTAGCTGCCGCCGTACACGGTGGTCTGGCCGTTCTTCCGCTGGACCAGACGCTTGGCGTTCTCCAGCCACTCCTCGTACGTGATCGGCTCGGTCTCGGAGGGGTAGTCGACACCCGCCTTGTCGAAGAGCGCGGTGTTGTACCAGAACATCGCGTCCTGGGAGAAGTCCTTCGCCATGCCGTAGCGGGGACCCTTGCCCTGGGTCGTGCCGTCGAACCGCCACACGTCGTTGGCCGGGTCCAGGTCGTCCGTCCTGAGGATGGTCGACTTGGCGAAGTACGGGTCCAGGTCCTCGGCCACGCCCCGGGCGGCGAAGTACGGCGCGTCCAGGGCGCCGAGGCCGCGGACCAGGTCCGGCGGGTTGCCGCTGGTGAGCATCGCGATCAGCCGGGTGATGTCGTTCTTCACCACGGTGATCCTGATGCCGAGTTCCTTCTGGGCCTGCTGGATCAGCTCCGGGGAGACGTCGTCGAGTTCGACCATCATCGTGATGCTCTCGCCGCCGCCGGGCGCGGCTCCCGCGGTCGACAGGGCACAGCCGCTGAGGGCCGCCGCTCCGGCCGCGGCACCGCCCGCCGAAAGGGCGAGGAACCGGCGGCGGCTGGGGGGAGCACCAGGGCGTGCGTGCATGTACGCCTCACCTTCTTGCGGGGAGATGGGCAGGCCGATGGGAGCGGACCGGGAGCCGACCGGATTCGACAACCGGTTGCTATGGCAGTGGGCAGAGCTTCTTCCTGTCTGGAAACTGCGTCAAGAGTCTTGACGAACTTTCGAAAAGACTGGGTAACCTCGGCGACATGAGCCAGAAGGCCGGAGGTCGCTCCGGCGTCTGCGGCGAACCAACCAAGAGCAGCTCCTGGCATTGCTGATCCATCAAGGTCCCCTGCACAGGTCTGCACTGGCGCGACTGGCGGGCGCGTCCCGTACGACGGTCTCGACCATCGTCACCGAGCTGCGAGGACGCGGCCTGGTCACCCAAGGCCGAGGGGAAACCGATTGCCGATCTCGACGGACGGGCAGGTGATCTGCTGTCGGTCGATCCGCGCGCGGCGGTCGCGGCCCGGGATGAACCACACCTTCGACCGCGTGTGGGTGCACCTCGGTGCACCTCGGCGATCTCTCCGCGCGGAGGTCGGAGCGCCGGCACGGCTCTGGACAAGTGGGACGCCGACCGGGTGCCCGATGAACCGGGCGGACCTGCCGAACCCCGCGGACCCGGCGGCCCCGCCGGATTCCACCCTCACCCACTCGGGGTAACCGATTACGACGAGTTTTAGGATCCGGTCGCCATTGACAGCTACCAGCGAACCGCACCCTGCCCTCGGACGGTTACCCCGCACTAGCTGCTACACCACCTCCTGAAGCGTTCGCTTACAAGCCCGCGAGCATCGACAGACACCAACCTCAGTGATCACCGTACGCATTGACCGCCCCTTCGCGTCAGACTTACGGTAGAAGACGCTTTCAGAAAACGTTTCCCAGCACCTCAGGAGAGTCATGTCCAGCGCCCAGCCGCCGAGGGCCGTGTTCGCCATGGATCCGGTGCACCTCCCCCTGCTCTTTCCTGCGCCGCTCATGGCGCGGCTCCAGCAGGTCGCCGAGATCGACACCACGCTCGTCGTACAGGACTTCACCGCCCCCGAAGCCGCCTCGACGCTGGCCCGGACCGAGGTGCTCATCACGGGCTGGGGCTGCCCCCACCTCGATGAGGACGTGCTCGCCGCGGCGCCGAACCTGCGCACCGTTCTGCACGCCGCGGGCTCGGTCCGCTCGCTGGTCGGCGAGGCTCTGTGGAAAGGCGGGCTCACCGTCTCCAGCGCGGTGACCGGCAACGCGCTGCCGGTCGCGGAGTACACGCTCGCCATGATCCTGCTCGCCGGGAAGGACGCCTTCGCGTACCGCGAGCGCTTCCGGGAGACCCACGCCCACCCGTCCACCGCCGAGACCGCGGACACGGGCAATCTCGGCCGCCGGGTAGGGATCATCGGCGCCTCCCGGGTGGGCCGTCGGCTGCTGGAGCTCCTGCTGCCCTTCGACCTCGACGTCGCGCTGTACGACCCCTACGTGGACGCCGACGAAGCCGCCTCACTCGGCGTCGAACTCCTGTCGCTCGAGGATCTGCTCACACGCAGCGACATCGTCAGCCTGCACGCCCCCGACATCCCCGAGACCCACCGCATGCTCGACCGCGACAAGCTCGCCCTCATCAAGGACGGCGGAGTGGTGATCAACACCTCCCGCGGAGCCCTGGTCGACCCCGACGCACTGGCCGACGAGCTGGTCGGCGGCCGGCTGAGCGCGGTACTGGACGTCACCGAACCCGAACCGCTGCCCGCCGGATCCCTGCTGTACACGCTCCCCAACGTCTTCCTCACGCCGCACATCGCCGGCTCCCTCGGCAATGAGCTGGCACGCCTCGGCGGCATCGTCGTCGATGAGCTGGAACGCGTTTCCGCGGGCCTGCCTCTGACCCACGAGGTGCGGCATGCGGACCTGGCCCGTGTCGCCTGAGCCCGGCCCAGAGCACCGGCCGTCCCCCCGGAGAAACAATGGGATACGGTTCCAGCACCGGTCCGGGGCAGGAGCCCTGGCGGTCCGGTGGGCAGTCGCTACGGTGAAGGAGCCGCAACGGTGAGTGAGCGCACGGCGTCGGGTGACTCCGGACGGGCCACCATCCGGGATGTGGCGGCACAGGCGGGCGTCTCGGTCGCCAGCGTCTCGCGCGTCCTGTCCGGCAACTATCCGGTGTCGGAAGAGCTGCGCCGCCGGGTGATGAAGGTGGTTCAGGACCTGGACTACGTCACCAACGCCCACGCCCGCTCGCTCGCCGGTGGCGGCACGCCGACGGTGGCCATCCTCATCAACAACATCACGGGTGCCGCCTTCACCCACGTGGCCAAGGGAGTCGAGGGCGCCGCCTCGTTGCGCGGCTGGCTGTCGCTGGTCGGCACGACCGGCGACGATCCGGAACGCGAACTCGCGCTGGTCAACCTGATGCGCCAGCAGGGCGTCACCGCGGTGATCCTGCTCGGCGGCGCGTACGACTACGACGAGTACCAGCTGAGGATGGCCCGGTTCGCCCGTTCCCTGGACGCGGCCGGCTCGCACCTCGTGCTGGTGGGCAGGCCTCCGCTGGAGGGCGACGTACCGGCGACGACGGTGGACTACGACAACGAGGGCGGCGCCTACGCCATGGCCAGCCACCTCCTGTCCGCCGGTCACCGCCGTGTCCTGGTACTGCCGGGCCACGCCGAACTCACCACCGCCCAGGGCCGGTTGAACGGCGCCCGGCGGGCCTTCGACGCGTACGGCGTGCCCTTCGATCCGAAGATGGTGCTGCACGGCCCCTACGACGACGAGCACGGGTACGACGCCGTCGAGGAAAGCCTGCGGCTGGGGCTGGACTTCACGGCGGTGCTCGCGGGAACCGACGTGGTCGCCGCGGGCGCCATGCAGGCCCTGCGTGCGGGCGGGCTCAGGGTGCCCGAGGACGTGTCGATCGTCGGCTACGACGACATCCCGCTGGCCTCTCAGCTCACCCCCCAACTGACCACCGTTCACGTGCCGTACGAGGAGATGGGCCGCGTCGCGCTGCGCGCGGTGGCCAACCGGCGCGAGAACGGCGCAGGCCGCCGCAAGGGCGGCGACGGCGACCACGTGGTGCTGGGCACACATGTCGTCGTACGGCACTCCGTCCAGCCTCCCCCGGTGCCTTAAGGGCCTGGGACGTACCCCCCAGCTCGACAGTCGTAGCAGCTCGAAAGATGGCTGTTACGTAAACGCCTTCGAGGAACCTCGAAGGCGCCGGGCAGCGTTCCCAGAGCGCTACAGGCATCCGCTTCCGCGCCGCTGACCTGCACATCCGTATCGGTGTGCTGGTGGCTCACGCCGACGACGGCAGGCAACGTCACGGACAACCGAACTTAACAATTTGCCGTCGGACTCTTGCGTGAAACAGAGGGAGAGACCTACGTTTCACAGCAACCGTTTTCTACAGCTTCCGCCAGAGGGTTTCCGAGACACGAGCCGACGTCTTCCCCGCTCGCCGTCGCCCCACCGAGCCACCCCTCTTCCGCGATCGTCTACGCCTCGAAGGATGACCGTACGATGAACTTCACCAACCCCCGGAGAAGGTTCGCTCGCGCCGCTGTCGCGGGTGTCGCACTGACAGGTCTGCTCGCTGCCTGCGGCGGCTCCGGAGACGACGAGCCCGCCAAGTCCTCCGGTCCGGTCACCCTCGACTTCTGGGGCTGGGCCAACGGCCAGGAGGCCGTCGTGAAGGCGTTCAACGCCTCCCACAAGGACGTCCAGCTGAAGTACACCAAGGTCACCGACCAGCTGACCATGCAGAAGCAGCTGACCAACGCCGTCAAGGCCGGTAACGCTCCCTGCCTGATGCAGAACACCGGCGAGTACGTGACGAGCTGGGTCTCCCAGGGCGCGCTCGCCGACATCACCGAGTACGTCGAGGCCGACAAGGACAAGTTCAACCCCGGCTCGTGGGCCACCGGCCAGGTCCAGGGCAAGGTCTACGGCGTCCCCACCGCTTCGGCGCCCGCCTTCACCATCTACCGCACCGACCTCTTCGAGAAGTACAACCTGGAACCCCCGGCCACCTGGGACGACTTCATCGCCGCGGGCAAGGAGCTGAAGAAGCACAAGATCAAGATCACCAACTACGCCGGTGAGGACCCGAGCACCCTGGAGGTGCTCGCCATGCAGGCCGGAGCGCACTGGTACTCCGTCGAGGGCGACTCCTGGGTGGTGAACTTCCAGGACGAGGGCACCCTGAAGGCCGCCGACGTGATCCAGCAGATCATCGACAACGACCTGAACTCCAAGCTCTCGTTCGCCGACTACGCGGCCGTGCAGCGCAACTACGACAACGGCGGCACCGCGACCCGGCAGATCTCCACCTGGCAGATGTCCGGCATGGTGCAGAACTTCACCAAGTCCTTCGGTGACTGGGCGCTCTCCCCCTGGCCGACCTTCAAGGGCGAGGCGCCCAAGACTCCGGCCGGCACCAACCAGAGCGGCAACCTGACGCTGGTGTCCGAGCAGTGCAAGAGCAAGGAGCAGGCCGCCGAGGCGGCACTGTGGATGTCCACCGACACCGGTGCGGTCAAGACCATGGCGAGCCCGGAGACCGGCAGCGGTGTGATGCCGGCGCTGGCCGACAGCGACGCGTACGTCTCCGAGGCGATCTCCGAGAAGCTGCTCGGCAAGAACTACGAGCCGGCCAAGAAGATCGTCACGGACAGCCTGGGCACCGTCACCAGCGACTGGACCTTCGGCCCGAACTGGACCGCGATGTTCACGGAGATGCAGGACGAGTGGGCCGCGGTCGTCAGCAAGAAGCAGAAGGTCACCGACCTGCTCGCGCACATGCAGGAGTGGACGGTCAACGACCTGAAGCAGCGCGGCATCAGCGTCAAGGGCTGAGGCACACTTCATGATTCGCTCACTGCGCTGGAAGGGTGCCGCGTTCACGGTGCCCTTCCAGCTCGGCTTCGTCTTCCTCTATCTGCTGCCGATCGGCTACGCGGTCTACCAGTCGCTGTATCTGCAGAAGCAGTCCGGACTCGGTCTCGGCGGCGCGACCAGGGAGTTCGTCGGGCTGGAGAACTACCAGCAGGGCCTGACCGACTCGGCGTTCATGACGTCCATCCTCAGGGTGGTGCTGTTCGCCTGCGTCCAGATCCCGTTCATGCTGCTGATCAGCCTGGTGCTGGCGCTCTTCCTGGACGCGGTCACCTCGAAGGTGGCCGGCCGGTTCCGGATCCTGCTCCTGGTTCCTTACATGATCCCCGGCGTGGTCGCGGCCATCGTGTGGGTCAACCTGTACAGCCCCGAGGTCGGCCCGCTGACTCCCCTCGGCGAGCTGTTCGGGTTCGACTGGAACTTCTTCGCGCCCTCGATGGTGTGGCCGGCCATCGGCAACCTGCTGACCTGGCACGGCATCGGCTACAACATGGTGATCATCTACGCGGCGCTCCAGGGCGTGCCCCGCGAGCTCTTCGAGGCCGCGCGTCTTGACGGCGCCTCTGAGCTGCGGATCGCGCGGAGCATCAAGATCCCGTTCGTGCGCGGGGCGCTCGTCCTGACCGCTCTGCTGTCGATCATCCAGATGCTGCAGATCTTCAACGAGCCCGCGCTGTTCCGGAACGTGACCCCGCAGACGGTCAGCGACAGCTTCACCCCGATCATGATCATCTACAACCAGGCGTTCAACGCCGGCAACTACCACTACGCCGCGGCTCTGTCGGTGCTGCTCGCCCTGATGCTCGGCGTCGCGTCCTTCCTCTTCTACCGGCTGACCTCGAGGGAGGCGGACTGATGGCGCTGACAGAAAACCGTAAGGAAAACGGCACGGAAACCTCCGCCGTGCCACCCCACGGGCGCGCCGTCCGCCGGCGCACCCGCCCCGACCCCGCTGCCCGTTCACGGGGTGGGCAGCGGTTCCTCCTCGTCGGTCTGGTCCTGGCCGGCGCCTACAGCCTGTTCCCGGTGTACTGGCTGATCATCGCCGCGACCAAGGACCGCGTGGGGCTGTACCAGAGCAACGGGCTGTGGTTCTCCGGCTTCCACCTGTGGGAGAACCTTCAGCAGGTCTTCACGTACGAGGACGGCATCTTCCTGCGCTGGACCGCCAACTCGTTCCTGTACGCGGGGGTCGGCTCCCTGGGCGGCACCCTCATCGCCCTCCTCACGGGCTACGGCCTTGCCCGCTTCGACTTCCCCGGGCGGGGCGTGGTGTTCACGGCCGTGGTGGGTTCCTTCCTGATTCCGATCGCGCTGCTCACGCTGCCGCTGTACCTGATGTTCTCGGAGATCGGCCTGGTCGACACCCCCTGGGCGATGCTGATCCCCTGCTTGATCAACCCGTTCAGCGTGTACCTGGCCAAGGTCTACACGGAAGCCACGATCCCGTTCGAGCTGCTCGAGGCGGCCCGGATCGACGGCGCCGGCGAGCTGCGGATCTTCTTCAGCATCGTGCTGCGGATGATGACCACGGGCGGCGCGACGGTGTTCCTGCTCGCCTTCGTCAACACCTGGAACGCCTTCTTCCTCCCGCTGACCGTGTTGCGCGGCGAGGAGAACTGGACGCTAAACCTGGGCCTGTACAACTGGTCCGGCAAGCGCCTGGAGTCGGGCATCGACGTGACCAGCCTCGTCCTGACCGGTGCGCTGCTGTCGATCATCCCGATGGCGATCATGATGGTCGCGATGCGCCGCTATTGGCGGACCGGCGTCACCCTGGGCGCACTCAAGTAACCAAGCCCGTGTAACGCAACTAGGCGGTCAGAGACGTGACTTCGTCGCTGACCGCCGAGGCGTCCGCCAGGCATTTCTGGCGGAGAAACCGTTCCTGGGGACTGAGCAGTGGTGAGTCCGCTCAGCCGCACGCCCCGAACGGTCTTGGGCGCACTGGTCCCCGGCGTACTCAACCCCGGGGTAGCGACACGGATCCTGTCCGTGGTCCGATCCCGGGAGGCCGGTTCCCTGCGCGACCTGGCCAGATGGGTACGGCCAGAGGTGATGGGGAGGCCCCGAACCATCACTCCGGTGGAGCGGGGCCCCGCACGCTGGCGCCGTACCCGGCGTCCCAGATCGCACGATCACCGTAGCCCGAACAGCCCAGGACGCCGCAAGCCCGGAAGTCGATCACCACACGATCGAGTTAAACCGCCCTTGTGCACACTCCCGGGCGAGCAGCCAGCACCCCTACTCCTGCCCGCTGTCCCCGCCGTCCTCGCTGTCCAGATCCCGCACCTCGAACCAGTCGAAGTCGGCCGGAGCGCGTGTTCCGCCCAGATCCTGGGCGCAGATCCCGACAAACGCACCGGTGAAACGCAACCGGTTCCCGTAGTCGTCGGAGAGCTTGCTCGCGTCGAGGACCGGGCCCACGGCCTGCCAGTCGGTTCCGTCAGGCGAGGCGAAGAAGCGCAGTTCCGTACCGTCGAAGCGTGCCCTCAGGTACGCCAACGGCCAGTCGTCGGCGTCGAGTTCGGACTCCTGGAGCTCCCCGTACGCTCCGTCGTCGCTGAGGACCACGCCCAGGACGCGTCCCCTGCCCTCGGTATGGGTGAGGCGCAGGTAGTAGTGCGTCGACGTGTCGTACCAGCAGATGAGGCCCGCGCGCTGGCTGAAGTGGGAGGGGCGGAAGTCGACGACCGTCGTCACCTCGCACCGCACCGAAGCGAGGCGCCGCGCGAGAAGGCTCTGGTCGAAGAGCGAGTGCGGACTCTGCCGGCCGCGCAGCCGCAGATGTCCTGGGCGTTCGCCGAGTGACAGCCACTCGGAGGTCGCGGGCGCCCGCAGCGTACTCCAATGCCCGTCCAGGGAAGGCGAGTTGAAGTCGTCACGGGCGGGAGGCCCGGCGGCCGGGCCCGGTTGTCCCGGCTCCACCCCCGTGGGTGCCAGAACCTCCAGACTCGGCCGCCGTCCGCCGTCGGCCAGCCGCAGCCAGCCGTCGTCCGTCCAGGTCACGCGCTGCAGGCAGGTCTCCCGGCCGAGAACGCAGCGCGGCCCTTCGGGCGTCTGTACGGGGCGGGAGGCCAGGTGCACGAGGTACCACTCCCCCGCCGGAGTCTCGACCAGCTCGCCGTGACCGGCCTTCTGAAGCGGCCAGTCCGGGGTGTCCCGGGTGGTCAACAGCGAGCCGAGCGGGTCGAGTTCGTACGGTCCTGTCAGCTCGCGGGAGCGGGCCATGAGGATGCCGTGGTTCCAGCCGGTGCCGCCCTCGGCGAGCATCAGGTAGTACCAGCCGTCGCGGAAGTAGACGTTGGGGCCCTCGATCAGCTCGTCGTGCTTGAGGATCGTGCATGGCTGCCCGATCAGGGCCCGCTTGTCGGCGTCGTACTCCTGGAGCAGGATCCCCGCGAAGGACGGGTGCCCGTCGCGCGGGTCCCACTGGATGTTCAGCAGCCAGCTGCGGCCGTCCTCGTCGTGGAAGAACGACGGGTCGAAGCCGGAGGAGTTCAGGAACACCGGCTCCGACCACGGACCCTCGATCGACGGGGCCGTGATCAGGTAGTTGTCGACGTCCTTGTAGGGGTGCCCGATGGTGCGGACGATCGTGTAGACGAGCCAGAACTGCCCGTCGTGGTACGACAGTGAAGGCGCCCACACGCCGGCCGAGTCGGGGACTCCGCGCAGGTCGAGCAGATCAGGACGGTCCAGGATGTGGCCGGCCGGCTCCCAGTGGACGAGATCCGTGGAGCGGTGCACGGGCACGCCGGGGTACCACTCGAAGGTCGAGGTGGCGATGTAGTAGTCCACGCCGACGCGCACGATGCTCGGGTCCGGGTGGAATCCCGGCAGCACGGGGTTGCGGAGGTGGCCCGAGGTCATGCCGGTCCTTTCACAGGTGTCTCAGGTGCCTCAAAGACGGCTGCGCCAAGGGCGGCGTGGACGCCGCCGCGCGGCGGAGGCCTCGGGGCCTGCGCCGCGCGGCGGCAGTTCGGTGACGCTCAAGAAGTCGCGCAAGCCGTAGTCGACGTGAGCGATGACGGTCCCACCGTCCGCCGCTTACGCCATCGTTGAGACGCACCCAATCTAGGAACCGGTTGCTATCGGGTCAACGATTCCTTCGCGTGAGCTGCGCTACTCGAAACTTTCGCTGCCGCTTGGAGTGACGCGAGGACATGCCGGGGCATGGGTCCGCGGGTCCATGTGGCGCGGGGCATGCGGAGCCCACAGGGCTCAGTCACAGGGCAGGCAGGCTCCTGTACGTCACTGGGATGTGGACCCGGCCCAGATCGCCGAGGCGTCGTCGCGGTACGGGTCGGGCAGCCGGATCGGGCGGACGGGGATGATGCGTTCGCGTCCTTCGGTGACGGCTGTCCACGGTGTGGGGTGGCCGGAGTAGCACAGGGTCGCGAGGGCGAAGACGGAGTCGGCGTAGACCTCGACGTACTCGCCGATGGTGAGGATGCGCAGCGAGGCCGCGGGTTCGCTCAGGATGGTCTCGCCGAGGCGAGTGCCGTCGGGGCCGGTGACCCAGAGGTTCTTGCCGTCGCAGCCCACGGCGAGGGCCGCACGGTCGGTGCCCGGTGCGTCGGTGCGGAGGGTGATCTCCACGGGCCCGGAAATGGCGACGTCGCCGACCGCGTGCAGGGTGGGGCGGTCGGTCTCCTCGCCGAGCCAGGCGTTCAGGCCGGGCCACCATTCCAGGCGGGGCGCGCAATCGCCTTGCGCCACAAGGGATTTGGGCTGGGCGAGCATGCCCCGGCAGCGGTCCCCGTCATCGCTGAGGCCGACCTGGCGGGGTGTCGTGTGCAGGACGACGCGGGAGCCGTCCGGAGCGGGGATCACCCTGGGGGCGTAGGCACCGGTCGGGCTCAGCGGGCCACGGCGGGTCCACGGGCCGCGCAGGCGGGGGGCCGTCCACGCCTCGATGCAGCGGGTCTGCCCGATGGAGCCGAGCAGCAGCCAGCTGCCGTCGTCGAGGCGTTCCAGGACCGGGCACTCGAACTCGTCGATGTCGCCCGGTGCGAGGAGCGGCGGGTGGACGGTCCAGTGCTCCAGGTCGTCGGAGGTGGCCAGGGCCACGCAGCCGCCGGCCTCCACCGGGAGGGAGGCATCGCTCGCGCAGACGGCCATGACCCAGCCGTCGCCCTCGTCGTCCCGTACGACGAAGGGGTCGCGCCAGCCCATCCCTTCGCCTGTGCGGTACCAGCGCGGGTCGGCCTCGACGACCGGTCCGGTGCCATGGCGGCGCCAGCCCGTGCCGTCGGTGCGGTCGGAGTACGCGAGTCCGACGGCCTGGAGCGGCGTACCGCCGGGCAGCAGGCCGCTCACCCCCGTGTAGAACATCGCCATTCCGTCGCCGTACCGGAACGGATGCATCGTCCACACCGCCTGGGCGTCGAAGCGGCCCGGCAGCCCGTTGCCGAAGGCGGGTCCTTGCGGCTGCCAGTGAACGAGGTCGGTGGAGGTCGCCCGGCCGTACGAGGTCTCCATCCGCATGTGATCGAACTCGGCCGTCCAGGGCCCCTGAAGGTGCAGCACCGTGTAGGTGCCGTCCTCGTCCCGGAGCAGGGCGAAGTCGTTCAAGCAGAGGCCTGGCGGGGCGTATCGCATGCGTAGTTCCTGTCGGCTCACAGCGCCCAAACGCGTGCGCTGACCATCGAGTTAAAACGGGCTCAGATTGGAATCGGCCCAAGTAAATCTGAACGCAAACGCTTGCGCAACAAGGAGGCCGGGTTTACGGTCTCGTCACCCCCACATCACACCGACGTGAAATCAACGGGAGGAACTGCGCCGTGACGGCCAGCATCAACGACGTCGCCCGCGCCGCCGGCGTCTCGGCGTCCACCGTGTCCCGCGCCCTGCGCGGCCGGACCGGCGTCTCCGACGAGGTACGGGACAAGATCGCGGCCGTCGCCGCTCAGCTCGGCTACACCGCGTCCCGCTCCGCCGCCAGTCTGGCCAGCGGCCGTACGTTCACCATCGGCGTCCTGGTTCCGTACGTGGGCCGCTGGTTCTTCGGCACCGTGCTGGACGCCGCCGAGCGTGTGTTCAGCGCGGCCGGGTACGACGTGCTGCTGTACAACCTGGGCTCGCCGGAGATTCGCAAGCGTTTCTTCACCAGGCTGCCGGTGCGCAAGCGGGTGGACGCGGTGCTCTCGCTGCTCATCCCGGACGAGGAGGAGTCGGCCGCGCTGCGCTCGCTGGGGGTGCCACTGGCCACCACGGTCGGCGGCACCCGGCCCGGTTTCACCGTCGTCGGCATCGACGACCGGGCCGGCACCGAGAGCGCCGTACGCCATCTGGTGAACCTCGGCCACCGCCGCATCGGCATGATCAGCGGAGCCAGCGGGCCGCTGCACTGGACCACCCCGATCGAGCGGCGCAACGCCTACCTGGACGTCCTGGCGGACGCCGGAATCGAGCACGATCCGGCTCTGGAGGCGGACGGCGACTACACCGTCGAGGGCGGTGAGCGGGCGATGACCGAACTGCTGGCCGTCTCCCGCCCGCCGACCGCCGTGTACGCGCAGTCCGACGAGATGGCGATGGGCGCCCTGCGCGCCCTGCGCCGCCACCGGCTCAGGGTCCCGGACGACGTGTCGGTCGTCGGCTTCGACGACCACGAACTCGCCGATGTGGTCGGCCTGACCACCGTCGCCCAGCCGGTCGCCGACCAGGGCGCCGAGGCCGCCCGGCTGCTGCTGCGTCAGCTGGACGAACCCGGCGCCGAACCACCCACGGAGCAGGTGCAGATGCCCATCCGCCTCGTCCTGCGCGAGACGACCGCCCCGCCCCGACCGCGCGGACCGCAGTAACCCGCACCACTCGAGCTCTACTTCCCCCACGCCCAGACAGCACGTCAGCACTGCAAACCCTCGCCACAGCACGGAAGGCACAGCCATGAGTTCGACCAGCAGAAATGTCCGCCGCACAGCCAGTACGGGCCTGGCTCTCGTCCTGCCCCTGGCGGCGCTGGCCGCCTGTGGCGGGGGTGGTACCACCGACACCTCCGCCGAGGCGGGCAGCGGCAAGGGCACCATCAGCGTCTGGGCCCACCAGGGCCAGAAGAGCGAGGACACCGCGATACAGAACGCGGTGAAGTCCTTCAACTCCTCGCAGAACGACATCAAGGTCGAGCTGAAGCTGATCCCCGGCAACGACTACACCAAGACCATCACCACGACGGACGCCTCCGAGCTGCCGGACGTGATGGAGTTCGACGGCCCGACCATGGCGAACTTCGTCTTCAACCAGAAGCTCGCCCCGATCGACGACTACGTCTCCGCCAAGACCCTGGACAACGCCAGCGAGGCCAACAAGGCGCAGGGCGAGATCGACGGCAAGCACTACGGCCTTGGCCAGTACGACTCGGGCCTGGGCATCTACGGCAACAAGAAGCTCCTGGACGCGGCCGGCGTGAAGTACCCGACGAGCGTGGACGACGCCTGGACGGCGGACGAGTTCACCGCAGCGCTCAAGACGCTGAAGGCCAAGGACTCCGACGGCAAGGTCCTCGACGTTCAGGAGAACAACGGGTTCACCACCGAGTGGGGCACCTACGGCTTCTCCCCCATCGTCTGGTCGGCCGGTGGTTCGCTCCTCAAGGACGGCAAGGCGAAGGGCGCAATCGACTCGCCGGAAACCGTGTCGGCGCTGCAGACCTTCCAGTCCTGGAAGTCCGATGTCGACCCCAACACCGACGGCAACGCCTTCGCCAAGGGCCGCGTCCCGCTCAGCTGGGTCGGCCACTGGATGTACCCCGTCTACAGCGAGGCGCTCGGTGACGACCTCGTCGTCCTGCCGCTGCCCGACTTCGGCAACGGCCCCAAGACCGGCCAGGGCTCCTGGGCCTGGGGCATCGGCGCCGACTCCAAGAACGCCAAGGCCGCCGGTACGTTCCTGGACACTCTCCTGAACGACGAGAACGTCGCCGCGATGACGACGGCCAACGGCGCCCCGCCCGCCACCAAGTCCGCGCTCGCCGCAAGCGACCTCTACAAGCAGGGCGGCCCGCTCCAGCTGTTCTCCGACCAGCTCGCCAAGCCTTGCGGCGACACCGACATCACCAAGTCCTGCGTAGCCGTGACCCGCCCGCTGACCGCCGGATACCCCACGGTCACCGCCAAGTTCGCCGAGGCCCTCAACTCGGTCTACGGCGGCGCCGACCCGAAGGACGCCTTGTCCAAGGCCGCCAGCGCCATCGACCAGGACTTCTCCGACAACGCCGGCTACGAGATCCCGTAGGACCCATCGGCCGGGGCGGGCCGCGCACACCGCGCCCGCCCCGCCGGGAACAGGACACCCCGTGAAATCCGTCGAACCCGCGCACGCCGCACCCCATGCCCGGGAGCAGGCCCCACCCGTGACCTCCGTCGAACCCGCGCGCCCTGCGCGCGCTGTGCGCAAGAACCGCGACTGGTTGCACGGACTGCTCATGTCCACGCCCGCCGTCGTCGGACTCATCGCCTTCGTCGGTATCCCGTTCGGCTACGCCGTCGTCCTCTCCTTCTACAACGTCCGCCTGGGCTCCCCCCTGGAACCGACCTGGTTCGGGATCGAGCACTACCGGCGGCTGTTCACCGACCCCGATCTGTCCGGCCCGTTCCTCAGGTCCCTGCTCAACAACCTGACCTTTGCCGCGGTCGTCGTACCCGTGCAGACCGGTCTGGCGCTCGGCCTTGCGATCCTGCTCAACCGAAAGCTCAAGGCGATCGGCCTGTTCCGGTCCCTGTTCTTCATGCCGGTCGTCTTCCCGATGGCGCTGGTCGCCGTGATCTGGCGGCTCATCCTCGCCCGCAGCGATCAGGGCATGCTCAACTCCGCGCTGGACGCGGTGAGTTTCGGCAACTGGGGCGCCTTCGACTGGCTCGGCGACTCCGCCACCGCGATGGTCTCGATCATCATCCTCTCCATCTGGCAGGGCGTCGGCTTCCAGATGGTCATCCTGCTCGCCGGGCTCCAGCAGATCCCGGGTGAGCTCTACGAGGCCGCCGAGCTCGACCGCGCCTCCCGCTGGCAGCAGTTCCGGAATGTCACCCTGCCCGGCATCCGCGGCACCCTCGTGTTCGTCGCCATGCTCACCTCGGTGCTCTCCTTCCGCGTCTTCGACCAGGTCTACGTTCTCGTCAAGGGCGGCGGACTCAATGAGGACGCGGCCCGCACCGTGATGTACCAGGCGGTCACCACCGCCTTCGACCAGAACAACATCGGCCAGGCGTCCGCGATCACCGTCGTCTTCTTCCTGATCGTCGTCGTCCTGACCCTCATCCAGCGCCGCGTCGTCCGGCCCGACAACACCGACTAGCAAGGGCTGACCATGAGCATGAACACGGGCCTCACCCGCACTCCCCTGCGCCGCGTCCTCGACTACGCCGTCCTGTCCGTCCTGGCTTTCGTCTTCGCGCTGCCCGCCATCTATCTGCTCATCGGCAGCCTCAAGCCGTCCGACGAAGTCCTGAACGGCCTGTCCGGCTTCCTGCCCACCAACCTGTCCTTCGACAACTACACGGCCGTCCTCGACAGCCTCAACTCCGAGAGCACCGGCTACTTCTGGCGCTTCATGGGTATCTCGCTGCTGCTGGCCTTCGTGGTGGTGACGGGCGGTCTCTTCGTCAACTCCATGGCCGCGTACGGGCTTTCACGGCTGAAGTGGCGCGGCCAGAACGCCGTCTTCACCCTCGTCCTGCTGCTGATGCTGATCCCGTTCGAGTCGGTGGCGGTCCCGCTCTTCTACATGTTCAACGACCAGCGCAACACGCTCCCCATCCTGGCGCTCCCGTTCATCGCCAACGCCTTCTCGGTCTACCAGTTCCACACGTTCTTCCGCACGATTCCGCCGAGCATCGAGGAAGCCGCCCGCATCGACGGCGCGGGCCCCTGGCGCACCTTCTTCGCCATCATCGTCCCGATGTCGAAGCCGGCCTTCGCCTCCGTGGCGATCCTGACCTTCCTCATCCAGTGGGGCTCGTTCCTCTGGCCGGTCCTGATGGTCTCCGATCCGTCGGTACGCCCGTTGCCGCTGGAGATGAGCGTCTTCCAGGCTCAACTGCCCCCGGACTGGGGTCAGATCCTCGCCTTCGGCGTGCTCCTGGTCCTGCCCGTGCTGGTCGTCTTCGCCTTCTTCCAGCGCTGGTTCGTCCAGGGCGTCGCCAGCTCGGCCGTCAAGGGCTGAGTCAGCCGTGCCTGCGGTCCCGTACGCAGCGGAAACCTGTGTTGCCGACCGAGCTGTCCGGACTGTTGGCGGTGCGGGCCGCGACACGGTAGCGGTTGCAGTAGGAGTCGTGGCACAGGTAGGAGCCGCCGCGCATCACGCGGGCCGTGCCCTGCTCCGGTCCCGTGGGGTCGGTGTGGGGCCCGGTGCCGTGGTCGGTGCCCCACCAGTCGGCGCACCACTCCCAGACGTTGCCGGAGGTGTTGAACAGGCCGAACCCGTTGGGCGGGAAGGCGTCGACGGGGGCGGTGCCGACGTAACCGTCCTCGCCGGTGTTGCGGAACGGGAAGCGTCCCTGCCAGATGTTGCAGCGGTGTTCGCCACCGGGCGTGAGCTCGTCTCCCCACGGGAAGCGCTTCTGGTCGAGGCCGCCGCGGGCCGCGTACTCCCATTCGGCCTCGGTCGGCAGCCGGGAGCCCTCCCACCGGCAGAAGGCGAGTGCGTCGCCCCAGGAGACATGGACCACCGGATGGTCCCAGCGGCCGTCGAGGCCGCTGCCGGGCCCTTCCGGCGCAGCCCAGTACGCGCCCTGCACCCCGCACCACCAGGGCGTTCCCTCCGGCCGAGGTGACTCCTTGCGCAACTCCCCCGGCAGGAACCGGGCGAAGACGTACGACCAGCCGAAGCGCTCGGCGTCGGTGCGGTAGCCCGTGGCGTCCACGAACGCCGCGAAGCGTTCGTTGGTGACACAGCGGGCGTCGATCTCGAACGGTCCGAGGGTCACCTCGCGGACCGGGCCCTCACCGTCACCGGGGTTGGCGTCCACGTCCTCACCGCCCATACGGAAGGTGCCGCCGGGCAGCGCCACCTTGGAGCCGCCGGGCGCCGTGCCGCTGCCGGGAACGGGCGGCGGCTCGGACGCGGCGGGTGCCGCTTCGGAGGACCGGCCGGGTGCACAGCAGTGGGAACTCACGCGGCCCAGTACAACACGCCCCCGATGTGCCGGAGCGAGCGAGTCAGCCCGGCGGCAGCGGCTGCTGGGCCCAGATCGTCTTGCCGTTGACGGTCTGCCGGCTGCCCCAGCGCTGGGTGAGCTGGGCGACCAGCAGCAGACCTCGGCCACCCTCGTCGTAGACGTGCGCCCGGCGCAGATGCGGCGAGGTGGAGCTGCCGTCGGAGACCTCGCAGATCAGTGCGCGGTCGCGGAGCAGGCGCAGCTGGATGGGCGGTTCGCCGTACCGGATCGCGTTGGTGACCAGTTCGCTGACGACCAGTTCGGTGACGAAAGCGGTCTCGTCCAGGCCCCACTCGGTGAGCTGCTCGGTGGCGTACTGCCGGGTGGCGGCCACGATTTCGGGGTTCGGCTCGATGTCCCAGGTGGCCACCTGCTCGGCGCCGAGCGCACGGGTACGGGCCAGCAGCAGGGCTACGTCGTCGGCGGGCTGCGGTGGGAGTACGGACTTCAGCACCGCGTCGCACAGGGCATCCAGCGAATCGGCGGGCACGGTCAGCGCACCGCACAGATCGGCGATGCCGCGGTCGAGGTCGCGGTCCCGCCCCTCGATCAGCCCGTCCGTGTAGAGGGCGATCAACGAGCCCTCGGGCAGCACCAGTTCGGTCGCCTCGAAGGGCAGGCCGCCCACCCCCAGCGGCGGCCCGGCGGACATCTCGACGAGCCGCGTGGTGCCGTCAGGCAGCAGGACGGCCGGCGGCGGATGCCCGGCGCCGGCCACGGTCAGCCGGCGCGAAACGGGATCGTAGAGCGCGTACAGACAGGTCGCTCCCAGCTCAGCGACGTCGTCGGTGGTGCTCTCGTCCGTCGCCAAGTGCGACACCAAGTCGTCGAGGTGGGTGAGGAGTTCGTCGGGCGGCAGATCCACGTCGGCGAGGGTTCGTACGGCCGTACGCAGTCGCCCCATGGTCGCCGACGACTGGAGGCCGTGCCCGACCACGTCCCCGACGACCAGGGCGACCCGGCTGCCGGACAGCGGGATCACGTCGAACCAGTCGCCGCCGATACCGGCCGCCGCCCCGCTCGGCAGGTAACGGTGGGCCACCTCCACGGCCGCCTGCCCGGGCAGCCCCCGCGGCAGCAGGCTGTGCTGAAGGGCCAGCGCGGTCGACCGCTCACGGCCGAAGCGGCGGGCGTTGTCCACACAGACGGCGGCCCGGCTCGCCAGCTCCTCGGAGAGAACGACATCGTCACCGACGTACGCATCCGGATTGGCGGCCCGCACGAAGACCGCGACACCCAGTGTCGTGCCACGGGCCCGCAGCGGCACCGCCAGCATCGAGTGGACCCGCACGCCGTACTCACGGTCCTTGGCGTCACGTGCCTCATGGCCGCTCAGCCACCGGTCGAAGTCCGGCTCCCCCGCCCCGCTGAGCACCGCCACTCCGTCCATCAGCGCTCGCGCGGGCGGCGAGAACGGCGGATAGGTGTCCGCCTCGCCCAGCTCGACGGCCGCCTCCGGTGTGCCCGTGGTGACGGACCGGTGGGCGGCCCGATGCAGCACCACATCGGTGCGCTGTGCCGTCGGCGGTTCGTCCGCTCCGAGGACCCAGTCGAGCAGGTCGACGCTGGCGAAGTCGGCGAAGCGCGGTACCACGAGCCCCACCAGTTCCTCGGCGGTGCGCACCACGTCCAGGGTGGTGCCGATGGAGGCGGCGGCCTCGTTCAGCAAAGCCAGCCGCTGCCGGGCCCAGTGCTGCTCGCTGCTGTCGAACGCCGCCAGGGCGGTCCCGACCAGCTCGCCGGAGGGGGCCCGCACCGGCCACATCTCGATGTTCCAGGCGTGGTACCGCGTGGCGGACGGTGCCCGGGTGAAGCTCTCGTAGTGCACGGGTTCCCCGGTCTCGGCAACCTGCCGCAGATGCTGCAGGAAGCCCCGGCTGTGATCGGCGTCCTCCACGGTCTCCGGGTAGTACCGGCCGACCAGGGTGTCCTCCGGGACCCCCATCACCTGGCAGGCCACATTGTTCAGCCGCACATAGTGCTGCCCGGTGTCGAAGATCGACATCGACATGGACGCCTGCTCGAAGGCCTGCGCCGCGAGGCTGGGCCCCTGCCCGTCGAACCGCTCGGCGGTGACGACGAATCCGGTGGCCGTACCGTCCGCGCCCAGCAGGGGGCTCGCCCTCAGGGCCAGCGCGAGCCGGGATCCGTCCCGGTGCCGCAGCACGGCGGTGCCGGTCAGCGCGGCGACGAGCTCGGACGGCATGTCCTCGGCGAGCAGTTCCCCCGCCGCCCGGCCCACGGCCTCCTCGGCCGCGTATCCCGTCAGCCTCCGGGCACCCTCGCTCCACCCCGTCACCGTGCCCTGTGCATCAAGGATCGCCGAAGCGGCGACTTGCTCCATACGCCCCAGAATGAGGGCATCGTGCCATCCCATCAACCCGGCTGTCGTCGGTGCATCAACCGTCTGTCGTCGGCACGTCAACTGGCTGTCATTGGCAGGACCGCGACAGCGGCCTCAGAATCGCGGCATGCACCCCGCCACCGTGCCCCTGTGCATCGCGGATCGCGGATCGCGGAAACGACTACGCCCCGCACCGCCGCGTGGCGGAGCGCGTCGCCATCGAGGGGGACCGGCCGTACTGACCCGCCCCGCCCTCACGGCGAGCGGGTCAGGGCTTGCGTGCCGCCGGGCCGGCTTCCTCTCCCGTGCCGACTTCTGCGGCGTAGGAGAGGAAGTCGTCGACCATGCGGTGGAAAAGCGTGGCGAGCTGCTGGAGTTCCTGGGGTGACCAGTCGGACAGGGCCATCTGCATACCGCGGGCGCTCATCTCGCGGATGCGGTCGACGGCTTCCTGGCCGGCCTTGGTGATCTGGATGCGCTGGGCGCGGCGGTCGTCGGGGTCGGGTACGCGGGTGACGTAGCCGCCCTTCTCCAGCTGCTGCACCTGTCGGGTCACATGCGAGGCCTCCACGGCCAGCCGGTTCGCCAACTCGCCGGGACGCATCGGCTCGGAGTCGTCGATCTGCCGCAGAAGTGCCACGGCGGCGCGGTCCAGCGGCACTCCGACCAGCGCCATGAGCCGGTCGTGCTGGCGCGTTCGGCCCATGAGATAAGCGATGCGCGTCAGCGCCCGCTCGATCTCGATCACTTCCGTGGAGGCGGGGGTGGTGGCCGGCGTTGGTGTGGACATAGGGATCACTTTACCAGCTTCTTGCCTAACTCAACTAAATCCACCCGTCCCCGGCCGGCCACCCGCGCTCCGGTACGCCCCTCATGGTGCACGCCGCGGAGACAGCTTGAGCACGCTCCCCTCGCCGTTGGCCGAGAGAAGCAGGGAACCCTCCGGAGTGACGGCGAGACCGGCGAACTGGCGGGGAGAGCCGGGCATACCGTGGGCGAACAGCGCGGGCTGTTCGGTGTGACCGGTCCCTGGGGGCAGGCCGACCGCCAGGTCCTCGGCGTCGACCCTGGTCTCGCCCGTGGCGAGGGAGATCGCCAGCAGCCTGCGGTGCTCGGTGTCCACCGTGAACAGTTCGTCGCCCAGGGCCGCCAGCCCCTGCGGTGCGCCGAGCCCCTCCGCGACGGCCACCGCCTCTCCCCCGTCGACCCCCTCGCTGATCCGGAGCACCGCCCCGCGCCGGTCGTCGCTGACATAGCAACGCCCCTCCACGTCGAAGGCCACGTCCACGGGGTGGTCGAGCCCCTCCGCGAGCACGGTGACGGAGTCGTCGCGCTCGTCGATCCGTACGACCCGGCCGGCGCCCGACTCGGCGACCACGAGGAAGCCGTCCGGCCCCACCGCGATACCGAACGGCTGGTTCAGCCCGGCCGCCCGTTGCCGCGTGGTCTTCTCCACAGGGTCGTGGGTCTGGACGTTGCCGTACTGGGAGGTGAGGTGCAGGAGCCCGTCCGCGGCGGTGATGCCGTGGGTGAAGATGAGCAGCTCCTGCGTGGTCACTTCGCCCGGCTCACCGTCGGCGGTGGGCTCCGGGCGCGCCACGCGGTAGTGGTCGGCGGCGTAGACCGTGCCGCCGAGGTCGATCGTCACCCCGTAGGGGCCGTCGAGTCCGGTGGGCACGATCTCGCGGATCCGGCCGTCGGGGTGCATCTGAGTGACGCCGCCGCTGGCAAAGCTGGAGACGTACATGCGGTTCTCGGCGTCGAAGGCCGCGTTGTCCAGGCCGACGACACCGCTGGTGACGATCGACCGGTCGCCGCTGCCGAAGAGATCGATACGGGTCACGATGCCGGCCACGCCGCGCGACAGAACCGTCAGCACCCCGCCCTGGTCGAAGCGCACCGCGACCGGCTCGTGCACGTCCTCCGCGACCAGTTCGGGGGCGCCTCCGTCAGGGGGTATCCGCCAGACCTGGTTGGTGAGCATGTGCGGGTAGTAGAGGTAGCCGTCCGGGCCGAGCTGCATCGCGTTGCCGAGGGCCAGCCCTTCGGTGAGCACGACCGGGTCGCCGCCGTCCGGGAACAGCTCGAGCAGGCGGCCGTCCATCTTCATCTCGTTGACGAAGAGGCGGTCACCGACGCAGGTGATGCCGTTGGGCACCTTCACCTCGTCGGAGACCAGGGTGTACTCGCCCTTGGGGCTCCGGCGCCACACCCTGCCCGGCGTCAGGTCCGCGATGTACATCGAACCGTCCGCCCCGAAGGCCAGGTCGTCCGGCGCCTGGACCGGACCGTCCAGCGGCACCACCACGTCGACGTCCCCCGAGGCGGGATCCACGGCGCTGATCTGCCCGGCGATGAACTGCGCGACGTACAGCCGCCCGTCGGGCCCGAAGGTCACGCCGTTCGAACCCCACAGCCGGTTCGGCCGGTTGAGCCGTCTCATCTCCCACCGGCTGCTCGTGGCGGACCGGCGGCCGGTGTCGTCGTAGCGGCTGGGCTCCATGCTCACTCCCCCTGTCATTCGGCCTGACTCATTCGGCTCCGGATCCGGCTCCGGCTCCGGCTTCGGCTTCGGCTTCGGCTTCGGCTTCGGCTTCGGCTTCGACGAGGACCTCGTGCATGCCACCGTCCTCGCGCCAGCGCCGGAGCAGTTCGTGGAACACGACCGGCCCGTCGCCGTACGACTCGCTGCGCTTCCTCGGCCTGCCCTCGTTGTTGTAGTAGCCGGGTGTGCACTCGGCCTGGAAGGCGTGCAGGTCGGCCGCCTTCTCCCGGATCGTGGCCACCCAGGCGGCCTCCGCCTCGGCACTCGGCTCGATGTACCGGGCCCGCCGCTCGCGGGCCTCGCCGACGACCGCGGCCACATGGGTGGCCTGCTCGTCCAGGACGTGCACGAAATTGACGGCGCTGGCGTTCTGCAGCGGGCCGAGCTGGAAGAGGTTGGGAAAACCGTGGCTGTAGAAGCCGTGCAGCGTCTTCGGGCCCTCCTTCATCCAGGTCTCCAGCAGGCTGACACCGCCACGGCCGTGCACCGGGATGAGTCCGGACAGGATCCCCGAGGCGCCGACCTGGAAACCAGTCGCGAAGATGATGCAGTCGACCTCGTACTCGTTCCCGCCGACCACGATCGCGTCCTCGGTGATGCGCTCGACGCCCCCGTGATCAGCCGTGTCCACGAGGGTCACATTGGGCCGGTTGAACGTGTCGAGGTAGTGGTCGCTGAAGGTGGGCCGCTTGCACATATAGCGATACCAGGGCTTGAGCAGTTCGGCCCTGGCCGGGTCGTCCACGATCGCGTCCACGCGGGCGCGGATCTCGTTCATCTTCTGGAAGTCGGCAAGCTCGTACAGCCGTTCCCTCTCCTCGGGAGACACGTCCGTGTAGCTGTTGCTCGGGATGAGCTTCTGCTGCAGCCGTGCGGTGGAGGTCCAGCCGTCGTTCACCAGGTCCTCGCCGGCCCGCCCACCGGTGACGAGCGCGAGGAAGTTCTCCCTGCGGCGCTTCTGCCAGCCGGGAGTGAGCGACTTCGCCCACTGCGGATCCGTGGGGCGCTGGCCGCGTACGTCCACCGAGGACGGGGTGCGCTGGAACAGGTACAGGTGCTGGGCGTCGCGTGCCAGATGCGGCACGACCTGGATCGCGGTCGCGCCGGTGCCGATGACCGCCACATGCTTGTCGGCCAGCTTGTGCAGGTTCCCGTTGGCGTCGCCGCCGGTGTACGCGTAGTCCCAGCGGCTGGTGTGGAAGGCGTGCCCCCGGTACGTCTCGATACCGGGGATGCCGGGCAGTTTGGCCTGGCTGAGCGTTCCGCTCGACACGACCACGTATCTCGCCCGCATACGGTCGCCGCGGTCGGTGGCGACGATCCACTCCAACTCGTCCTCGTCCCACCGCAGTTCGGTCACCTGGGTCTGGAAGCAGGCGTCGTCGTAGAGGTCGAAGTGCTTCCCGATGGCCTGTGCGTGCTGCCTGATCTCCTCTCCCGGCGCGTACTTCCACTTCGGGACGTAGCCGAGCTCTTCGAGCAGCGGCATGTAGACGTACGACTCGATGTCGCAGTGGATTCCGGGATACCGGTTCCAGTGCCAGGTGCCGCCGAAGTCCCCGGCCTGCTCGATGACCCGGATCTCCCGCACTCCCGCCTGGCGCAGTCGCGCGCCGGCCAGCAGACCGCCGAACCCGCCGCCGACGACCAGTGCCTCGACCCGGTCGTGCAGCGGCTCCCGCGGCACGAACTTGGTGTACGGATCGTCTGCGTACGAGGCGAACTCGCCGACGAGGGGCTGGTACTGCCTGTTGCCGTCCGGACGGATCCGGCGGTCGCGTTCGGCCCGGTACTTCTCGCGCAGGGCGTCCGGGTCGAAACCCAGTTCCTCGGGGGTCAGTTCCTCCGAGGTCAAGGGTGTGGTGGCGGACGGATTGTGGGGGTTGGACATCCGTGTCCTCTCTACTGTCCGTGCTGTCCGTGCTGTCCGTGCTGTCCGTAAGCAACTACCGTTGTACGGCGTGCCGTTGGCCGGTCTTTGGCCGTCAGTCCGCCGGCCTGTGCCGGCGGATCCAGGCGGCCTGACCGCCGTCGACGAGCAGGTCGGTGCCGGTGATGTAGCGCGATTCCGGGCCGGCGAGGAATGCCGCGGCGTCGGCGATCTCCCCGGTCGTTCCCATCCGGCCCGCGCCGCACGCGTCCAGCATCCGCAGCATGTGCGCGCCGGTGTCCGACTCCGCCTCCGCCCGCGACATCGCGGTGGAGATCACGCCCGGGCTGAGGGTGTTGATCCGGGCACCGCGCCGGTTCCAGGCGAGCGCGGCGGCCTCGGCCCGTACGTGGTTGGCGCGCTTGGAGAGGATGTAGGCGCCGATCGCGTTGTCCCCGACGGCGGCGACGGCGTCGAGCCCCATCAGTTCCTCCGCGGGAGCCGTCGCAAGGACGGCTTCCTCCTCCCGGCTCAGGGACGCCATATGACCGGCCATGCTGGAGACGCACACCAGGGACGTGCCCCGGGCGGCCACCTTCTCGAAGGCGTCGATCACGTGCACGGTGCCGACCATGTCGACCTCGAAGATCTTCTGCGCCGACGCGGTCGCGGCGGACACCCCCGCGGTGTGCACCACGGCGGCCAACCGGCCCTCGCCCGACGCCGTTTCCGCGAGCTTCTCGACCGATTTCCGGTCGGACACATCGGTGACCACGCCCTGAGCGGCATAGCCCTCGGAGCACAAGGCATCGACGAGCCGGCCGAGCCCCGCGAGCGAGGCATCGGCGACGAGCACGGTACGCCCGCTGCCCAGCCGCCGCGCGACCGCCGAGCCCATGCCTCCGGCCCCCGTGACCACGAGAACCTCAGGACGGTCCGCCATCGACAACCTCCTTGATTTCAGGGGTCGTTACCAGTCTCGCGGAGAGGAGCGGCCTCACTCCTCCACCAGCCGGATGGCCGCGGCCGGGCAGATCGCCACGGCTTCGCGCACCTCGTCCAGGAGGTCGTCGTCAGGTGTCTCGGCCAGCAGGATGGCGACGCCGTCCTCGTCCCGCTGGTCGAAGACGTCCGGGGAGGCCATGACGCACTGCCCCGATGCCACGCATTTCGGCTCGTCCAGTTCCACACGCATGGTTGCTTCCTTCTGCGATACGGCGGTACGGGGTGGGTCACCAGGTGACGGGCAGGGAATGGACGCCATAGGTGGTGCCCGTGTGGTCGAACTCCAACTGGTCGATGGTCGTGGCGAGTCGCAGGGTGGGGATGCGGCGGTAGAGGGTGCCGTAGACGACCTGGAGCTCCAGTCGGGCGAGGTTCTGGCCCAGGCACTGGTGGGGGCCGTAGCCGAATCCCTGGTGCTGACGGGCGGGTCGGCTCAGATCCAGTCGCTCGCTCTCGGGGAACGCTTCCGGGTCCCAGTTCGCGGCGTGCAGATCGAAGATGATGCCGTCCCCGGCACGGATCACCACACCACCGATCTCGATGTCCTCCTTGGCGACCCTGCGCACTCCGGTCTGGAGGATGGTCAGGTAGCGCAGCAGCTCCTCCACGGCGTTCGCGATCACCTTCCGGTCGTCGGTGTCGCGCAGCACGGTGAGCTGGTCGGGGTTCTGCAGCAGGGCGAGCGTACCGAGGCTGATCATCGTGGCGGTGGTCTCGTGCCCCGCGATGAGCATGGCCACGCCCATGTTGACGGCCTCCACATGGGCCATCTCGCCGGCCTTGGCCCGGCCGGCCATCTCGGACAGCACGTCGTCGCCCGGGTTGTCGAGCTTCTCCCTGAACAAGGTGTCCAGGTACTGGCCCAGTTCGCGGCTCGCCGCCATCGCCTCCTCCGCCGAGAGCGAAGTGTCCAGGACAAGGCCCGCGTTGCGCTGGAAGAACGCGTGGTCCTTGTACGGAACGCCGAGCAGTTCGGCGATGACCAGCGACGGCACCGGCAGGGCGAGCGCCGTGAGCAGGTCGACCGGCTTCGGCCCGGCCAGCATGTCGTCGATCATGCCGTCGACCATCTTCTGGATGGTGGGCCGCATGGCCTCGATCCGCTTGACGACGAACGGCCCGTTGACCGAGCGGCGCAGCCGTGTGTGCTCCGGCGCATCGGTGTTGGTGATCAACTTAGGGGTGTGGGGGGCGATCTGCGCCCGGTGCGCGTTGACGTGCGGAAAGCCGGGCTCACAGTCGTCGTTGCTGACGCGGGGGTCGGTCATCAGGGCTCGCTGGTCGGCATGCCGGGTCACCAGCCAGGGCGTGCCGCCGTTCCAGATCCGGACCTTGCTGATCCCCTTCTCCGCCCGCAAGGGCTCCACGGCGGGCGGCGGGGCGAGCGGGCACGCTGCGGCCCGGCGCATCGGATACTCGGGAAGCGGCGCGCTCGCGTGCGCGGGACAGCCGGTCACGGTGTCGGCCATGTCTCTCCTCGGTGGTGGGGGCTCCGAAGGGATCGGATCGGAGACCGGCGACGCGCTGGCCGAAGGCCTCGATGAGCACATGGAAGCGGACCGGACTGACGCCTTCCGGACAGTTACCTGACAGAACGCTGATGTGATCCAGATCACCCGCGAAGGCCGCAGCGTGGGCACCCGAGTCACAGCGGCACAGACATACCACCCGGAGTACGGGAAGTGAACAAACGGTCCGGATACGGCCGTACGCGGCTACTGAGAGATCTCCCAACCTCTGGCGCGGCACGCCGAATTGGCGCGCATCAGGGCGGGCGGGCCGGTCGGCCCTCGGCCGGGACCACTGGCCCATGGCCGACATGGTCGCGTCCGTACGAAGCTCATGAAAGGGCCGGGGACAGCACCCGCCGCCCGCCGCATCGGACCCCGGAGGTACCCCATGCTTCGCCCCATCGCCGTCGGCGTCGACGGTTCCCCCGAGAGTCTGGCCGCCGCCGACTGGGCGGCCCGCGAGGCACAGCGCCGTCGGCTGCCGCTGCGTCTGGTGCAGGCCTGGCTCTGGCAGCCGCAGGACGTGCCCATCGCCCAGGACCCGGAGGTCCGCAGGCACTGGGCCCTGCGGATACTGCGCGAGGCGGAGCAGAACCTCGCGGGACGGTATACGGATCTGCCGATCAGTACCGAGCAGATCGCCGGTACGGCCGCCGAGGTGCTTCTCACGCAGGCGGAGCGGGCCGACATGCTGGTGCTGGGTTCCAGCGGACACGGCACCATCGCGGGCTTCCTGCTCGGCTCCGTCGGCCAGCAGGTGCTCGCCCACGCGGCGGGCCCGGTCGTGATGGTGCGGGCGGACAAGCACGCCGCCGCCGAGGCCCCCGGTGACGAAGTTGTGGTCGCAATCCAGGAGTTGGGCGATCCGGCCGATGAGCCGCTGCAGTTCGCCTTCGAGGCGGCTGCCGCCCGAGGGGCGACCCTGCGCGCCGTACACGCCTGGAATCTGCCCGCCCTGTACGGATACGGCGCGGCCGCCGGTCAACTGGCGAGCCAGGCGGGCGGTCTGGCGGCACTGAAGGAAGAGGCGCTGTCGGCGGCCCTCGCACCGTGGCAGGAGAAGTACCCCCAGGTGCAGGTCACCCAGACCGTCGACCTGTCCTTCGCCTCCGGAGCGGTGCTCCAGGCCGCCGAGCGCGCCGCCCTTGTGGTGGTGGGCCGCACGAAGCACCGGCCCCCGCTCGGAATGCATGTGGGCCCGGTCGCCCACGCGATCCTGCACCACGCCAAGGCCCCCGTCGCCGTCGTCCCCCACGACTGACGCGCGCTCAAGAAGGAGCGCGGAGAAGCCACCATGAAGGCGGCGATCTGACGGGGCAGGTCAGGGGGTGGCACCCCGTCAGATCGCCGGCCGGTAGAAGAACGTGCGCCGCGACACGATCAGTCCGCCGTCGGTCTCGATCTCGAACCAGTCGCAGAACAGCTCGCTCAGCGGCTCGCCCGTGCGTGAGACACCTGTGAACTCACCCCAGCAGCAGACCTCGTACGTCCCCGAGACACAGCCGTACAGGCGGTGCGCGCCGCCCGCCACGATGCGCACCTCTCGGTAGAAGTGGTCGATGGCCGCCCGCCCGTGCAGCGGCGCGTATCCGGGGCGCTCGTAGCGCGCGGTCTCCGTGAACAGGCCGGGCAGCGCCGCCCAGTCCTGTGCGTCGATGACCAGGAGCAGTCGCTCGATGACGAGCCGCTGGTCAGGCATTGCCGCCGTTCCGGTCGCGGAGGTGGTGCAGCGTCAGTCGCACACTGTGCCGGTTGCACTGCTCGAACAGGTCGAGCAGACGGTCCGTCAGATCGCCCTGCGGATTCCTGATGATGAAGATTCCGGTCAACTGGAGATGGGCGGCCTCGAGCTGGCCATTGCGCTGAACGTGTTCATTGATCTGCCAGATGATCGATCCGCCTGTCACCCCGTTTGCGGCCTTCCGTTTGAGGACGACGAACGAAATCGGATACTTGGCCGGCACCGCGTCCACATCCACGATGTTTCCCGCCGCTTCGCTCCGTCGCTCGATCGAGCGACGGTAGTGACGGAGGTAGCTCTTCTCCACCCAGTCGGAAAGCAAACTCGAAGGACTGTCGAGCGACTGAAGGTTCTCCAGCTGTATCAGCCGGTGGTACTTCACCCGCCGGTCCAGGCACCGCTCAATACGATTCAGATACTCGTCCTGAAGCCGCTCGATCTCCGGATCCGGATCCTGGTGGAAGATCTCGACGAAGGAGTTCACGGCGTAGATCTCATCGCCGTCCCGCGCACTGTCGATGACCTTCCCGGCCTCCTCGTAGAGGCGCGCGGCCTGCGTGTAATGATCCTGTACCGGGCCATGGCGAGCCGGGTAGTACTTCGTGAACGAGCCGACACGCTCCCGGAACTCGTCGAAGGACCGGTGTGTCTCCCTGCTCAGTTTCGCGACCTTCGCCCGGGTGAGCCTGGCCTCCCTGGCCCCGTCAAGGGCGCTGGACACCACGCCGTACACCAGAAAGGCGAGCATGATCAGAATTCCGCTCAGGAGACCAGTCTGCGTCGAACTGATGCGCTTTCCGAACCAGTCCTGAACGAGACTGATCACTCCCGCAAAAGGAATGGCAGCGAAGAAGCCGGCGAGCCATCGACTGATGCCGTACCACGGCCGCCTCTCCTCTTCCTCGTCGTCTCCCCCGTCACTATTGCGCGGCTCTGCCATATGTTGCCTCCCCCGAGCGCCACACACACCGGGTAATCAGATTACCCAGGCAACTCTCCTTGACACGCGCGCATTTGGAGCCCACAGAGGTGTTTTGACGGACCGTCCGCCCCGGTGCGCGAAATGAGCGCACGCCTGCGACCGGCGCTCAGGAGGAGAGGTCGACGCCGTACATGGTGCGCCCGCCGACGAGCTCGCGCCCGGCGACCAGATCAGCCTCGATGCGGACGAAGACCTCGCGTGGCGAGGCGGCCCCCAGGAGCGCAGGCCGGCCCATGACAGCCGCTCCTACTCGGCAGGGCCGGTCACCACCGCGGCCCGGCCGGTGACGACGACGCTCCATCCGGAGTGCGTGGCGGCATCGACCTCATCCGCCTCGAAGGCGACGACGAAGCCGTCGACCGCGCGGACGAGCTCCGAGCCCGCGGCCGTAAGCGGCAGCACCGCGCCGTCCTCGTCCAGGCGGAAGTTGACCGGCAGGATGGCGGGCAGCGCCTTGACGCGTGTGGACGATCCGGCCCACGGGAGACTTCGCCGGCAGGCTCACACACTCCTGCCGGTCGAACTCGCGGAAACCGTCGTCCGGATACACAAGTCAGTCGTTCCGCGCGGCAGAACCCGCCGTCACCGCAGACCGCCGCTGCCGTAGGGGGCGTACAGATCCAGCAGCCGGGTCCTGGCCGCCTGCAGCCGGTGGGCGAGGACCCCGCCGACCCACTGCGCGACGGCCGCGCCCAGCGCGGGATCGGCCTGGCCCATCACACGAACCGTCTGCGCGTCGAACTCGTAGGCGCGCACCGGCGACGTGGCCTCCGCGCCCAGCTGCCACACGTACGGGGCGAACAGCCAGGACCAGCCGACGAGTTCGCCGTGCCCAAGTGTCTCGATGACGGGAGACCGGCGCCCGGGCACATGCATGTCCAGGGTGACCGTTCCACTACGGATGATCCAGAACCGGTCGGCCCGGTGACCCTCCTCGAAGAGGCGACTCCCCTGGGGGATGGACACCTCACGGGCCGCGCGCATCAGCCTGCCGCGGTGATCCACGGAAAGCGCGCTCGTCATGGTGCTGATAGCGGTCATGGCAACGGCCTGCCTTTCTACGCGACGCGAGCGAACGTTCTCTGGTGGGTGCCGCTCACCGGCCGGCGGAAGGTTCCATCCCTGCCCTTACGAGCCTGCCGCCCGCGAACGCCTCACACCCTGGGCCGAACGTCCCGTGTCACGGCCATATGGCCCAGGAGGCCGTTCGGGGACCCCTCCCCCCGGCCCCTCAATAGACTCGCCGCCTGCTCTCGGACGGGACGCGAAAGGGATGGGGACACCATGGCGAGGCTGACCACGGCAGGACGTACGGGACGACTGACGGGCAGTGCCCTGTTGGCGACGCTCACCCTGCTGACCGTGGCAGGCTGCGGCGGCTCCGGCGATGACTCCGGGGGTGCCACGGCAGGCGCGAGCACTACCGAGTCGGCGGACTCCCGTGCCGACAGCACCCCTGAGAGTCCGTCAGCCTCCGCCTCCAGCCCGTCCCCGTCCCCGTCCCCGAAGGTGACGGCGGCCGACGGAACCGACACCGGCGCCTGCGCCGACGGCAATTGCGAGATCGCGGTGTCCAAGCCGGTGACGATCCACTTCAAGATCCCCGCCGGTCCCGCCAAGCTGTCCGTGACCAAGGTCGGCAAGAACGAGGTCGGCTACAAGGTCACCCAGGGCACCAGCACCAACGGCAGCTCGGCCGGCGGCACGGCGAGCGGCGAGGGCAGCGGCTGCACCACGTTCTTCTACGCCAACGGAAGCGGCACCCAGTGCGGAGGGGCCGGGGAGCCGCCCGCCAAGGAGGCCGGCACGGTCGCGCTGCAACTGGTGCCAGGCCCCGACGGCACCGCGATCCTCCGCCTCGTATCGGCCTGACCCACCCGCCGGGGCGAACGGGGCCGACGGAAGCGATCTCGTCGCCATCGACGCGGCAGACTATTTCGTAATGGGATCCATTTTCATGTAGCGTCGAGGTCGCTCGCTCACCAAGGAGGACCCCATGGCCGTTCCCAAGCGGAAGATGTCCCGCAGCAACACCCGTCACCGCCGTGCCCAGTGGAAGGCCAGCACCCCGCAGCTCGTGCCGGTCACGATCGACGGGACCGTCCACCAGGTGCCGCAGCGGCTGGTGAAGGCGTACGAGCGCGGTCTGCTGCACCCCGAGGACTGAGCGCGATGGCGGACGACCGGCTGCCCGTGACCGTGCTGTCCGGATTTCTCGGCGCGGGTAAGACCACCCTGCTCAACCATGTCCTCGGCAACCGTGAGGGACTGCGCGTCGCGGTCATCGTCAACGACATGAGCGAGATCAACATCGACGCCGCCCTTGTACGCGGCGGCGAGGCCGCACTCTCGCGCACCGAGGAACGTCTGGTCGAGATGACCAACGGCTGCATCTGCTGCACGCTGCGCGACGATCTGCTGGAGGAGGTCGACCGGCTGGCCCGCGAAGGCCGCTTCGACTATCTCCTCATCGAGTCCAGCGGCATCTCCGAGCCGATGCCGGTCGCCGCCACCTTCGCCTTCGCCCGCGACGACGGAGCCGTACTCGGCGACCTCGCCCGGCTCGACACCATGGTCACGGTCGTCGACGCCGCGAACTTCCTGCCGGAGCTGACAGACGGCGACGAACTCGCCGAGCGGGGCCTCGACCAGTACGAGGACGACGAGCGCACCGTCAGCGACCTGCTGATGGACCAGATCGAGTTCGCCGACGTCATCGTGCTGAACAAGCTCGACCTGGTCGACGACGAGAGCGCGGCCCGGCTCCGGGCGACCCTCACCCGCCTCAACCCCGTGGCGAGGATCGTGCCCGTCGCCCACGGCCGGGTGAATGTCGGCGAGGTGCTCGGCACCGGGCTGTTCGACCTCGATCGCGCCCAGCAGGCGCCGGGCTGGGTCATGGAGCTCAACGGCGACCACGTCCCGGAGACCGAGGAGTACGGCATCTCCTCCACGGTCTTCCGCTCCCCAATGCCGTTCCACCCCGGGCGGTTGTGGACCTTCGTCACCGAAGAGCTCGACAGCGGGGCCTTCGGGCAGGTCCTGCGGTCCAAGGGCTTCTTCTGGCTGGCGAGCCGCCCGCAGGTGACGGGGCTGTGGTCGCAGGCCGGTTCCGTCGCCCGTTTCGAGCCCTCCGGTGCCCGTGGGGCGGACGGTCCCTCCGGCCAGGAGCTGGTGTTCATCGGCACCGGGCTGCGCGCCGAGGCGCTGCGGGCGGCGCTGGCCGGCTGCCTGATGAGGGACGGCGAGAGCACGCCGCTCATCGATCCGTTCCCCGCCTGGGACACGTACGGCATCGACGATGCCTGCGAGCACGAGCCCTCCGAACCAGTGGCAGGGGCCTGAAGACACCGGGTCGGGCGGTGGCCGGTCACAGCGCTGCCAGATCACTTCTCCGCGTGCAACCTTGTTGCAACGGGGCAGTTGGTTGGCTGAGTCACCGTCCAGCACCGGCAAGCGCTGAGGAGTGATGCCCGGTGAACTCACCCGCCCCGCGTGTGGAGCTGACGTCCGCCGCTGCCGAACTGCTGCGTCGCCTGCGCGCCGTTCACGGTCCGCTGATGTTTCATCAGTCCGGTGGCTGTTGCGACGGCAGTGCGCCCATGTGTTATCCGGAGGGCGAGTTCCGGACCGGTGACTCCGATGTGCTGCTGGCCTCGCTGACCGTCGAGGGCATGGACGAGCCGGTGTCGTTCTGGATGTCGAAGAGCCAGTACGAGGTGTGGAGTCACACCCGGCTCATCGTCGACGTGGTGGAGGGGCGGGGCAGTGGATTCTCGCTGGAGGCACCCGAAGGAGTGCGTTTTCTGATCCGTTCGCGTCTCGTCGGTACATAGCATCGGCGCGGCAACCATCCTGTGGTGAACTCCCCTGTGTTCTGGGCTCATTGAGGACACGGCGGAGACATCAGGGGGCGGTATGGGACGCGGACGGTTCAGAACCGTGCTGACGGTTCTCGCGGTATGGAGTGTGCTGGCCGGTGCAGCCCTGGTGGGGGCGGCACCGGCCGGCGGTGCGCAGGGCGCCGTCCAGATCACGCCGGGCGTGAAGTACACGCAGTTCGACATTCCGGCCGCCAAGGGTATGGTGCACGCGCATGTGATCGATGTCGATCTCCGCAATCCCCGGGTGGGTGTCGACCTCATGCACCCCGGCGCGGTGGCGGCCCGCGCCCCCGTCTCCCAACTGGCCGATGGGCGCGGCGCTGTCGCAGGCGTCAACGGCGACTTCTTCAACATCAGCGAGGTCCAGCATCCAGGGGTCGAGGCGACGGGCGCGTCCGTCGGTCCGGCGATCGCGAGCTGGCGCACTCTCAAGGCGGCGGTTCCGGACGGTCAGCGATTCGGTCCCGCCCTGCCGCCCGCTACGAGCACGAAGGACGTGCTGGGCGTGGGCACCGACCGCCGGGCCCGCCTCGACAGCCTGGCCCTCGACGGTTTTGTCCGTACGAGTGAGACACGGCTGCCGCTCGGCGGGCTCAACCAGTACGCGCTGCCGGTCGGTACCGTCGGCGCGTTCACCTCGGACTGGGGCTCCGTCTCCCGGGTGCGGGCCACCTGCGGCACGGACACCGACCGGGCCGCGCCCTGCAGTGCCGACACCTATGAGGTGACGGTCAAGGACGGCCGCGTCGTGTCCTGGTCCGACACACCCGGCAGCGGTCCCATCGCGTACGGCACCACCGTCCTGGTCGGCCGGGAGGCGGGCGCCCAGCAGTTGCGGAAGCTGTCGCTGGGCGAGCGGGTCAAGGTGCGGCACCGCCTGGTCGCGGCCGCGTCCAGGATTCCGTACCGGTTCGTGGTGGGCGGCTACCCGGTGCTGAGGGACGGTCAGCCGCTCGCCGGCCTCGACAACGCGACCTCGGCGGTACGCACCGCGGCGGGCATCTCGGACGGCGGCAAACGGCTGACGCTGCTCGCGCTGGACGGGGCGCCCGAGTTCCGTACCGGTCTCACGATCGCCGAAGTGGCCACCACGATGCGGCAGTTGGGCTCCGTCGACGCCTTCAGCCTCGACGGCGGCGGGTCCACGACGCTGGTCGCACGTGAGCCTGGTGCGGCTGCGGTGAGCGTACGCAACCATCCCAGCGCCGGAGCCGAACGCCCGGTGCCGAACGGGATCGGTGTGTTCTCCCGACCATAGGCGGCGTCGAGCCCTGCCAGGGCCTCAGGGCCTCAGGGCCTCAGGGCCTCAGGCTGCCCACGATGTCCGCTGTCGCCGAGATGCCCTCGTGGATGGTCGGCGCCATGCTCGTGCTCGCGAGATAGAAACCGAGCAGGATGCACACCAAGGCGTGCGGGATCTTCAGCGCCCCATTGCGCATGAAGATCACCGCCAGCACCACGAGCAGCAGCACCACAGAGATGGAAATGGCCATCGTCAACCTCCTCCGCCACGCCCACATCGCGGCTTTCGGCCGCAAGTGTGACGTAGCGGGGAGTTCGTCCGGGCGGCTGACGTGTCCGCCGATCGTGTGTTGACTGCTTGTGCAAGCGCTGGGCTACGCCCGCTGGTTGGCGTCCAGGAACTTCTCGAGCCCCGCGAGATCATCCGTGTTGATGTAGTCGACGTCGGCGGCGAGTAGTTCGCCCCAGAGTGCGTCACGGGCCGGGCCGGCCAGGTCGGGCGTGGCCCAGAAGCGGACCTTCTGACGGCGCGAGTGGGCCGCCGCGATGATGCTCCGCAGCTTCTGGCGCTCCGGTTCGGGGAACGGACCGATGCCCTGCCAGGTGAAGTTGAGCGTCCAGTTGTCGCTGATCAGCGGGATGAAGGAGGCGGGCGCCGGGCTGCCGAGGTCGGCGAGACGGCCGTCGTAGAAGGCGCGCCGTACGGTCTGGGCCTCCATGGGTGTACGGGCCGCGCGGTCGCCGGATATCACGGCGGTGACCGGGCCGGGGAAGACCCGTCCGTGCGCGTACGTCGTGAACAGGTGCTTGTAGCGGCGCAGATGGCGGTCGAGTTCGAGGTACGTCGAAGAGCCCTCGGTCTTGAGGTCGATCAGGAGCTGGATCGGCTTGCGGTAACCCCGGTACACCGAACCGTGGTTGGCCTTCACACGGCGGGCGAGCGGGCCGAGGTACAGGGACTCGAGGGTGCGGGCCGGGTCGAGGTCGACCGCGTCGTGGGCCACCAGGAGCTGGTCGCCGACGAGGAAGATGTCGGCCTCGAGGCTGCCGAATCGGTGGTCCAGAGCATCGAAGAGGGGCCTGGGGTGCAGGTAGTCGTTGTGCGCGTGGGCACGCCACAGCGGGCGCGGGCCGTGCTTCCGCTCGCTCGCCTGCGCGTACGCGGGCACGGCGACCGAGCCCGCGAGGGCGGCGGCGAAGGTGGTGAGTGCTCTGCGACGGGTGGTGAGGGCCATGCTCTGCCTCCCTGGGAGTGCCGTATGGGACCTCAGCGAGTATGAGGTCCCTCGGGTGCCAAGGAGCAGTGTCTTGTGGGGAGTTGGCTGGAGTGCCGCTGTGCGTTCACTTCGGCGGAGCATCGGGCGCGGCAACGCCCATCCCCACAAAAGAACGGAAAAGGCCCGCCTCCATAGGCGCTTCCCAAGGCGCTTCCCAGGGGGCGCCGCCGGTCACCTCACTTGGCGGTACGGCCCTCTGGGGCGGGGGCTGGAACGCCTCGCGTCTCCGGGCCCGGACCGGGCAGTTGTCCGGTCCGGGCCCGGAGACGCGAGCACGAGCGGCTTACTTCAGCGCTCCTGCCATGACGCCGCTGACGAACTGCCGCTGGAAGGCGAAGAAGACCACCAGCGGGATGATCATGGAGAGGAAGGCACCGGAGGACAGGACGTCGACATTGGTGCCGAAGGCGCGGGTCTGCTGCAGCAGGGCCACGGTGAGCGGAGCCGAATCCGCGTCGGCGAAGATGAGGGCGACGAGCATGTCGTTCCAGACCCACAGGAACTGGAAGATGCCGAGCGAAGCTATCGCCGGCCCTCCCAGCGGAACCACCACCCTGACGAAGAGCCACAACTCGCCCGCCCCGTCGAGACGGGCGGCCTCCAGCAGTTCGCGAGGGATGCCCGCGAAGAAGTTCCGGAGCAGGAAGATCGCGAACGGCAGACCGAAAGCAACGTGGAAGAGGACGACGCCGACGATGCTGCCGAAGATCCCGAGATCCCCGAACAGGCTGGTGATGGGCACCAGCGCAACCTGCAGGGGCACCACGAGCAGGCCGACGATGAGCAGAAACACCCAGTCCCGGCCTGGGAATTCGACCCAGGCGAAGACGTACCCGGCGAGTGAGCCGACAATCACCACCAGCAGCGTGGCAGGGACAGTGATCAGCAGACTGTTCAGGAACGAATGCGTGATCGCCGGGTCGTCCAGCAGGCTGGTGTAGTTGTGCAGGGTCAGCTGCGCGGGCTTGGTGAGCACGGTCCACCAGCCGGACGACCCGATGTCCAGTGGCCCGCGCAGCGAGGAGAGCAGCAGGCCGACGGTGGGCAGCAGCCAGAACACGGCCACCACCAGCAGGACCAGACGTGTGGATCCGCCGACGAGCCGACGCGCCGCGCGGGCGGCAACGCCCGGACCCGGGCGGCCGGAGGCAGTGGGGACGATGGTGTCGGTCTGGCCGGCCTGGGCGGTCTGAAGGGTTGTCATCGTGACCTCTCCTTTCGGAACCGCTTGATGTTGAGGAACATGGCCGGCGCCACTAGGGCGAGCAGGAGCACGGCGAGCGCGCTGCCGGTGCCCTGGTCGTTGCCGCCGCCGAAGGAGGCCAGGTAGAGCTGCAGGGCCAGTACGTTGGCGTCCTGTTGGCTGGCGCCGGGCGCGATGACAACCACCAGGTCGAAGATCTTCAGCACGTTGATCATCAGCGTGACCAGGACCACGCCCAGCACCGGGGCCAGGAGGGGCACCGTGATGCGGCGGAAGACCTGCCACTCCCTCGCGCCGTCGACACGTGCGGCCTCCAGCAACTCCCGGGGAATCCCGGCCAGCCCGGCGGCGATGAGGACCATCGCGAAGCCCGTCCACATCCAGACGTAGGCACCGATGATCGACCAGGTGACCAGGGTCGGGCCGAGCCAGTTGACACCCGCGTACTGCTCGGTGAAGTTCGTGGCGGGCAGGCGCAGTTGAACCGGTGAGGCGCCGAGCCGGTTCGCGGGCAGGGCGAAGGTGCCGTCCTTGGCGGCGGTCGCCGTGGCGATGACGCGCCCGTCACGCACAGCCTCGACCCGGACGCCGGACAGCGCCTTCTCTCCCTGGTCGATCTTCCCGGGGGTGCTGCCGCCCGGCTGGAAGTCCAGCCAGACCGTGCCGCACAACGCACCTTGCGGACAGGCACTCGGCGAAGCGGCCTGCGTCGCGCCGGTCAGCGTGCTGGGCTGCAAACCGACCAGTGGCAGTGTGGCCGGACCGCCATCGGCGCTGACGGGCCTGCTGGTGTAGGGGCCGCCGACCGGCCCGGCCAGGGTGCCGCTGCCGGGGCCCGCCACGCGGGGATGGGCCCCGGGATACGCCGATGCCTTGAAGAAGGTGTCGTGGACGCCGGTCACCACCGCGTTGGCCACGCCCTTGCCGGGGTCCTGGTCGTAGACCAGCCGGAAGATGATGCCGGCGGCCAGCATGGAGATGGCCATCGGCAGGAAGACGACCAGCTTGAATGCCGTGCCCCAGCGGATCCGATCGGTGAGCACGGCGAAGATCAGGCCCAGCCCGGTGGCCGCGACGGGTGCGACCACGACCCAGATCGCATTGTTCTTGATGGCGATGAGGGTCTGGTGGTCGGTGAAGACGTCGGTGTAGTTGGAGAGCCCGACGAAGTGCGTGAATCCGTCGGGGCCGAAGAGACTGCGTATCACCGACCACACGATCGGATACACCACGAGCGCACCGAGCAGGACCAGCGCGGGCAGCAGGAAGAAGACCGCGATCCAGCTACGGCCTCGGAGCGTCCTCCTCCTGCGGCGGGCGGGTGCCCCCGCCGCCGCTGGGGCGGCGGGGGACGGAGGGGAGAGGGTCTGTGACATGGCGACTGCCTCAGCCCGCCTTGGCGAACGACTTCGCGGCGTCCGCTTCGAGCTGTTTCTGCGCGCCCGCTACGTCGGATGGCTTGGCGAGGAAGTCCTGCAGGTCCTTCCACTCCCCCTGCCCCTTGGTTCCGCCGAACGCGGCCGGCGCCTGATCGGACATGTCGAACCGGATGTTGTCGCCGGCCTTGATCAGGTTCTTCGCGATGCCCCGCACGGTGTCGTCGCGGTAGTTGGAGAAGGCGACCGCCTTGTTCGGAGACAGGAAACCGCCCTGCTGTACGGCGATTTCCGCCGCCTCCGGGGAAACCAGGAAGCGCATCAGTGCCTGCGCGCCTTCGCCGTCCTTGAGCGCGACCGCGACGTCGCCGCTGCTCACCACTGGCGCCTTGCCGCCGTCCACGGACGGGAAAGGGAAGACCTTGGCGTCGGTGCCGACCTTGGCCGTGGTCTCCTGGGTGATGTTGGTCGCGATGAACTCGCCCTCGTAGACCAGCGCGGCCTTGGGCGGGTCGGAGAAGACCTGGCCGACCGAGGTGGGGAAGTCGGTCTGCAGCGTGCCGCGCGTGCCTCCGGCCATCAGATCGGGCCTGCCGAAGATCTGGCCCAGCGTGGTCAGCGCCTTGGTCACCGATGGATCTGTCCACTTGATCTGATGCTTCGTCAACTTGTCGTACATGGCCGGGCCGGCCTGGCTGAGGTAGATGTTCTCGAACCAGTCGGTCACGAGCCAGCCCTCGGCGCCGCCTATGGAGAACGGCGGGGTGCCGGAGTCGGAGAGTGTCTGACCGTCCTTGAGCAGTTGCTCCCAGGTGGTGGGGGTGGTGCTCAGTCCGGCCTGCTCCCAGATCGCCGTGTTGTACCAGAACAAGGACTTGTTGGTGACCTTGAAGAACACGCCGTACTGCTTGTTCTCGTACGTACTCAGGTCGCGCCAGGCCTTGCTGTAGTTCTGGTCCAGCTCCTTGGTCACGGCGGGCTGGAGCGGCTTGAGCCAGCCCTCCTTGGCGAACTGCTGCAGCACGCCGGGCTGGGGCAGCAGGGCCACGTCCGGCGGAGAGCCGCCCTGGATCTTGCTGCCGACGAAGGTCGACACGTTGTCGCCGGTGGGCACGAAGGTGGTGCTCGCCCCCGTCAACTCGTCGAAGCGGGCCAGTACCTTGAGGAAGTTCTTCTGCTCGGCGCCTGTCCAGACGCCGGCCACCTGCAGCTTCTGCCCGTCGAGCTTGGGCAGGTCCAGCGTGGAGGCGCCGCCCGCACCGGTGGTTGCGGGGGCGGTCGAGGCGTCCTTGTCCGAGGAGCCGCACCCGGCGGCCCCGATCATCAGGACGGCGACGGCCGTCAGTACTGCCGCTCTGCCATTCATTGGGTCACTCCTTTGTGAAAGAACGTACGGAACGTGTTGCGACGGACAACGGGTCAGTCGGTGAGGCCGTCGGCCACCCACCAGGCGGCAGTGCTGCCAGGGAGGGTGCCGGGCGGGCAGGGATCGCTCGCGAGCAGCGGTGTGCCGTGGACCGGGGCGGGACAGGGGACGTCGCCGAAGTTGACGGCGCACACCAGCCCGTCACCGCGGACGAAGGCCAGGACCTGCGGCGGGGAATCCAGCCAGCGCAGCGTCCCGTTGCCGAGCGACGGCAGGCTCTGGCGCAACCGCAGCGCGTCGCGGTACAGATGCCAGAAGGAATCGGGATCGGCCATGCCCCGCTCGGTGGTGTGCTCCGCGAACCATTCGGGCTGGGGCAGCCAAGGCTTGGCGACGCCTTCGCCCGAGGTGAAACCGAACGGGGACATGTGCCCCGACCACGGCAGCGGTACGCGGCAGCCGTCCCGGATGCCCACGCGGCTGCCGCTGCGATGGAAGATCGGGTCGGTGAGCACCTCGTCCGGCAGGTCGACGACCTCCGGCAGGCCCAGCTCCTCGCCCTGGTAGATGTAGGCGGCGCCGGGCAGGGAGAGCATCAGCAGCGCGGCGGCGCGAGCACGCGCGGAGGCCGCGTACCGGGTGACGGTGCGGACCTGATCGTGATTGTTGAGCACCCAGGTGATGGTCGACCCGGTGTCGGCTATGTCCCGCAGCGCGTCCTGGATGACCCGGCGGAAGGTGGCGACGTCCCAGGGGGCCGTCAGCATGTGGAAGAAGAACGCCTGGTGGAGTTCGTCCGGGCGGACATAGGCGGCCTGCTCGGCCGGGGTGCGCACGGACACCTCTCCGACGAGCAGCCGGTCGATGCCGTCCCGTGCGGCGTACTCCTCGCAGATGGCGCGCCAGGTGCGCCAGACACCGTGGGTCTCGGGCTGGTTCCACGCCAGGGGGTTGACCGTGTCCCGGGCGAGCGCGTCGGCTGCCGGGTCCGGGGAGTCCGGCAGTGCGGGATGCTTGAAGAGGCCGGTGGCCACGTCGATGCGGAACCCGTCGACGCCGCGGTCCAGCCAGAACCGCAGTACTTGCTCGAAGTAGCCGCCGACCTCGGGGTTGCGCCAGTTCAAGTCGGGCTGCTCCGGCCCGAACAGGTGCAGGTACCACTGGCCCGGCGTGCCGTCTGGCTCGGTCACCCGGGTCCAGGCGGGTCCGCCGAACATGGAGTGCCAGTTGTTGGGCGGCAGTTCGCCGCCCGCACCCCGGCCCTCGGCGAAGTGGAAGCGGGATCTGCCCGGACCGCCGTGCGGGCCTTCGGCCAGGGCCTGCAGGAACCACGGGTGGCGGCTGGAGCAGTGGTTGGGGACGATGTCGATGAGGACCTTGAACGCGAGTCTGTGCGCGTCGTCCACCAGGTGGCCGAACTCGTCCAGGTCTCCGTAGACCGGATCCACGTCGCAGTAGTCGGCGACGTCGTAGCCGTGGTCGTACTGCGGCGAGGGGTAGAACGGGTTGAGCCATATGCCGTCGACACCGAGTCGCTTGAGGTACGGCAGGCCCGCGCGGACACCGGCGAGGTCGCCGATGCCATCCCCGGTGCTGTCGAGGAAGCTGCGGACGTACACCTCGTAGATGACGGCGGTGCGCCACCACTGTTGTCGTGCGGTGTGCTCTGGCCGCTCGGAGGGGCGCGGTTCGTTCTGTACCGAGCCGTCGTCGACGAACGCGTCGATCATCGGGAAACCGTCCTGGGCTGGGCGTGATGGGAACCGGCCGCCGAGCGGGGAGGGCGACGGCCGGCCGACTGGGCGCCGGATCCCGCGCCGCGGAAGGCGCGTCGGGAGGGGATGGGATGCAGATGAGATGCGGATGGGGAGGCCGGTTGGCAGGTGGGGCTGACGGCTGACGGCTGACGGCTGACGGGCAAGGATTCGTTCGGCTTCGTTCGCCGGGCCAAGCGGGGTCGCCGGGTGTGAGGCCACCGATGAGGACGGAAGCCCATTCGCCGGCGCGATGCCCGCCGGTGAGGCCGGAACGCCGTTCGCCGGCGCGACACCCGCCGATGCGGAGGAAGGGCGGTCCGCCGATCGCGCCGCTCGTCGACGGGTGCTAAAGGACCGTCAGATCACGGATAACCGAGGCTCTGCCGAAGCGACGGCGAGGGGCTGCGCCGTGGCGTTCAGCGCCGCCCCCATCGCGCCGGCGTACGGGCCGAGTGCGGCGGCCAGGAACGTCACCGGTCCGATCAGTCGCCGACGGTCGCGCAGTGCCAGTTCGACGGCCGGTCGCATCACGCCGAAGGCCGGCGCCACACCACCGCCCACGACGACCGTCGAGAGACCGAGCTGGGTCAGCACGCTGCCCAGGACCGTACCTACTGCCGTGGCGGCGGTATCGAGGATCTCCCGGGCTGTGGTGTCGCCCGACTGGGCGGCCTGGACCAGATCTTCGGGTGTCGCGGTCCGGTTGTGGTCCGCGGTCCCGCGCGAGGCGAGGACGCGGGACCAGGCGACTGCCAGCGCCCGGCCGCCCGACACCGTCTCCAGGCAGCCGCGGGCTCCGCACGCACAGCGGCTTCCGCCGGGCGCGGCGGTCATGTGCCCGATTTCGCCGATCCTGTCGCCGGGGCCGCGCAGGACGCTGCCGCCCAGGGCGATCGCACCGCCTATCCCGGTGCCCATGGTCATGAACACCACGTCGGTGTGACCGCGCGCGGAGCCCAGAGCGAGTTCCGCCGAGGCGAACGCTCGTGCGTCGTTCATCAACAGGACGGGCTTCGCGGTCGCGCGTTCGAGCGTGTCCGCAAGCGGGTAACCCTGCCACTCGCCGTCGATGTTCGGAATGGTGGTGGTGGAGCGCAGGTCCGGGCTCAGATGGCCGGGCAGCGCCACGCCGATGGCCTCGGCGGTGCGCGCGCCCACGAGTTCGGCGATGGTGGCGGCGACCTGCGCGGGACCGGCGGCCGGCGTGGGCAGCGTGCCCCGCGCGACGACCACCGCGCCGGCACGGTGCACCCACTTGATGTTCGTGCCCCCGATGTCCACCCCAAGGGCGGACCCTTCGGGGCGAGGGCCGCCCCTGGTCGCGACCATGCGATCTCCTGATGGATCGGTATTGCCTGTATAGACTTAACGGGAAGCTAGGGCGCGCAAATCGTCCAGTCAATCAGTTGAGACGTAAAGAATCGGAAACGTCGAATGATTTGAGTCGACACGATCAGCGCTTTAGTAAGCCAGCAGCAGACGCTCGGACAACCTGTCTAGCCTTTTACGCCGAGACGGTCAGTCGGGTGCGATCAGGGCGCCGTCGGCTGCGAGTTGCTCACGCAGTTCGACGATGTTCCCGTCGCGGGGCCGGCATCCGGCGGAGACCGCCAGGGCCGCCGCGGTCCCGGCGGCCTGCCCCATCGCCATGCACTGTCCGATGGAGCGGACGGAGGCGTGGGCGTCGTGGGTGGCCGACAGGCACCGGCCCGCGACGAGCAGACCGTCAACGCCACGGGGAAGCAGGCATCGGTAGGGCACACCGTAAGTGCGGCCGGTGGGCGTCTGGTCACCGGAGCCGACGTACTGCCAGATCGTCCGCTGCCCGGCGGCATGGTCCTCGATCGGAGCCCCACAGCGCGCGATGGCGTCATCGAACTGACGCGCACTCAGGACGTCCTCCTTGCCCAGGACGTACTCGCCGATCAGACGGCGGCTCTCCCGCACGCCGATCCGCGGCGCGGAGGCGATGAGGAAAGCCCGTTCATATCCCGGCACTTGCTCGACGAGGAACCGCGCGTACTCGACGACCTGGCGACGCCCCTCCTGCTCGGCTGCCGAAAGCTGCCAGGGGTCGGTCGGGTCGACGCCGCTCACGCGAGTCACGTTGGTGTGGACGACCCCGGGTTCGGTGGTCCGGTGGACAGAACCTTCGCGCCGCGGCAGCTCGTACGCTCCCGAGTCGGCGTGCAGGGCCATCAGGCGGTGCAGCTCCGCCGTCGAGGTCGCCTCGGCGTCGACACCGGCGAGCCGGAAGGTCTGGGTGAGCGGTTGCACGACGCGGTCCTCGGCGGGTCGCTCCAGCGCAGCCCCCGCGCGCCAGGCGATGTCGGCATCACCGCTGGCGTCGACGACGACCCCGGCCCGTACGAATCCGGGGCCGGCGACCGTCTCGACGACCACCCCGAGAACGTCCTGACCCTCCATCACCACCCGTGACGCACGCGCGTGGAACAGGACCCGCACCCCGGCCCTGCCGGTGAGTTCGTCCCAGACCAGCTTGAGTGTCTCGGGGTCGTAGGTGATGCCGGTGCCCGCGCCGTAGGTGTTGGGTCGCTCGAAGGCCGCCTTGCGATCGGTGAGCTCCTGGCACACCTCCCAGCCCACGCCGCCGACGACGCGCTCCCCCGTGCCGGGCGCGTAGAAGCCGTAGAAGGTGTCCAGGACGCTCGCCCCGGTGCCGCCCAGGTGAGCGGCACCCTCCACGAGCAGGGTGGAGGCGCCCCGTCGGGCGGCCGCGACGGCTGCCGCGGAGCCCGCCGAGCCTCCGCCGACGACCACCACATCACCGTCCCACAGCAGCGGATGGCGCTCGGCCTCCGCCTGATTGACGCGTGTGCCGTTCACCTCAGGTGCCACCCTCCGTCTACGGGGACGACCGCGCCGGTCGTGCGGCAGGAAGAGTCCGACAGCAGCCACATGACGGTGTCGGCGATCTCTTCGGGGCTGCAGGCCCGCGCCCCGAGCGGCATCAGCCGCGGCAATCGGTCCTGGATCGCGGGATCGGTCATGGCACGGGCGGCCATCGGGGTGTCCACCAGGCCGGCCGCGACGATGTTGACGCGCACCCCCTTGGGGGCGCCGGTGAACGCGGCCGAGCGCACCAGGGGCACCAGGGCGCCCTTCGCGCTGGCGTAGGCCGCGGTGAGGAAGTCCTCATCGAGCGTGCTCGCCAGGGCGGAGCCGATCACGACGATCGACCCGCCCGAGCCGGACAGCCGCCGTATGCCGGCACGCAACAGGTAGAACACCGAGTCGAGATCGACCCGGTGCACTTCACGCCATGCCTCGTCGCCGCACTCGTCCACCGGCCCGTCGCCGAGACGCCGGCCGGACATGCCCACCGCGTGCACGATGCCGTCCAGACCGTCCAGGGCCTCGGCTGCTCGAGCCACGGCCGCGTCGGCACCCGCGGATACGGTGATGTCGTACGTGTCGCGGTCGGCCTCGAAGACTTCGGCACCGGCTGCCCGCGCCGCGTTGACACACGCGGCCCCGATCCCGCCCTGAGCGCCGGCCACCAGCAGCCGCTTCACGGCGCGCCGTCCGCGGTGCGCAGAGCGGCGGCGGAGCGGCGGGCGAATTCGAGATAGGCGCCCTCGAACAGCTCGTTGCTGCGGTCCGCGCCGACCAGGCGGGAACTGGTGATGACCGGAGGCATGGCGCCCCGCTCGGCGAGCAGTTCGGCGACCCGGACCTTGATCTCGTTGACCACGGCGATCGCGGTGAAGGTACTCACCGGGCCGACGGGAACGTCCAGGCCGTCGACGTGGCAGATGGCGTCGCCGACCGGCGATCCCAGGTCGATCACCACATCGGCGTGGTCGGCGAGCCGGGAGCCGCTCGGATGCCGCGGTTCGGCGGCGTTCGTCTCCTGCAGCGACGTGGCCGCGATGACCGGCAGCCCTGCCTTCTTCGCGCCCATCGCCATCTCGATGGGGACGGCGTTGAGCCCGCTGACACTGAAGATGAACATGCTGTCCGAAGGACGCAGCCGGAAGTTGGCCAGGATCTGGTCGGCCAGTCCCTCGACGCGCTCGATGAACATCGCCTGCCGCTGTCCGTTGGCCCCCACCACCTGGGTGTGGAACGTCATCGAGAGCTCCACCAGTGGCTGGAAGCCGGGATAGGAGCCGTAGCGGGGAAATATCTCCTCCACCGGCATGCGCGAATGACCGGTGCCGAAGGTGTAGACGACCCCGTCGGCGGCGATCGACCTGGCGGCGATCTGAGCCGCGGCCTCGACGGCGCCGGCCTGGGACTCGGCAATCTGCTCGACGATCCCGACTGCGGTACGGATCCACGATGACACGTGCAGATACCTCTCGGTGCGAGGGCGGAGACAGACGGAGACAGGGCGCTCCTGCGGAACGGCCTCCGGCGAACTCGATAAGTCTAGACAGGTAGTACGCCTCTGGACGCTAGAGCGGCGACCAGTAGAACGTCAAGCATCTGTACCGGTTGATCACTGATTACAGCCGAGCGGCACTGGTGTGGACGCGCGCCGAAGTGACGGCCTATGCTGCGGGGGCCTACCGGTATAGACAGCGGGGCCTTTCGCTAGAGACAGCGGAGGCCAACCGGTACAGACAAAGGGAGGAAAACCGTGGCTCGGCGGCCCATGCCGCGACATGAAGCAGTGGAACGGCACATCCGCGGCCGGATCGCGGGGCTGAAGCCCGGGGATCAGATCGAGTCCGACGCGGAACTGTGCGACTTGTTCCAAGTCAGCCGGATGACCGTCCGGCAGGCGACCCAGCGTCTGGTCGCCGAGGGTGCGATCTACCGGATCTCCGGAGTCGGCACCTTCGTGGGGGAACCGCAGGTCCACCGCCAGATGGGCAAACTCCGCTCCTTCACCGAGGAGATGGCCCTGCGCGGCATGACCGTGTCATCGACCGTCCTGGCGAGTGAACTGCGCGTGGGCAGCCAGGAGGAAACCACCGCGCTCAGACTCGCTCCTCAGTCCAACGTCGTTCATGTACGGCGGCTGCGGTTGGCCGACGACCAGCCGATGGCGATCGAGAACGTCGTGCTGCCACCGTCCTGTGCCTGGCTGTTGCGCGAGGACCTGGCCCATGGCTCGCTGCACCAGGCCCTCACCGAGCAGGGTTTCGCCCCCTCGCGGGCAACCGGAACGCAGATAGCGGCCATCGCCACCGAGGACGACGCCGCTCTTCTGGAACTGCCCGTCGGGGCGGCCATCTTCGTCGAGCGCCGACTGATCACGACCGGCGACGGCACACCCGTCGAACTCACCGAATCCCGCTATGCGGGTTCCCGTTTCGTGTTCCACATCGAACTGGCCTAGGGGCTTCCGAACTGGCCTGGCCGGTCGGTCCCGGCCACCGGTCATGACCGCCGGTACCAGAACCACGGCTGCAACTGTCGGTCGTGGCGCCCGGCCCCCCCGGCCCGAGCCGGGTGGGCCCCCGACACCGGTCGGAGGGTCGGCATCGTGAAGGAGAACAGCATGCCTGTCGTCGAGACAGTCCTGGGCCCTGTCGCCGCTGCCGAACTCGGCGCGGTGGATGCCCACGAGCACGTCTTCCTGCGTACCCCGGTCAACCCGGGTGACGAGTTCCTCGACACCGGCAAGGCGGCGGCCGAGCTCCTGCGGGTGGCGGCGAGCGGCATCCGTACCGTCGTCGACCTGACCCCGGTCGGCCTCGGACGCCGCCCCGTCCAGCTCGCCGAGGTCTCCCGCACAAGCGCCGTACATGTCGTGGCCGCGACCGGCTTCCACCGCAGCGCGCACTACCCGGCCGCTCACTGGGCCCGCCACGCCGACGACGCCACGCTTCTCGACGTACTCCTGGACGACCTCGGGACCGGCATGGACAGCCACGACTGGGACTTTCCGCGCCCCGTCCCCAGCCCTCACAAGGCGGGCGTCATCAAACTCGGGGCTTCGTACCACCGTATCGACCGCCACGAGGAACGCTGGTTCGCCGCGGGAGCGACGGCGGCCCGGCAGACAGGCGTGGCCGTGGCGGTCCACACCGAGGTCGGGACCGCCGCACACGCCGCCCTGGACCTCCTGGACAAGCACGGCCTGCCGGCCGGGCGGGTTCTGCTCGCCCACACCGACCGCAACCCCGATCCGGAACTGCACCTCGACCTGATCGCCCGCGGCGCCCACCTCGTCTACGACACGATCGGGCGGATCAAGTACCGGCCGGACTCCGTCGTCCTCGACCTGATCGAGCGCATGGCCGAGGCCGGCAAGCTGGGTCACGTCTGCCTGGGGACCGACGTCGGACGCAAGTCCTCGCTCACCGCGTACGGCGGCGGGCCGGGAATGGACGTACTCGGCCGGGAGTTCGTCCCGCGGCTGCGCCGGCGCCTGGGCGACGAGGCGGTCGAGACCGTTTTGCGGTACGCCCCTCAGGCACTCCTGGGCAAAGAGACCCCCGCCGTGTGAGGGCAGCGCCGAGCCGCGGCCGCGCCGTCGGCCCCGCCCCAGGTGGGGCGGGCTCCTCACGGGTGTGAGCAGGTGTACGTCACGGTGCTCGGAGGTCGACCAGTTCGGCCAGCGCCTCCCGGTGGCCGCCCGCCGTTCCGTACGCGATCGAGTCGGCCTTGGCCCGCTTCAGGTAGAGGTGCACTGGGTGCTCCCACGTCATGCCGATGCCGCCGTGCAACTGCACTGCCTCCTCGGCGGCGTGAACCGCGACGGGTGCCGCGTAGGCCTGGGCGACGGCTACCGCCACGTCCGCGTCCGTACTCCCGGTGGCCAGCGTGTCGGCGGCATTGCGGGCCGCGGCACGTGTGTTGACGACCTCCAGCCACAGCTGGGCGAGCCGGTGCTTGATGGCCTGGAAGCCGCCGACGGGCCGGTTGAACTGCTTGCGGTCCTTCAGGTGGCGGACCGTCTCGGTCAAGCACCAGTCGGCGAGGCCGAGTTGCTCGGAGGCGAGCAGTCCGGCTCCAGCCCGCAGGCCACGTCGTACGGCGGGTTCGGCATCCCCCAGCAGGCGGCCGGCCGCACCCTCCAGCAGCACCGTCGCCACCGGCCGGGTCAGGTCCAGGGACACCTGCGGGCTGACGGTCACGGCGTCGGCCTCCACCGCGTACAGGCCGCCGTCGTCCGCGGGCACCAGCAGTACGTCGGCGACGGCCGCGTCCGCGATGCCGGTCAACTCCCCGTGCAGGGCGCCATTCTCGTGTCGTACGAGCTGGTAGGCGGCGCCGGGAGCGACGTTCAGCGCGACGGCGAGGGCGCCGATCCGCCGCCCGGACGCCAACTCGCCGAGAAGGTCGTCGGCCGGGGGGATGGCGAGCAGGGCCTCAGTGGCGACGACCGCGCTCGTCAGATAGGGCACGGGAGCGACCGCGCGGCCCAACTCCTCCAGCACCACGGCGACTTCGCGGTGCGTGGCGCCCTGGCCGCCGGACGACTCGGGGACGAGGAGGCCCGCAAGGCCCATGCCGTCGGCGAGTGCCTTCCACAGCTCTGGGTCGTAGGGCGTGTCGGACTCCACGCGGGCGAGCACGCCCGCCGCGTCGCAGTGGTCGGCGAGGAGATCGCGTACGGCCGCGCGCAGCGCCTCTTCCTCCTCCGAGTACAGCAGATCAGTCATCGCGCGAGGTCCTTCCAGGCGACGTCCTTGTCGGTGCGCGGCTCGGCGGGCAGGCCCAGGACGCGCTCGGCGACGATGTTCAGCAGGACCTCGCTGGTCCCGCCCTCGATGCTGTTGCCCTTGGAGCGGAGGTAGCGGTATCCGGCCTCGCGCCCGGTGAAGTCGACGAGTTCGGGGCGCCGCATCGTCCAGTCGTCGTACAACAGGCCTTCCTCGCCGAGCAGTTCGACCTCCAGGCCGCTGATCTCCTGGTTGAGGCGGGCGAACGCGAGCTTCAGCCCGGAGCCCTCGGGGCCGGGCTGGCCCGCGACGAGCTGCTGGCGCAGCCGTTCGCCGGTGAGACGGGCGACCTCAGCCTCCACCCACAGGGTGAGGAGTCGCTGATGGAGGTCGTGGGTGCGCAGTTCGGGCCGCTCGCGCCAGGTCTTCGAGACCGGGCCGATCATGCCGCCCTCGCGCGGGATGCGCATACCGCCGATGGACACCCGCTCGTTCATCAGCGTCGTCTGCGCGACGCGCCAGCCGTCGCCGATCTCCCCGAGCCGGTGGCTGTCAGGAATGCGCACGTCGGTGAGGAACACCTCGTTGAACTCGGCCTCGCCGGTGATCTGGCGCAGCGGACGCACGTCGACACCGGGGTCGGTCATGTCGCAGATGAAGTACGTGATCCCGCGGTGCTTGGGCACGTCCGGGTCCGTGCGGGCGATGAGGATGGCCCAGCGGGCGAGATGGGCGCTTGACGTCCACACCTTCTGCCCGTTGACGACCCAGCTGTCGCCCTCTCGTACGGCCCGCGTGCCCAGCGCGGCCAGGTCGGAGCCGGCGCCCGGCTCGCTGAACAGCTGGCACCAGACCTCCTCGCCCACCCAAAGGGGCCTGAGGAAGCGGCGCTTCTGCTCCTGCGTACCGAAGCCGAGGATCGTCGGCGCCGCCATGCCGAGGCCGATGCCGATGCGCCGCGGGTCGTTGTCGGGGGCGCCCGCGGACTCCAACTCGGCGTCCACGACGGCCTGGAGAGAGCGCGGCGCGCCAAGTCCCCCGAGGCCCTCCGGGTAGTGCACCCAGGCGAGTCCGGCGTCGAAGCGGGCCTTGAGGAAGTCGAGGCGGTCGGTGGTGGCGGGGGCGTGGGCAGCCAGCAACTCCTGCGTCCGTTCCCGCAGTTCGGCGGCGTCGGTCATGCCGCTCCTCCTTCGGGGAGACCGGGGATGACGGCGACGCGCCCGGTGGTGACCCCGTCGGCGACACGCTGAACGGCGGCAGCCGCACCGCCCAGCGTCACGCGCTCACTGACCAGCGGCTTGATCGCGCCACGGGCGGCCAGTTCGGTGAGCTGCTCGTGGCAGCGCAGGACGAGCTTCGGGTTCTTGGTGTTGTAGAGGCCCCAATGCAGGCCCATGATCGAGTAGTTCTTCACCAGGGCGTGGTTCAGGGCCGGACTGGGAATGGACCCGCTCGCGAAGCCCACGACCACGATCCGCCCCTCGAAGGCGACGACCTTGGCGGACTGCGCGTACGCCTCACCGCCGACCGGGTCGTAGATCACGTCCGCGCCCCGGCCGCCAGTCGCCTCCTTCACGGCGCCGACGACGTCCTCGGCGCGCCGGTCGATGACGACGTCGCACCCCAACTCCCGCGCCACGTCCGCCTTGTCGGACCCGCCCACGACCCCGATGACCGTGGCGCCCGCGGCCTTGCCGAGCTGCACGGCCGCGCTGCCGACCCCTCCTGCGGCAGCGTGGACGAGCAGCGTCTCGCCGGCCTCCAGACCCGCCCTGCGGTGCAGACCGAACCACCCCGTCTGGTAGCCGATGTGCAGCGCCGCGGCCTCGGCGTCGTCGAGCGCCTCGGGGGCGGGCAGTACGGCCGCGGCGTCCGCGATCGCGTACTCGGCGAAGCCGCCGTACGGCAGCGCGGGATTGCCGATGACCCGCCGTCCGTCCTCGGTCTCGCCGCAGAGTTCCACGCCGGGCGTGAACGGCAGCGGCGGCCTGATCTGGTACTGCCCGCGGCACAGCAGGGCGTCCGGGAAGTTGATGTTCGCGGCACGCACCTTGAGCAGGACCTGGCCCTCGCCGGGCACCGGCCGCTCCACCTCGTCGAGCCGCATCACCTCGCTCGGCTCGCCGTTCTGGTGCACTTGCCATGCCTGCATGCGGGGCCTCCACGGAGCGGTGTCTGTCCCGGTCGCCTCCGGGGCGCGCTTGCTCGTCTGGTGCGCCTGACCGGGCTCCAGCGCATACTAAGCGGTCGCTTGCCCTCCTGTGAACCACCGGCGTCAGCCGTCTTCGCCACCCTGCTTGGGCCGCGCCCGTACGTGCATCCGCTCCCCCTGCGGCCCGAAGATGCTGAGGAACTCCACCGGCCCGTCCCCCGTCGACCCGAACCAGTGAGGCACGCGCGTGTCGAACTCGGCTGCCTCCCCCGGCCCGAGCACTACGTCATGGTCGCCGAGCACGAGCCGCAGCCGCCCCGAGAGCACGTACATCCACTCGTATCCCTCGTGCACACGCGGGTCCGGCTCTGTGGACCGGGCAGGTTCCAGCACCTTGTAGGCCAGGAGTCCGCCGGGCTGCCGGGTGAGCGGCCAGTGGGTCCGGCCATACCGCACGATGGGCTTGGACCGGACGCGCGGGTCGCCCACAGGGGGTGCGCCGACCAGTTCGTCGAGGGGCACCTGGTGGGCGCGGGCGATGGGCAGCAGCAGTTCCAGGCTGGGTTTGCGCAGACCGGACTCCAGCCGGGAGAGGGTGCTCACGGAGATGCCGGTGACTTCGGACAGACCCGCCAGGGTCGCGCCCCGCTCCTTCCTGATCCGTCGCAGCCGGGGACCGACTCCCGCCAGAACTTCGTCGGTGTCCCGCTCATTGAGGTCCGTCTCGTGCTCACTCATGGATCTATTGCAGTTTCGGCAAAGATGTTTGTCAATGCGGCAGCGATTCGGCGACCTTGTCCATGGAGGTGGTCACCATGACCGATCGTTACGAAGTGGTCGTCGTCGGAGGCGGCGCGGCCGGGCTGTCCGCCGCGCTCGTACTGGGGCGCGCACGGCGCCACGTGCTCGTCGTCGACGCGGGCGAGCCGCGCAACGCGCCTGCCGCGCACATGCAGGGTTATCTGTCGCGTGACGGGATGTCACCCGCAGAGTTCCTCGCCGAGGGGCGGCGGGAGATTCAGCGGTACGGGGTCGGACTGGTCCAGGACCGCGCGGTCGACGTCGCGCGGGACGACGCCGGGGAGTTCGATGTGACGCTGGCGTCCGGGCGTTCGGTGCACGCGCGCCGGCTGGTCGTCGCGACCGGGCTCGCGGACGAAATGCCGTCGGTGCCCGGGGTCGCGGAGCGGTTCGGGCGGGACGTGCTGCACTGTCCGTACTGCCACGGCTGGGAGGTCCGAGACCAGGCGTTCGGGGTGCTCGCGACGTCCGTCATGAGCGTGCACCAGGCGCTGATGGTCACGCAGTGGTCCAAGGACGTGTCCTTGTTCCTGCACACGGTCGCCGAATCCGAACTCTCGGACGAGGACCTGCGCCACCTGGCCGCGGCAGGGGTGAACGTGGTTCCCGGCGAGGTTTCGGCGCTCGTCGTCTCAGACGATCGGCTCGCCGGCGTACGTCTCGCGGACGGGTCCGAGCACGAGCGCTCGGTGGTGTTCGTATCGCCGCGGGCCGTTCCGCGCACGAGGCTGCTGGAGCGGCTCGGTGCCGACCTGAAGGAGACTCCGTTCGGCGTGTACGCCGCCGTGGACGAGACGGGGCGCACGAGCGTGCCGGGGGTGTGGGCTGCGGGTAACGCGGTGGGGTTCTCGGAGCAGGTGATCAATGCGGCGGCGTTGGGTTATCGGGCGGGTGCCATCATCAATGGGGACTTGCTGTTCGCGGACATCGCGAGTGCCTCCGGCGGCTGAGCGAGTGCCTCCGGCGGTTCAGCAGGGGCGCCTACCAGGCGGGTGGGTTCGGTTCGTGGGCGGCTGCGGGTGCGTCGTGGCTGGTCGCGCAGTTCCCCGCGCCCCTAAAAAGGGGCGCTCCCGGAGCCGCCAGGCATCATGCTCACCAGCCCCGACGTGCCCGCACTTGCCCACCGGCGGGAGGGGACGTGGGCCGGTGCGTCGTATGCCCGTCGCGTAGGTTCTGTCTCAGGTCACCCGCACCCTGTGGAAGACGAAGGGCCGTATGCCCACCCTGCGACGGGCTGACGCACCGGCCCACGGCCCCGCACCCACCACCCACCCCAGGGGCGCGGGGCTGTGACATCAGCGGCTCCGCCGCGGGGCGCGACCAGCCACCCACAAACCCGCACCCGACAACGAACCCACCCGCCCAACCGCCGGAGGCAACCCGCCCCCGAGACACAACCTGTAGGACCATGGCTTCATGCTGTTCGCCCGGCTCGCTCGTGTGTCGCAGGAGGTCGCCTCCACCTCGGCCCGCTCCCGGAAGATCGGCCTGCTGGCCGAGCTGTTCCGGGACGCCGAGGCCGAGGAGGCGCCGATCGTGATCCCCTACCTGGCGGGACGCCTCCCTCAGGGAAGGATCGGCATCGGCTGGAAGGTGCTCAGCCGCCCCGTCACCCCGGCCGGAGAGCCCACGCTCAGCGTCCGGGACGTGGACGCCCGCCTGACCACGCTCGCCGGCGTCTCCGGCCCCGGCTCGCAGGCCGAACGCCTGCGGCTGGTCGGAGAGTTGTTGGCGGCGGCCACCGCGGACGAGCAGCGGTTCCTGTTCGGCCTGCTCAGCGGAGAGGTACGGCAGGGCGCCCTCGACGCCGTCGCCGTCGAGGGACTCGCCGAGGCGACCGACGCACCCTCCGCGGACGTACGACGGGCGGTGATGCTGGCCGGTTCGCTGCAGACCGTGGCGCAGCGCCTGCTGGCGGACGGCCCGAAGGCCCTCGCCGAGTTCCGGCTCACCGTCGGCCGCCCTGTCCTGCCCATGCTGGCGCACAGCGCCTCGTCCGTGGCCGAGGCGATCGACAAGCTCGGCACCTGCGCAGTCGAGGAGAAGCTGGACGGCATCCGCGTCCAGGTCCACCGCGGCGGCGACGACATACGCCTCTACACGCGCACCCTGGACGACATCACCGACCGCCTGCCCGAACTCACTGCCGCGGCACGGGAGTTGAAGGGCGAGCGGTTCATCCTGGACGGCGAGGTCATCGCGTTCGACGAGGGCGGACGCCCGAAATCCTTCCAGGACATCGCCGGACGGGTGGGCTCCCGCGTGGACGTCGGCACGGCGGCCAGGGCCCTGCCCGTCTCCCCCGTCTTCTTCGACGCGCTGTCGGTGAACGGCCACGACCTTCTCGACCTGCCGTTCGCCGACCGCCACGCGCAGCTGGCCCGGCTGGTGCCCGAACCGATGCGAGTGCGGCGCACGCTGGTGACGGATCCGGCGGACGGCGAGACACGCGAGGCCGCGGAACGGTTCCTCGCGGACACGCTGAAGCGCGGCCACGAGGGCGTCGTACTGAAGGGCCTCGACGCCCCCTACAGCGCGGGGCGGCGCGGCGCCTCCTGGCTCAAGGTCAAACCCGTACACACGCTTGACCTGGTGGTGCTGGCCGCCGAGTGGGGGCACGGGCGGCGTACCGGCAAGCTGTCCAACCTGCATCTGGGGGCGCGTAATCCGGACGGCTCGTTCGCCATGCTGGGCAAGACGTTCAAGGGCATGACGGACGCGATGCTGGACTGGCAGACCGAGCGGCTGCGCGAGCTCGCCGTCAAGGACAGCGGGCATGTGGTGACCGTCCGTCCCGAACTCGTCGTCGAGATCGCCTACGACGGCTTGCAGAAGTCCACCCGCTACCCGGCCGGCGTCACGCTCCGCTTCGCCCGCGTCGTCCGGTACCGCGAGGACAAAACTCCGGCGGAGGCCGACACCGTCGAGACGCTGCTCGCCGCGCACCCGGAGGTGTCCCGGTGAAAGCCCCTCGCCGCAGCGCGGGCCTGCTGCTGTTCCACCACACCGGCGACGGCCCGGAGGTACTGCTCGGCCACATGGGCGGCCCGTTCTGGGAACGCCGCGACGCCGGCGCATGGACCGTACCGAAGGGTGAGTACGAGCCCGACGAGCCGGCCTGGGACGCGGCCCGCCGGGAGTTCCGCGAGGAGCTGGGCCTGGAGCCACCCGACGGAGAGGCCGTGCCGCTCGGCGAGGTCCGGCAGGCGAACGCCAAGATCGTCACCGCGTGGGCGATCGAGGCCGACCTCGACCCGGCGACGGTGGTCCCGGGAACATTCGAGATGGAGTGGCCGAGGGGCTCGGGCCGGGTCCAGCAGTTCCCGGAACTGATCCGGGTGGAGTGGTTCGGGCTCGACCGGGCGCGATCGTTGATCGTCAAGGCCCAGGCCGAGTTCCTGGACCGCCTCGAAGAGCGAGTCGGCTAGAACGCCTGCACCTGGGTACGCGGATCCGACAAGGGCCCCGAAGGGGCGCGGGGCCGTGACATATGCGGCTCCGCAGCGCGGGTGCTACCAGCCACAACCAACCCGCAGACCTGGACGGCGCTCGGAACAACAGCGCTCCCAGAACAAGTGCCCCCGAGCGGAGCGCCCCCGCGGAGCGCCCGCGTATCAGGAGGTCAGCCATGCCCATCGCAACGGTGAACCCGGCAAACGGCGAAACGCTCAAGACCTACGACGCCCTCGGCGCCGAGGAGACCGAGCGCAGGCTCGCGACCGCCGACGCCGCGTTCCATACGTATCGCACCACCTCGTTCGCCGAGCGCGCACGGCTGATGCGCCGGGCCGCCGACCTGCTGGAAGAGGATTCGCAGGACACCGCCCGCGTGATGACCACGGAGATGGGCAAGCCGATCAAGCAGGCCCGCGCGGAGGTCGCGAAGTGCGCGAAAGCGATGCGCTGGTACGCCGACCACGCCGAGGAACTGCTCGCCGACGAAGAGGCCCCGGAGCCGGAGGCGCGCGACTCCGGCGCCTCCCGGGTGCTCGTGCGCTACCGGCCGCTCGGCCCGGTGCTCGCGGTGATGCCCTGGAACTTCCCGCTGTGGCAGGTGATCCGGTTCGCCGCGCCCGCGCTGATGGCCGGCAACGTGGGGCTGCTGAAGCACGCGTCGAACGTGCCGCAGACCGCCCTCTACCTGGAGGATCTGTTCCACCGGGCGGGCTTCCCCGAGGGCTGCTTCCAGACGTTGCTCATCGGCTCCGGCGAGGTCGAGGGCATCCTGCGTGACGAGCGGGTCAAGGCTGCGACGCTCACCGGCAGCGAACCTGCGGGCCGCGCGGTCGCCTCGGTCGCCGGCGACGAGGTCAAGAAGACGGTGCTGGAGCTGGGCGGCAGCGATCCGTACGTGGTGATGCCGTCGGCCGACCTCGACCGGGCGGCGAAGACGGCGGTGACGGCCCGAGTGCAGAACACCGGACAGTCCTGCATCGCCGCCAAGCGGTTCATCGTGCACACGGACGTGTTCGACGCCTTCGCCGAGCGCTTCACGGCGGGCATGGAGGCGCTGAACGTCGGCGACCCGCTGGACGAGGACACGGACGTCGGCCCGCTCTCCAGCGAGCAGGGCCGCGACGGCCTGGTGGAGCTGGTGGACGAGGCGGTGGAGAGCGGCGCGACGGTCCTGTGCGGCGGCGAACGGCCCGACCGGCCCGGCTGGTACTACCCGCCGACCGTCCTCGCCGACGTCACCCCCGCCATGCGCATCCACCGCGAGGAGACCTTCGGTCCGGTCGCCACGCTCTATCGTGCCGCCGGCCTCGACGAAGCGGTGGCGATCGCCAACGACTCGCCGTTCGGGTTGAGTTCCAACGTCTGGACCCGCGACGAGGCCGACATCGACCGCTTTGTACGCGATCTGGAAGCGGGCGGTGTCTACGTCAACGGGATGACGGCGTCCCACCCGGCGTTCCCGTTCGGCGGGGTCAAGCGGTCCGGCTACGGGCGTGAGCTGTCGGGCCAGGGAATCCGCGAGTTCTGCAACATCACCACCGTATGGCACGGAGCGTGAGCGTTCCGCAGTTACGATCGCCTGTGTGAACCGCGAAGTGACCCTCCCTCTGATCGTCGACGACCGCGGCACTTTGCAGGTGGCGGCCGCCGATGTCAGCAAGCTGCTGCGCACGGTCGGCGGCCGGTGGCTGCATCTGGTGGAAGCCGGTCAGGAGGGTCTCGACGAGGACACGGTGGCGACCCTCACGATCGAACTCGCCAAGCTGGCCGACCGTATCGACGTGGCCTGCATCGCCCACAGCAGCGGGACGTCGTCCGACTAGGACTCACTCGCTAGGACTCGCCCCGGTCCAGCTCCCACAGCGTGTGCCAGAACATCTCCTCGTAGCGCTGCAGCAGGCGTCCGTAGCGATGGACCGCCTCCTCGCTGATCAACTCCGCGTCCAGCCCTGCCTGTACGGCGGCCACCGCCTTCTGCTCCAGGTCGGGCGCGGGTTCGGCGAACAGGTCGAAGAACCCGCAGGCCTCGTCGTCGAAGCCGTACTGGCGGCGCAGCGCCTCGGCAATGGTGGCGCAATAGCCGCCCCACGCCGAGAAGTTGGCGCTCAGCGCGAGCACCACGTCGGCCGGTGCACCGTTCAGGGCGAGCCAGGCGACGTACGCGGGATACGCCTGGGCCCCCGCCAGCGGCTCGTACGCCGCCACCCGCGCCTCATCGGCTCCGCAGGCGGCGAGCAGCGGTCCGAGCCGACCATGGGCCAGCGCCTCACCCTCCGCAAGCATGGTGAAGTAGGCGAAGCACTCGGGCTCGGCGGCCGACCGTTCCGCCAGGTGCAGGAACGCCCGGCGGTCCGCGGCGATCACATAGCGCTGTTCCATTGCGAGAGTGGCGAGGGTGTCTTGCCGTGCCGCGCCCCTGCCGATCAGGGGCAGCAGCCGGTTGGCCTGCGGGTCGGGGGCGAGCTTTCCGGTGGTGGTCTCCAGCAGTTCCCTGGCTGTCCGCGTCATCGCCGCACTCCTTCGGCTCGACTGCGCTGCCTTTCCCGTACCCCCAGGCTCTCACGGCCCCGCCGACCGCTCAGGTGCCGTCAGCGGATCGGCATACCCGCGAGGGTTCGGGCGATCACCAGACGCTGGATCTCGCTTGTGCCCTCAAAGATGGTGTAAATCGCTGCGTCCCTATGCATGCGCTCGACCGGGTACTCGCGCGTGTATCCGTTTCCGCCGAGGATCTGGATCGCCTCCGCCGTCACCTTCTTCGCCGTCTCACTCGCGAACAGCTTCGACATGGAACCCTCAGCCGCGGTGAACGGCTTCCCGTTGACCGCCATCCAGGAGGCACGCCACACCAGCAGCCGGGCCGCATCGATCGACGTACGCATGTCAGCGAGCTGGAAGGCGACACCCTGGTTGTCGATGATCGGCCGGCCGAACTGCTCGCGTGTCTTGGCGTAGTCGAGGGCGACCTCGTACGCGGCCCGGGCCGTGCCCACGGCCATGGCGCCCACTGCCGGGCGCGAGGCCTCGAACGTCGCCATAGCGGCGTTCTTCACGCGCTCGCCCCCTGCCTTCGCCCTCTCACGGGCACGCGCCAGGCGCTCGTCCAGCTTCTCCTTGCCGCCGAGCAGGCAGGAGCCGGGGACGCGGACGTCCTCCAGGACGACCTCGGCGGTGTGCGAGGCACGGATGCCGTGCTTCTTGAACTTCTGACCCTGGGACAGGCCGGGCGTGTTCGGCGGGATGATGAAGGACGCGTGGCCCTTGGAGCCGAGCTCCGCGTCGACGACGGCGACCACGACGTGGACGTTGGCGATGCCGCCATTCGTCGCCCACGTCTTCGTGCCGTTGAGGACCCACTCGTCCTTGGCCTCGTCGTAGACGGCACGGGTGCGCATGGAGGCCACGTCGGAGCCGGCGTCGGGCTCGGAGGAACAGAAGGCCGCGACCTTGACGTCGCCCGCGTCGCCGTACATCTGGGGGATCCAGGTGCCGATCTGCTCCTCGGTGCCGTTGGCGAGGACGCCCACGGCGGCGAGGCCGGTGCCGACGATGGAGAGGGCGATGCCCGCGTCACCCCAGAACAGCTCCTCCATGGCCATGGGGATGCCGAGGCCGGTGGGGTCGAAGTACTGCTGGGCGTAGAAGTCCAGGGAGTAGATGCCGACTTTCGCGGCCTCCTGGATGACCGGCCAGGGAGTCTCTTCGCGCTCGTCCCATTCGGCTGCCGCGGGACGGATCACGTCGGCGGCGAAGCCGTGGAGCCAGTCCTGGACCTCCTTCTGTTCGTCGTTGAGCTCCATGGTGAACTCGGCCATGTCCCCTCCAGCTACAGCACTCACATGTTACTTGCGGTAACAGTAGCCTGTTACCCGTCAGTAGGAAAAGTCAACTCCCGGTTCCCCTCCGGCAGCCCGTTCGATGCAGAATCCCAGCAGGGTGTTACGTTGCGCAGGCGTCACCGAACCAGTACGGGTGGGGAGAGCTCATGGACACCACACAGCGGACCGAGCACCAGCGGTCCGCCGACCGCCGCCGGCGCGAGCTGCTGGAGGCCGCCGACCGGGTGGTGCTCCGCGACGGCCCCGGCGCCTCGATGAACGCCATCGCCGCCGAGGCCGGTATCACCAAGCCCATTCTGTACCGGCACTTCGGTGACAAGGGGGGACTGTACGCGGCTCTCGCCAAGCGCCACACGGACGCCCTGCTCGAAGCGCTGCGGGCCGCGCTGGACGCACCGGCCGAGCGCCGCGAGCGGGTCGAGGCCACGCTCGACACCTACCTCGCGGCCATCGAAGCACGTCCGCAGGTGTACCGCTTCCTGATGCACCCGTCAGAGGGCGGCCCACAGAGCGACCAGGGCTTCGACGTCGGCCTGCACTCCGCTCCCCTGCTGCGCCGTATGGGCGAGGAACTCGGCAAGGTCATCGAGGAACGGGTCGACCTCGGCCCGAACAGCGAACAGCTCGCCCGAGTCTGGGGCCACGGCATCGTCGGCATGATGCACGCGGCGGGCGACTGGTGGCTGGGCGAACGCCCGTGCTCACGCGCGGAGTTGGTACGCAGTTTGGCTGACCTGCTGTGGGGACGTCTGGCAGCGGCGGGCGACAAGGTGGGTGGCCCCAGCTTCTGACTCCGGTGAGCTGAAGCGCCCCGTGAGGGGCCGCGGGGCTGTATCAATGTGCGGCTCCGCCGCGATGGGGGTCCCCCCGCTCGAGCGAAGCCGAGAGTGGGGGAGCGACCCGCCACAGAGAACTGGCAGACCGCATCCGAGACCGCACCCCAACGCCGCTCACCGGCTCCAGGAAGCCCGCGCGGCGGCCCGCAGAACCCGCCGCCTGCGCCACCCCTTGACGCGTTCGGTGTAGACACCCCCGTCAAGGTGGTCGCACTCATGCTGAAGGCACCGGGCGAAGAACCCGGTGCCATGAACCCGCACCAACTCACCGTCCAGCGTGCGACCTTCGACGATCGCGTGGTCGTACCGCTCCGTCCCCGCCTCAAGCCCCGGCAACGACAAACACCCCTCGGGCCCGCGCAGCACAAGCCCGTCCGCCTCGACCAGACGCGGGTTCACCAGGTGACCCACATGCCGCCGCTCCTCGTCGTCAGGGCAGTCGTACACAAAGACCCGCAACGACTGACCGACCTGGTTCGCGGCGAGCCCAACCCCCTGAGCCGCGTACATCGTCGCGAACATGTCCTCGACCAGACGCGCCAGTTGAGGGCCGAAGTCGGTGACTTCCTCGCACGGTGTGTGCAACACGGGGTCGCCAAGGAGGGACAGCGTGAGAACGCGCCCCTGGGCGCCCGGGATCGAGCTGTGTCGCATGGCCGCAAGGGTACGGTCCTCAATGTCGCGCGGGCGCCGGGGTGGTGCCGCGAATCGGGCCGGTCGTGGATCTCGATAGGCTGAGGGCCACACGTTGCCGGGAGCAGGGCAGGGCGCGGCGTCGTACGCAAGGAGGATCGAGAACTGATGGCAGGCAACTCGGACCCGCTGTCACCGCGGGCCAAGCTGGCCGTGACGGCGGGCAAGGCGGTCGCGGCGGCTTCGCGTGCCGCGGGCCGCGGCAGCGGATCGGTGATCGGCGGCCGGGTGGCGCTCAAACTCGACCCCGACCTGCTGGCCCGGCTCGCCCAGCACCTGGACGTCATCCTGGTGTCGGCCACCAACGGCAAGACGACCACCACGCGGCTGATCGCGGAGGCGCTGCGTGCCGCGGGTCCCGTCGTCTCGAACGCCCTGGGCGCGAACATGCCCGCCGGCATCACCTCCGCGCTGGCCGGCGGCTCGGACGCGCGGTACGCGGTCATCGAGGTCGACGAGAAATACCTCGCCGGTGTGGCACGTGACACCGCCCCGAAGGCCATCGCGCTCCTCAACCTCTCCCGCGACCAGCTCGACCGCGCCGCCGAGACCCGCATGCTCGCCGAGCACTGGCGTGAGGGCCTGGCCGGGTCGAAGTCCGTCGTGATCGCCAACGCGGACGACCCGCTGGTCGTATGGGCAGCCTCCTCCTCGCCGAACGTCGTATGGGTGGCCGCCGGGCAGATGTGGAAGGACGACGCCTGGTCCTGCCCGTCCTGCGGCGGTGTGATGCAGCGGCCGGGTGACGACTGGTTCTGCAGCGAGTGCGGTTTCCGCCGTCCGACGCCCAGTTGGGCGCTGAACGGCGACCATGTACTGGACCCGCACGGTTCCGCCTGGCCGATCCACCTCCAGCTGCCGGGCCGCGCCAACAAGGCCAACGCCGCCTCGTCGGCCGCCGTCGCCGCGGTCTTCGGTGTGCCGCCGCAGGTCGCCCTGGAACGCATGTACCAGGTCCAGGCGGTGGCCGGACGGTACGACGTCGTGCAGTTCATGCAGCGTGACCTGCGCCTGCTGCTCGCCAAGAACCCCGCGGGCTGGCTGGAGACGTTCTCACTGATCGACCCGCCGCCGACGCCGGTCATCCTGTCCGTGAACGCGCGCGGGGCCGACGGCACCGACACCTCCTGGCTGTGGGACGTCGACTACACGCGGCTGAGCGGGCACCCGATCTTTGTCATCGGCGACCGGAAGCTGGACCTCGCGGTGCGTCTGGAGGTCGCGAACCAGACCTTCCAGGTCTGCGAGAACCTCGACCAGGCCGTGCAGATCGCACCACCGGGGCGGATCGAGGTCATCGCGAACTACACCGCGTTCCAGGACCTGCGCCGCCGTGTCGGCAACTGACCACAGAGGACGATCATCGATGAGTGACAACAGCCTGCGTCTGGTGTGGATCTACCCGGACCTGCTGAGCACGTACGGCGACCAGGGCAACGCCCTCGTGGTGGAGCGCCGGGCCCGGCAGCGCGGCCTGGACGTGGCCCGGCTCGACGTACGCAGCGACCAGCCGATCCCCACCTCCGGCGACATCTACCTGATCGGCGGCGGCGAGGACCGGCCGCAGCGGCTCGCTGCCGAGCGGCTGCGCCGTGACGGGGGTCTGCACCGCGCGGTCGGCAACGGCGCGATCGTCTTCTCCGTGTGCGCCGGCTACCAGATCCTCGGCCACGAGTTCATCAACGACCTCGGTCAGCGCGAGCCGGGCCTCGGCCTGCTCGACGTGGTCTCCACGCGCGGCGAGGGCGAACGCTGTGTCGGGGACGTACTCGGGGACATCGACCCGCCCCTCGGCCTGCCGCAGCTCACGGGCTTCGAGAACCACCAGGGCATCACCCACCTCGGCCCCACCGCGCGCCCCTTCGCCCAGGTCCGCCTCGGCAAGGGCAACGGCACAGGAGACGGCACGGAAGGCGCGTACAACGACACGGTCTTCGGGACCTACATGCACGGGCCGGTGCTCGCCCGCAACCCGCTGATCGCGGACCTGCTGCTCAAGCTCGCGCTCGACGTCAACGCCCTGCCGCCGATCGACGACCGGTGGTACGAGGCGCTGCGCGCCGAGCGCATCGCGGCCGCTCAGCAACCTGCCTGAGAGGCCCTGATACGCGGAGACACAGCTCACAGCCCGCCCGGGACAGCCCGAGACATGGAGCACAGCCCTTCTGGCGGCCCGCCCGCTCACCTGTGCGGGGGCGTCCAGCAGGCGGACGCACGATGCGGAACCGCCCCCTGCCGCCGGTAGGCTGGCCGGGTCCAACCGGACAGCGCGGTCCGGTACCCGGCCCACGTTGAGAAGGTATTTCGGGCTATGCGCATTGGTGTCCTCACGTCCGGCGGCGACTGCCCCGGCCTGAACGCCGTCATCCGGTCCGTCGTGCACCGCGCCGTCGTCGACCACGGCGACGAGGTCATCGGCTTCCGGGACGGCTGGAAAGGCCTTCTGGAGTGCGACTACCTCAAGCTCGACCTCGACGCGGTGAGCGGAATCCTGGCTCGCGGCGGCACCATCCTCGGCTCCTCCCGCGTACGTCCCGAGCAGCTCAGGGACGGCGTGGAGCGGGCCAAGGGGTATGTCGAGGAACTCGGGCTCGACGCGATCATCCCGATCGGCGGGGAGGGCACGCTCAAAGCGGCGCGCCTCCTGTCGGACGGCGGCCTGCCGATCGTCGGCGTGCCGAAGACCATCGACAATGACATCGCGGTGACGGACGTCACCTTCGGCTTCGACACGGCCGTGGGCGTGGCGACCGAGGCCCTCGACCGCCTCAAGACCACCGCCGAGTCCCATCAGCGCGTGCTGATCGTGGAGGTCATGGGCCGCCACACCGGCTGGATCGCGCTGCACTCGGGCATGGCGGCCGGCGCGCACGCGATCGTCGTGCCGGAACGCCCCTTCGACGTCGAGGAGCTGGCGGCCAAGGTCGGCGAGCGCTTCTCTGCGGGCAAGAAGTTCGCCATCGTGGTGGCCGCGGAGGGCGCGAAGCCTCGCGAGGGCACCATGGAGTTCGACGAGGGCGCCAAGGACATCTACGGACACGAGCGGTTCGCGGGCATCGCCCGCCAGCTCTCGCTCGAGCTGGAGCACCGGCTCGGCAAGGAGGCCCGTCCGGTGATCCTCGGGCACGTCCAGCGTGGCGGCACCCCGACCGCGTACGACCGCGTCCTCGCGACCCGTTTCGGGTGGCACGCGGTGGAGGCCGTGCATCGTGGCGAGTTCGGCAGGATGACGGCGCTGCGCGGTACCGAGATCGAAATGGTGTCGCTCGCGGAGGCGGTCGAGACACTGAAGACGGTTCCGGATGAGCGGTACGCGGAAGCGGAGTGCGTGCTTTAGCCGGGGCAGTGCCTTAACACTTTCGGTCTGACTGGTCGCGCCCGCGCGGCGGAGCCGCATATCGACACAGCCCCGCGCCCCTGAAGGGGCGCCCCCCCCGGTCACCGCCGGCTCCGGAGGCGGTTCTAGTCTGGGTGCGGACAGACGGCGCACAACCAGTACGAATCAGGAGCCGGCGGATGGATCACAGCGGGCACGGCATGGTCATGGATCTGCCGCCGTTCACGCTGGGGCGAGGGCTCGCGTGGTCCGCGGACCCGTTCTTCCTCGTCGCCTGCCTGGTGGGGCTCGCCCTGTACGGGTGGGGCGTCGTGCGGCTGGTGCGGCGCGGTGACAAGTGGCCGGTCGGGCGGACCGTGGCGTTCGTCGCCGGCGTACTGACCGTCGTGCTCGTGATGTGCACCGGGCTCAATGACTACGGCATGGTCATGTTCAGCGTGCACATGGTGCAGCACATGGTGATCAGCATGCTTTCGCCGATCCTGATCCTGCTCGGCGCGCCGATCACGCTGGCGCTGCGTGCCCTGCCGGTGGCTTCCCGCCGGGGCCGCAAGGGGCCGCGTGAGCTGCTGCTGGCGCTGCTGCACAGCCGGTTCATGCGGCTGATCTCGCACCCTGCGTTCACGATCCCGCTGTTCATCGCGAGCCTGTACGCGCTGTACTTCACTCCCCTCTTCGACTTCCTGATGGGTTCGAAGACGGGCCACACCGTGATGATGTGCCACTTCCTCGCTGTCGGCCTCGCCTTCTTCTGGCCGATCATGGGCGTGGATCCCGGTCCGCACCGGCCCGGCTATCTGATTCGGATGCTGGAGCTGTTCGCGGGCATGCCGTTCCACGCGTTCTTCGGCATCGCACTGATGATGGCGTCCGGGCCGATGGTCGAGACGTACAAGAACCCTCCCGCGTCGCTGGGCATCGACGCGCTCTCGGACCAGAACGCGGCGGGCGGCATCGCCTGGGCGTTCAGCGAGATCCCGTCCGTACTCGTGCTGCTCGCGCTGCTCTTCCAGTGGTACCGCTCCGAACAACGGCAGGCCCGGCGCAAGGACAGGGCCGCGGACCGCGACGGGGACAAGGAGCTGGAGGCGTACAACGCCTATCTGGCCTCGTTGAACGCGCGCACCCGCTGAGAATCAATTCCCACTCAAGGCCACTGAGAATCTCTGGCCCCTCTTGGCACTTCCAGGACTTAATGCCTCTTCCAATTAATCTTGACTGAAAGGCTTTTCCATTCAGTAGCATGGCGCGCAAGCCCTGCTTTCGCTGTGCAGGGTGACGGGGGAACCGCCGGGGGGAGCGGTAATGACATTTCGCGTGCCCATGTACAGGGGCTTTCAATCTTCGGTCCGCGGGACCGCATTTCTGCTGGTCGCTTTGCTGATCCTCAGCGGCTGCACTCAATCCGACCGCCTGACCGTCGTGAAGGCCGTCGCCGCCGGCGTTCCCGCTCTCGATCCCTTCTTCGACGAGAAGAGTGGGCTCGGTGTGGATGCCGAGGTACGTGGGGAGCGGCCTCGTGGCGGCTTGCAGCAAGGCAACACACCTGGGCTGTACGGCGGTTCGCGTAAGCAGGGCGCCTGTGACGTCGACCGGCTCAAGGAATTCCTCAACGATCCCAAGAACCGCCAGAAGGCGCGGGAATGGGCACGGGTTGTCGAAATTTCTCCGGATGCGATCGATGAGTACGTCGATCGACTCACACCGGTCCTCCTCCGTCACGACACTCTCGTACAGAACCATGACTACAAGAAGGGCAGGGCCGTTGCCTACGACGCCTTGCTGGAGGCGGGAATCGCGGTTCTCGTGAACGATCAGGGATTGCCCGCCGTGAAGTGCTCCTGCGGTAATCCGCTGCGCACATTCCAGGGGGACACCGACAAGATCTCGGTGCGGTTCGAGGACGGCAACAAGAAGTGGCCGAGTTTCCGCGAGGAGTCGGTGGTGTCGGTCGAACCGTCGCCCACGAAGCTCGACCGGCTTGCTCTCGTGGACGTGGACGACACGGACAAGGGTCTCGACCGGCCCGTGGGCACCGACGGCTCGGAGGACCGGACGTTCGGCGCAGGCGACGAGGCCACCGAGGAGCCGGGCACTTCCCCGGACCCGGGTTCGACCTCGCCCACCGAGACGTCGACCGACACCGCGACTCCGAGCGATCCGACGGAGACCGATCCGGCGGAGACCGAACCGGTGGAGCCCCCGACGTCGCCCGCCGACAGGCGGCTCACTGACACGCCGTCCCCACCGACGCCGACCGGCACGAAGCCCGCCGAGCCCTCGACGCCGACGTCGACGGACAGCACAAGTCCGCCGAGCGACGATCCGTCTCGTACGAGCTCATCACCGCCGACGAGCGATCCGGTTACCAGCGAGCCCGTCACCAGCGCACCTGTGACCAGCAGCGCACCCGTCACGAGCGAGCCGGCGACCGACGCCCCGGTGAGCGGCGACCCCGCCCCGAGCGCGGTCTGACCCACGGCACCCAGGAGGGACCGGATGGCACCAGGAACTTCGCAGTCGGGAGTGGGCCGGGTCATCGCGGGCCGGTATCTGCTCCTGAACCGGCTCGGTACCGGCGGCATGGGACACGTCTGGCTCGCCCATGACCAGCATCTCGCCTGCGAGGTCGCGCTCAAGGAGATCGTGTTCCGCAACCCGGCCGAGGCCGGCCGGCAGCGGGCGGCCCGGGTGGCGCGTGCCCGCGCGGAGGCCCGGCACGCGGCGGGGCTGCGGGGCCATCCGCACGTGGTGACCGTGCACGACGTGCTGGAGCACGAGGGCCTGCCGTGGATCGTGATGGAGTACGTCGCGGGCGCCCTCGACCTGCGCGACCTCGTCACGCAGCGGGGCCCGACGGCGCCCGCCGAGTGCGCCCGGATCGGCCTCGCCGTGCTGGACGCGCTGACCGCGGGGCATGAGCGGGGCGTCATGCACCGCGATGTGAAGCCCGCGAACATCCTGCTGGCGCCGGACCGTTCGGGTTCGCCGTACGCACGTGTCCTGCTCACGGACTACGGCATCTCTGTGCAGCCGGACTCCGCGGAGCCGCGCTGGACGATGACGTCCATGCTCGTGGGCACGGCCGGGTATCTGGCGCCCGAGCGGGCCCAGGGCGGGCCGCCGACCGCTGCCGCCGACCTGTTCTCGCTGGGCTGCACGCTCTACTACGCGGTCGAGGGCTGCGGCCCCTTCGACCGCGACACCGACCTGGCCGCGCTCACCGCGGCCGTCCTGGAGGAGGCCCGCCCGCCACTGCGCGCGGGCGCGCTGGAACCGCTCCTGGCGGCCTTGCTCACCAAGGACCCGGTCCACCGCGTGACGGCCGAGGAGACGCAGGCCGCGCTGTCCGCGATCGTCATGCCGCAGTCCCCGCAGCGCACCCATGCCGATCCGGGATCGCAGCCGCAGTGGGCGCACGCCGAGACGGAGGCGTCAGCCAGGCCGGTGCCTGTGTCGGGGCCCGGGTTCGGGCCACCGCAGTCACCGCTGCCACCCGTCTCGCCGATGTCGCCCATGTCGCCGACGTACGGACCGCCGCCCGGAAGGCGGCGTCGCAAGCGCTCGAACGTCCTCCAGTCCGTGATCGCGGGCCTCCTCGGTGTGGGCCTGGCGCTCGGCGGGGTCTGGTACGCGATGGGCCGGCAGGCGGACGAGGGCGGCAGTGCGCAGCCGTACGGAGCGACCATCGGGCTCGCCGAGCCGCTCAAGGACGGCGACTGTGTCATCGCCGACTGGTCCGAGAGGCGTTTCGAGGGCACTCCACGGCTCAAGCTCGAGGACTGCCTCAAAGGGTCACCGGACGGCCAGGTCATGGCGGTGGTCGAGGCCGGATCCGTCGAGGAGGCGCGGACAAACGGGCCCGCCCGGTGCGAGGAGCGCACAGAGAAGACCCGTAAGAAGCTCGCGGACGTACGCGGCTACGTCGTGCTGCCGACCGAAGCGGGCTTCGAGGCCGCCGGCCGGCGCACCGTCTGTCTGCTGCTCGGGGCGAACGGAGGGGTGTACGGGCCGCTCGGGGACCACCGGGAGGCGGGGCTGGCGTTCATCGATACGGCCAATATGCACAAGCAGGACTGCCTGGACGAACGGTCCGACCGGGACGCCCGGCTGGCCTCCTGCGACGAGCCGCACGACCAGCGGGTACTCGGTTTCACCCGGCTCGGCCCCGACACCACGCTGGAAGAGGCCAAGCGGGAGTCCGTGGAGGCGTGTGCGGCGGATGTGCCGCCGATCCAGTACGGCTACGACCCGAGCCGCTATGAAGCGGCGGCCTGGGCCGGGGAGAGCGGCTGGAAAACAGGCACACATTTCGTCGTATGCACTGTGAAAAGGCAGGACGGGGGCACCATGGAGAAGGACGAACCATAAGGAGGGTGTTGCGATGCCCGGTTCCACGAAGACCATGGGGGTGCTCACCGTCGGCGGCCTGGTAGTGGTCACGGCCTACACGGTGGCGCTCGGCAGCAACGGCTGGCTGTGGTTCGGCTGGGTCGTGCTCGGCCTGATCACGCTGGCGATGGTGGCCTCACGCAGCACCTGATGCGCTCCGCGACGCCTCCCCGGACGACCGTCTCCGACTGGTCCGGGGAGGCTCTCGTTCGCGGGAGAAGCGCCCTAGTGCACGCCAGGCTGGTATTTGGGCAGCCTGGCGGTGATTTTCATGCCGGCGCCGAGGGCGGTCTCGATGACGAGGCCGTAGTCGTCTCCGTAGACCTGGCGCAGCCGGTCGTCGACGTTCGACAGACCGATGCCGCCCGAGGGGCTGGTCTCGCCTGCCAGGATGCGGCGCAGCCAGTCCGGGTCCATGCCGGGGCCGTCGTCCTCGATGACGACGAGGGCCTCGGCTCCCGCGTCCTGTGCGGTGATGCTGATGTGGCTCTTGTCGACCTGGCCGGTGCCGCCCTCCAGTCCGTGTTTCACGGCGTTCTCCACGAGGGGTTGCAGACACAGGAAGGGCAGGGTCACCGGGAGTACTTCGGGGGCGATCTGCAGGGTGACCGAGAGGCGGTCCCCGAAGCGGGCCCTGACCAGGGTCAAGTAGTGGTCGATGGCATGGAGTTCGTCGGCGAGCGTGGTGAAGTCGCCATGCCTGCGGAACGAGTAGCGGGTGAAATCGGCGAATTCCAGCAGGAGTTCACGGGCGCGCTCCGGGTCGGTGCGGACGAACGAGGCGATCACGGCAAGCGAGTTGAAGATGAAGTGCGGGGAGATCTGGGCGCGCAGGGCCTTGATCTCCGCCTCGATCAGCCGCGTACGGGACTGGTCGAGGTCGGCGAGTTCCAGCTGGACCGAGACCCAGCGGGCGACCTCGCCGGTGGCCCTGACCAGTACGGCGGACTCGCGGGGTGCGCAGGCGACGAGCGCGCCGTGTACGCGGTCGTCGACGGTGAGCGGGGCGACGACTGCCCAGCGCACCGGGCAGTCCGGTTCGACGCAGTCGAGGCGGAAGGCTTCGCCGCGGCCGTTCTCCAGCGGTCCGGCTAGCCGGTCCATGATCTGCGTTTTGTGGTGCTCGCCCACGCCTTCCCAGGCCAGGACCGTGTCCTGGTCGGTGAGGCAGAGCGCGTCGGTGCCGAGCAGGGTGCGCAGTCGCCGGGCCGACTTGCGGGCCGTCTCCTCGGTGAGGCCCGCCCGCAGTGGGGGTGCGGCGAGCGAGGCGGTGTGCAGGGTCTCGAAGGTGGCGTGCTCGACGGGGGTGCCGAGTCCGCCCAGGCTCCGTGGGCGCGTGGTGCGCCGGCCGAGCCAGAATCCGGCCGCCAGCAGCGGGAGTACGGCCACCAAGAGCCCGGCCAGGAAACCGCTCATGTCTCCACCACCCGGTTCATGACTACCCAGCTCATGCGTCGACTTCCTTCGCGCTCACAGCCGTTCGCACCTGGCCGCCCGACAGCTGCTCCGGCAGATGGAAGCGGGCGAGGATCGCGGCCGTGCCCGCCGGCACCAGCCCGGGTGTGGCCAGCGACACCAGCACCATGGTGAGGAAGCCCAGCGGCACGGACCACAGCGCGGGCCAGGCGAGGAGCGCGTGCAGCGGGCCCGTGCCCGGGAAGCCCGCCATGGTCGCGGCGACCGCGAGCAGCGCCGAGCCGCCGCCGACCAGCATCCCGGCCGCCGCGCCCGGCGGGGTGAGCCGCCGCCACCAGATGCCGAGAACGAGGAGCGGGCAGAACGACGACGCGGACACGGCGAAGGCGAGCCCCACGGCGTCCGCGACGGGCAGTCCGCCCACGACCACGCTGGCCATCAGCGGCACGATCATCGAGAGCACCGTGCCCAGCCGGAAGTGCCGTACGCCGCGAGCCGGGAGCACGTCCTGGGTGAGCACGCCCGCCACCGCCATGGTCAGCCCGGACGCCGTGGACAGGAACGCGGCGAAGGCACCGCCCGCCACCAGTGCGCCCAGCAGGTCTCCACCGAGTCCGCCGATCACCCGGTCGGGCAGCAGCAGTACGGCTGCGTCGGCGTCCCCGGTGAGGGTGAGCTCGGGGGCGTACAGGCGGCCCAGCGCGCCGTAGAGCGGCGGCAGCAGGTAGAAGGCGCCGATCAGGCCGAGTACGACGACCGTGGTGCGGCGGGCGGCGACGCCGTGCGGGCTGGTGTAGAAGCGGACGACCACGTGCGGCAGGCCCATGGTGCCGAGGAAGGTGGCGAGGATCAGTCCATACGTGGCGTAGAGCGGGCGGTCCTCGCGACCCTCGGCGAGCGAGGTGGACATGCCGCCGTTGCTGCCGCGGTCGGCGACGGGGACGTGGTCGCCCTTGGTGAAGCCCAGCTCGGTGCCCCGCTCGATGCGGTGGACGCCCTCGGTGAGCCGTACCTTCTCGTCCTCGTACCGCTCGCCGTCCACGGTGCCCGTCGCCGTGACGTTCAGCGGTGCGGCGAGCTTCAGGTCGAGGCCGCTGTCGACGCGGACGACTCTGTGTTCGCGGAAGGTCGCCGGTTCGTCGAAGGCGTTCCGTGGCGATCCGTCGCCCTGCCAGGCGAGGACGAGGAACAGTGCGGGGACGAGCAGGGCGGTGAGTTTCAGCCAGTACTGGAAGGCCTGTACGAAGGTGATGCTGCGCATGCCGCCGGCGGCGACGGTCGCGACCACGACGACGGCGACGATGATTCCGCCGAGTGACTTGGGGGCCCCGGTCAGCACGTTCAACGTCAGCCCGGCGCCCTGTAGTTGGGGCAGCAGATACAGCCAGCCGACCCCGACGACGAAGGCGCCCGCCAGCCGTCGCACCGACTGTGAGGCGAGCCGTGCCTCCGCGAAGTCGGGCAGCGTGTAGGCGCCGGAGCGGCGCAGCGGGGCTGCCACGAAGAGCAGCAGGACGAGATAGCCCGCCGTGTAGCCGACGGGGTACCACAGCATGTCGGGGCCCTGGACGAGGACGAGGCCCGCTATGCCGAGGAACGAGGCGGCGGACAGGTACTCACCGCTGATGGCCGCCGCGTTCAGCCGGGGTCCGACGGTGCGCGAGGCGACGTAGAAGTCCGAGGTGGTCCGTGAGATGCGCAGGCCGAAGGCGCCGACGAAGACGGTCGCCACGACGACGAGGGCGACCGCGGGAACGGCGTAGTTCTCGTTCACTGTTCAGCGGTCCTCGTTCTGGTTCATGGGCTCGGCATTCGGGGGTCAGCGGTCCTCGACGAGGCGGACGAAGTCCCTCTCGTTGCGGTCGGCCCGGCGTACGTACCAGCGGGCGAGCAGCACCAGCGGCGGGTAGACGCAGAAGCCGAGGACGAGCCATTCGAGGTTCGTACTGTCGTTCATGGAGGTGAACACCAGCGGCAGCGGTCCCACGAGCAGCACGAGTACGCCGAACACCGTGAGCGCGGCGCGCAGCTGGCTGCGGATGAGCGAGCGGACGTAGGTGTGGCCGAGAGTCGTCTGCTCGTCGATCTCTGTGCGGGGGCGGTAGCCGTTCAGCCTGCCGGTGCGGCGGGGCGGCCCCGTGACGACCACGCGGCGATCGGTCGGATCCTGTGCCACTGAAGCCCCCTAGCTCGCTGTCCGGCGCATCAGCAGCTCGCGCAGCTCGCGGGCGTGCCGGCGGCTGACCTGCAGCTCGACGGGGCCGACCAGGACGCTCACGGTGCCGGCGTCCAGCCGGAGCTCGCTGATGTGGCCGAGCGCGACGAGATGGCGCCGGTGGATGCGGACGAAGCCGCGCGAGCGCCAGCGCTCCTCCAGCGTGGACAGCGGGATACGCACCAGATGGCTGCCCTGCGCGGTGTGCAGTCGCGCGTAGTCACCCTGGGCCTCGACATGCGTGATGTCCTCGACGGCCACGAAACGGGTGACCCCGCCCAGCTCGACCGGGATGTGGTCCGGGTCGGGCTCGTGCACGGGGATCAGCGGAGCCGCCTCCTTCAGCTCGGCGGCCCGGCGGACGGCCTCGGCCAGCCGTTCCCTGCGTACCGGCTTCAGGACGTAGTCGACGGCCTTGAGGTCGAAGGCCTGCACCGCGAAGCCCTCGTGGGCGGTGACGAACACGACGAGCGGGGGTTTGGCGAGGCCCGCGAGCAGCCGCGCCATGTCCAGGCCGTCGAGCCCGGGCATCTGGATGTCGAGGAAGATCACGTCGATCGCGTCGTCGCCGGCGGGGCCGCACTCCAAAGCGCGATTGATCCGCCGCAGCGCCTCTGTCGCGTCGCTCGCGCCCTCGACGCTCTTCACGCGTGGGTCGGCCTCCAGCAGATAGAGCAGCTCTTCGAGGGACGGCGGTTCGTCGTCGACGGCGAGGGCGCGCAGCATGAGGCTGGAGTCTAGGAGCAATCCGGACGTCTGCACATGCGCGAGACGGGGCTGTGACCTCTGGGCCTGCGGAGCCGTGAGGTGTGGCCGTCACCGCTGGATACAGTGCGCGCATGAGCCCCAAGTCCGCGCCGTTCGACGAGCTCGACCGCAAGATCGTCACGGCCCTGATGGCGAACGCCCGCACCAGCTTCGCCGTGATCGGCGAGGCGGTCGGCCTGTCGGCCACCGCGGTCAAGCGCCGCGTCGACCGGATGCGCGAGACCGGTGTGGTCACCGGATTCACGGCCACCGTGAAGCCGGACGCGCTCGGCTGGCGTACGGAGGCGTACGTCGAGGTGTACTGCGAGGGCGCGGCCCCGCCGCGGCGGCTGGCGGAGGTGGTGCGCAACCATCCGGAGATCACCGCCGCGATGACGGTGACCGGGGGCGCGGACGCGCTGCTGCATGTACGGGCCCGGGACGTGGACCACTTCGAGGAGGTGCTCGAGCGAATCCGTACGGAGCCGTTCATCCGCAAGACGATCAGTTACATGGTGCTGTCGCATCTGCTCCCGGAGAGCCCGGAGGCGGGCGCGAACCAGCCGGCTCCGCCGCCGGAGGAGTGAGCGACCCGGTTCGCGCACCGATCGTGCGGTGAACCGTCTGAATACGCAGCGTTCCTGCGCCGACGCGCAATTGTCGGTGCTTGTCGCCCCTCTCCCCCACTTCCTACCGTTGACTCACCGCCAGTCATCACCTCGTCACCGCAGGAAGCGGAGGAACCCCTCTGTGCCCAACAGCCGTGTGTCGCGCCCGAAGCACTTTCTGGTCTGCGAACCCAGACACTTCGCCGTGCAGTACGCCATCAACCCATGGATGCATGAGGACACACAGGTCGACGTCGATCTGGCCCGCGGCCAGTGGGCGGAGCTGATCCGCGCCTACCGCGCCCACGGCCACACCGTCGACAGCGTCGAGCCGGTCGCCGGTCTTCCGGACATGGTCTTCGCCGCGAACTCCGCGCTGGTCGTGGAAGGCCGGGTCTTCGGCTCGCTGTTCCACGCGCCGCAGCGGCGGCCGGAGTCGACCGCGTACGAGACCTGGTTCAAGAACGCGGGCTTCGACGTCCAGCACCCCGAGTCGGTGTGCGAGGGCGAGGGCGATCTCGTCCCGGTCGGCCCCTACATCCTGGCCGGCACCGGCTTTCGTACGACGCGGGATGCGCACCGCGAGGTGCAGGAGTTCTTCGGCATCCCGACGATCGGCCTGCAGCTGGTGGACCCGTACCTCTACCACATGGACACCGCGCTGTTCGTCCTCGACGACGGAGGCGACGGCCCCGAGGCGAACATCGCGTACTACCCCGAGGCCTTCTCCCCGGGAAGCCGTGAGGTGCTCGGGCGGCTGTTCCCGGAGGCGGTGATCGCCACGCGTGAGGACGCGATGGCGTTCGGGCTCAACTCCGTCTCGGACGGCCGCCATGTCTTCATCTCGCCCCGCGCCGAGGCGCTCGCGGACCAGCTGAACCGCCACGGCTATGTTCCCGTCCCCGTCGACCTGTCGGAGCTCCACAAGGCCGGCGGCGGCATCAAGTGCTGCACCCAGGAGATCCGTTCATGACCGCTCCCGCGCGTACGCGTACCTCCGCAGACCTGATCCGCGCCGAGGAGCCCGTCCTCGCGCACAACTACCACCCGCTGCCCGTGGTCGTCGCCCGCGCCGAGGGCGTCTGGGTCGAGGACGTCGAGGGCCGCCGCTACCTCGACATGCTGGCCGGCTACTCGGCCCTCAACTTCGGCCACCGCCACCCGGCGCTGATCGAGGCCGCGCACCGCCAGCTCGACCAGCTGACGCTCACCTCGCGCGCCTTCCACAACGACAAGCTCGCCGAATTCGCCGAGTCCCTGGCCGAGTTGACCGGCCTGGACATGGTGCTGCCGATGAACACGGGCGCCGAGGCCGTGGAGAGCGGCATCAAGGTCGCCCGCAAATGGGCGTACGAGGTGAAGGGCGTCCCCGCCGACCAGGCGACCATCGTGGTGGCCGCCGACAACTTCCACGGTCGTACGACCACCATCGTCAGCTTCTCCACCGACGAGAGCGCCCGCGCGGGCTTCGGGCCGTTCACGCCCGGCTTCCGCATCGTCCCGTACAACGATCTCGCCGCGCTCGAGGCGGCGGTCGACGAGACGACGGCGGCTGTCCTCCTCGAGCCGATCCAGGGCGAGGCGGGCGTGGTCGTCCCGGACGACGGCTACCTCACCGGCGTACGCGAACTGACCCGGCGGGCCGGGTGCCTGTTCATCGCGGACGAGATCCAGTCGGGCCTCGGCCGTACGGGCCGCACGCTGGCCGTCGAGCACGAGGCGGTCGTCCCGGACATGGTGCTGCTCGGCAAGGCGCTCGGCGGCGGCATCGTCCCCGTCTCCGCGGTCGTCGCGCGCCGCGACGTGCTCGGCGTGCTGCGGCCCGGCGAGCACGGCTCGACGTTCGGCGGCAATCCGCTGGCCGCGGCGGTGGGTTCCGCGGTCGTCGAGCTGCTGGGGACCGGTGATTTCCAGCTCAGGGCCGCCGAGTTGGGTGTGACCCTGCGCGAGGGGCTGGCCGCTCTCGAGGGCAGGGGCGTACGCGGTTTCCGTGCGCGTGGTCTGTGGGCGGGCGTCGACGTCGACCCCGCCATCGGCACCGGCCGCGAGATCAGCGAACGCCTCATGCGCGAGGGAATCCTCGTCAAGGACACCCACGGCTCGACGATCCGGCTGGCACCACCGCTGACCATCACCGACGGGGAACTCCGCTCGGCGCTCGGGACACTGGAGAAGGTTCTGACAGAAGGGGCCTGAGGGCAGAAGGAGCCTGCGCGACGGGGGCCGGAACCAGGAACTGCTTTATCCTTTATGGTGATTGGTTCCGGCCAAGCGGGCTAGATTGTGCACTGTCCCAGTCAGTGATGAGCGAAAAGAGCCACAGGGATGTCCGAACTCTCGACACCAGGCACCCGGGGCACCATGCGGAATCCCAAGCTCAAGACCAATGTGTCGCACTCCGCGCGCATCTGGAACTACTGGCTGGGCGGCAGGGACAACTACCAGATCGATCAACAGGTCGGCGATCACATCCTGTCCTTCGTGCCGGAAATCTCGCGCTCGGCCGTCGCGGACCGGCGGTTCCTGGCGCGCTCTGTGCGGTTTCTCGCCGGTGAGGCGGGAATCCGGCAGTTCCTGGACATCGGCACGGGCCTGCCGATCGTCGACAACACCCACGAGGTGGCCCAACGCGTCGATCCCGGCTGCCGGATCGTCTACGTGGACAACGACCCCATCGTGCTGAGCCACGCCCGCGCCCTGCTCACCAGCACGCCCGAGGGTGCCACCGACTACATCGACGCCGACGTCCACGCCCCCGACTCGATCCTCCAGGGTGCCGCCCGGACGCTGGACTTCAGCCGGCCCGTGGGAATCACGATGCTGGGCATCCTCAATTTCGTCCTGGACAACGATGAGGCCCGCTCCATCGTGCGGCGGCTCATGGACGCCGTGCCCTCCGGCAGCCACCTGGTCGTCTCTCACCCGACCTCGGAGGTCGACGGCCTGGCGATGGCCCAGGCGGTCCACTACTGGAACACGCAGGGATCGGCGCCGATGACACTGCGTACCCGCGAAGAACTCCTGGGACTCTTCGACGGTTTTGATCTCCTCGAGCCGGGCGTCGTCTCCTGCCCCCGCTGGCGGCCCGACTGTCCGCAGGAAGAGATCGTCGATGTGACTCACTTCTGCGGAGTGGCCCGCAAGCCGTAGCGCACCGGTTAACACAGGCCCGCGCCTGCACATACACTGGCGTCTCTCCCGCGTACCTATTGACCTGCTAGAACACGGCGGTTGAGCCGATCCGGCGGAGTGAGGAGCGACGACCCCATGTTCTACTACGTGCTCAAGTACGTGATCCTGGGACCTTTGCTGAGACTGGTCTTCCGTCCCCGGATCGATGGGCTCGAGCATGTACCGGCGACGGGCGCGGCCATTGTCGCCGGTAATCATCTGTCGTTCTCGGACCATTTCCTGATGCCCGCGATCCTCAAGCGGCGGATCACGTTCCTGGCGAAGGCGGAGTACTTCACGGGGCCCGGTATCAAGGGCCGTCTGACGGCCTACTTCTTCCGCAGCGCCGGGCAGATCCCGGTGGACCGCTCCGGCAAGGAAGCAGGTCAGGCAGCCATCCGCGAGGGCCTCGGCGTGCTGCGCAAGGACGAGCTCCTCGGCATCTATCCGGAGGGCACGCGTTCGCACGACGGCCGCCTCTACAAGGGCAAGGTGGGCGTCGCGGTCATGGCCCTCAGGGCCCAGGTCCCCGTCATTCCCTGCGCGATGATCGGCACCTTCGAGGCCCAGCCGCCCGGGAAGAAGATCCCCAACATCCACCCCGTGGTGATCCGCTTCGGCAAGCCCCTCGACTTCTCCCGCTATGCCGGCATGGAGAACGAGAAGGCGATCCTGCGCGCCATCACCGACGAGATCATGTACGCCATCCTCAGCCTCTCCGAGCAGGAGTACGTGGACCGGTACGCGGCCGACGTCAAGGCCGAGGAAGCCGAGCAGAAGGCGGCCGAGAAGGGGCGCAAGTTCCCGCGGATGCCGCTGAGTTGAAGCTGAGTGCATGCGGAGGGGGCGGCCGGATCCCGGCCGCCCCCTCTTCGTGCCTGTCGTGCTTACGGACTACGGCGTGGGCGTGGCGTGCGCGGCGCACGTCACGTCGGCCGCGTCGACCTTGCCGGTGAGCAGGTAGGTGTCCACCCGCTCGTTGATGCAGGGGTTGGCCAGCCCCGTGACACCGTGCGAGCCCGCGTTCTTCTCGGTGATCAGACGGGAGCCCTTGAACCGCTTGTGCAGCTCGACGGCGCCCTCGTACGGAGTGGCGGCGTCCCGCGTGGCCTGCACGATCAGCACGGGCGGCAGGCCCTTGCCGGTCTTGACGTTCAGCGGGGTCTGCTGCTTGGCCGGCCAGGTGGCGCAGGGCAGGTTCAGCCAGGCGTTGGCCCACGTCATGAACGGGTACTTCTTGTGCAGCTCGGTGTTGTCGCGGTCCCACTTCTTCCAGCTGGTGGGCCACTTGGCGTCGGTGCACTCGACGGCGGTGTAGACGGCGTTGCCGTTCTCCGAGGCGGCGTTGCCGGCGGTGTCCGACAGGTCCGGAGCGGCGGCGTCGACGAGCGCCTGGGTGTCACCGGCGACGTACTTGCTCCATACGGCGGCGGTCGGCGCCCACGCGGAGTCGTAGTACGGAGCACTCTGGAAGAAGCTGATGAGCTCGGCCGGACCGACGAGCCCGCCGATCGGGTTCTTCTTGGCCGCTGCGCGCAACTTCAGCCACTGGGCCTGGACTTCGGCCCGCGTGTCGCCCAGGTGATAGGTCGCGTCGTTCTTGGCGACCCAGTCCTGCCAGTCCTGCCAGCGCATCTCGAAGGCGACGTCCTGGTCGAGGTTGGCCTCGTACCAGATCTTCTCGCGCGACGGGTTGACGACGCTGTCGGCGACCATGCGGCGCACATGCGTCGGGAAGAGCGTGCCGTAGACGGCGGCGATGTACGTGCCGTACGAGACGCCGAGGAAGTTGAGCTTCTTCTCGCCGAGGGCGGCCCGGATGACGTCCAGGTCGCGCGCGGTGTTGGGCGTCGTCATGTGCGGCAGCATCTCGCCGCTGCGCTCGGCGCAGCCGTCCGCGTACTCGGCGGCGAGCTTGCGCTGGGCACGCTTGTCGGCCTCGGAGTCCGGCACCGGGTCCATCTTGGGCGCCTTCACGAACTCCTGAGGGTCCGCGCAGGAGATGGGCGCCGAGTGGCCGACACCGCGCGGGTCGAAGCCCACGAAGTCGTACGCCTTCGCCGTGTTGACCCAGAGCGGGGCCTTGGTGGTGACCCGGCGCGGGAAGCGCAGGCCCGAGCCGCCGGGGCCGCCGGGGTTGTAGATGAGGGCGCCCTGACGCTCCGCCTTGGTGCCCGTGTTGCCGATGCGGTCGACGGCGAGCTTGATCTGCTTGCCGTTCGGCTTCGCGTAGTCGAGCGGCACCGTGACCCAGCCGCACTGGATGGGCTTCTCAAGTCCCCAGTCGGCCGGGCAGTCCTGCCAGTTGATACCGGCCTTGGCGGCCCGTGCGGCCGCGATCGCCGTACCGCGCGCCTCGCGGTCCTGGCCGTGGCGGGTGTCCGCACTGGCGGACGGTGCCGCGACGGCGCCTGCTATCAGTGTCGCCGTGACAAGCACTCCGGCCGAGCCGAGCGCTGCCGCTTTCTTCTTCGGCGGTCTCATACCCGTCAAGTGGGCCTCCCCGTACATGTTGTGGTCGGTACGGGGATCCTTTCGGCTGTGACCTCCCTGAGAACAGGGGTGACTTGGCTTCTTTGCCAATCCGATAACCGGTAACCACCTGCCCGTTGAGCGGAGTTGTCCGTTACGGGCCGAGTATGCGCAGGGCTTCGTCGAGGGTGCGGCGCAGCCGCAGGGCATCCGGGGCGAGTGCGGTCACGAGGACGCCGGGTCCTGCGAGCGGGGTGAGCGCGGCATGCTCTCCCAGGAGCTGTGGGCTGGGCGGCGCCTCGGCGAATTCCGGTCGTACGACGATGAGTTGCCCCACGGCCCGATGTCCCGCCAGAACCGCCGGGCCGTCCCAGCCGCCGGGAGCGCCGGGTCCGCAGGACAGTTCCTGGTCGAGCAGCGGGCGCCCGTCGAGACGGACGGTGAGCCGGCTGGTGAGGCGCCCCGGCTCCTCGTGGGCGCGGCCGAGTACCTGTTCCTCACGCAGCGTCAGGCGGGCGCCCGGCGCGAGATCGGCGCGGGTGGTGACGTACAGATCACTGCCGTTCGCGGAGATCAACTGCTCGGGTAGCCAGCGCAGTTCGGCGCCGTCGGCGACCGTGAGGCGCACGTCGTAGCGGGCCTCGCCCTTGGCCTGGCCCGGCAGGGCGATGGTGGCGGCGGCGGATCCGATGTGCAGTTCGGCGCCGTCGGCGGCGGTCGCCTCGACGGTGAAGTGGTCGCCGCCGAGGGGGCCGCTCATCGCCCCGACCAGCGTGACGCGCGCCTCGGAGCCGGTTGCGCGGGTGCGGCGCAGGGCGAGGGGGCCTTCGCCTTCCAGGGTGGGCAGGGCGGTGCCGCCGCGGCCGTCGGGGCGGGCGGCGATGCGGGCGGTGGCGCGTACGCCGGCTGCTTGGGCTTCTCCGGGGGCCCAGGCCGCTCGGGCTGTTCGGGTCGTCATGCCGTCCACGCGGCGAGTTGGGCCCGTACCCACTCGGCGACCTCCCGGACTCCGCCCTCCGCCCTCAACGACTGGAAGACAACCGGCAGTTCGGCACGCTGGGTCTTGGCATCGGCGGCCATCCGCCCGAGGTCCGACCCGACGTGCGGGGCGAGGTCCGTTTTATTCACGACCAGCAGATCGGCGGTGGTGACACCGGGCCCGCCCTTGCGCGGGATGTCATCGCCACCGGCCACGTCGATCACGAAGATCTGCGCATCGACGAGCCCCTTGGAGAAGGTCGCGGTGAGGTTGTCTCCCCCGGACTCGACGAGGATCAGGTCCAGCGGACCGATCTCGTCCTCCAGATCCTCGACGGCTTCGAGATTCGCGGAGATGTCGTCCCGGATCGCGGTGTGCGGGCACGCGCCCGTCTCGACGGCGGTGATCCTCTCGGGCGGCAGCACGGCCTCCCGGAGGAGGAACTCGGCGTCCTCGCGCGTGTAGATGTCGTTCGTGACGACGGCGAGGGAGAGTCCGTCGCGGAGTTCTCGGCAGAGGGCGGCGACGGTGGCGGTCTTGCCGGAGCCGACGGGGCCGCCGAGTCCGATACGGAGGGCACGGCGGGTGCCGTCGGGGCGGTGCGCGTCGGCGCTCACGGCTCCGCCGTGGTGAGGGTGGGAGTGGTCGAGGTGCATGCGGGTTGCTCCTGTGGCTTTCGTGTCGGTCGGTGGTTGGTGCGCTGCCGCCGGGTGGTGCCGGGGGTTGTTTCGCCCCGCCGCACCTACCCGTCCCGTCCCGGGGCCGGCCCCGGACCCCGCTGGGGGCTGCGCCCCCAGACCCCCATCGGCCCGGCGGCCTCGTCCTCAAACGCCGGACGGGCTGAGTTCAGCCCGTCCGGCGTTTTAGGACCGTGGGTCCGGGGCGAAACCCCTCCTACGACGCGAACAGACGAACCGCCCACGCGGCATGCACCTCCGCACTGATCTCCAGCAGCGGCGCGGAAGCCGCAGGCAGCGCGTCGACGCCCTCCTCCACGGCACACCGAGCCGCTTCGGCCGCCCGGCCCGCGACACGGTCGAGGTCCGGAGCCAGCCGAGCCAACACCCCCGTGGCGTCAAAGGGATCCAGACTCAGCAACCGCACCGTCGCGGAAGCCGCCCCACTGACACTCTCGTACGCGGAGCAGTACGCGGCGTCCACCGCCCCAAGCCCCGCGGCCCGAGCAGCCACCCCGAGGACGACCGGCTGATGGGCCCCCTTGGGGAACGCCCGTGCCACGGCGTCGAGTTCGGGAGACGGCCACGTCGCCCGCGCCGCCCGCATCAGCTGCCGCCCGAGCTTCCGCGCAGCAACCCGCAGCGCGGCCGACGGCGTACGGGCGTCCGCCGCGGCGTCGAGTGCCAGGGGATCAAGTCCCAGCGCCCCCGCCGCGGCCAGCGAGGCGGACACAAGCCCCGCCGTGTGCAACCTGCCACGGCAGAACTCCTCAAGACTCTCCGCCCCAGTGATCCGCCCGGCCTTGACGGCCGCCTCGGCCCCGCCGGAGTGCGCGTGCCCACCGGCGGGAAAGCGGCCATCGGCCAGGACGAGAAGCGCGGCTCGGGACATGGTGACGCGTCCTTAGAAGAGGAAGTACCGCTGAGCCATGGGCAGTTCAGCAGCGGGCGTGGCCTCGACCAGTTCCCCGTCGATGTGCACGGCGAAGCTGTCCGGATCGACCCGCACCTGAGGCCGCGCATCGTTCTCTCGCATGTCCGCCTTGGTCACCGCCCGCGTCGACTCGATCGCCACGAACCGCTTCCCGAGCCCGAGGCGCTCCGGCAGCCCGTCCTCTACCGCGAGCGGCGCCACGAAGTTGAAGGAGTTGGAAGCCGGAGCCCGCCCGATCGCCCCGTACATCGGCCGGGGCAGAATCGGCTGCGGCGTCGGAATGGACGCGTTGGCGTCGCCCATCTGCGCGTACGCGATCTGCCCGCCCTTGATGATGAGCTGCGGCTTGACCCCGAAGAAGGCGGGCTCCCACAGCACGAGGTCCGCGAGCTTCCCGGTCTCGACGGAGCCGACCTCGCGGGCGAGCCCCTGCGCGAGGGCCGGGTTGATCGTGTACTTGGCGACATAGCGACGTACGCGGTGATTGTCGGCACGCCCGTCACCGGGCAGCGCGCCCCGCCGGCCCTTCATCACATGCGCGGTCTGCCAGGTCCGCATGATGACCTCGCCCACCCGCCCCATGGCCTGGGAGTCCGACGAGATGATCGAGATGGCGCCGAGGTCGTGCAGGATGTCCTCGGCCCCGATGGTGGAGGGCCGGATACGGGACTCGGCGAAGGCCAGGTCCTCGGGCACGGCGGGGTTCAGGTGGTGGCACACCATCAGCATGTCGAGGTGTTCCTCGGCGGTGTTGACGGTGTAGGGCCGGGTCGGGTTGGTGGAGCTGGGCAGGACGTGCGGCTCGGAGACCACGGTCATGATGTCCGGCGCGTGGCCACCGCCCGCGCCCTCCGTGTGGTACGCGTGGATGCCGCGCCCGGCGATCGCGGCGAGCGTGTCGGCCACGAAGCCCGCTTCGTTCAGGGTGTCCGTGTGGATCGCCACCTGGATACCCGTCTGATCGGCGACCGTCAGCGCGGCATCGATGGCGGCAGGCGTGGAGCCCCAGTCCTCGTGGATCTTCAGACCCAGCGCGCCGCCCCGGATCTGCGAGAGCATCGCCTCGTGCGAGACGGTGTTGCCCTTGCCCAGCAGCCCGAAGTTGAGCGGGTACTCCTCCATGGCCTCCAGCATCCGTGCCAGATGCCAGGGGCCGGGCGTGACGGTGGTGGCCTTCGAGCCCTCGGCCGGACCCGTGCCGCCGCCGACGAGGGTCGTGATGCCGGAGGCGAGCGCCTCGTCGGCGATCTGCGGGCAGATCAGGTGCACATGGGCGTCGATGGCACCGGCCGTCAGGATGCGGCCGTTGCCCGCGATGATCTCGGTCTCCGGTCCGATGACGAGGTCCGGGTGGACCCCGTCCATCGTGTCCGGGTTGCCCGCCTTGCCGATGCCGGTGATCCGGCCGTCGCGGATGCCGACGTCGGCCTTGACGATGCCCCAGTGGTCGACGATCACGGCTCCGGTGATGACGGTGTCCGGCGTGCCCTCCGCACGCGTGGCACGCGACTGGCCCATGGACTCGCGGATGACCTTGCCCCCGCCGAACACCGCCTCGTCACCGGCGAGCCCGGGCCCGCCGGAACGATCCTCCTCGATCTCGATCAGCAGATCGGTGTCGGCGAGCCGGATCCGGTCGCCGGTGGTCGGGCCGAACAGATCGGCGTACGCGGCACGCGAGAGCTCAGCCATCCAGAGCACCTCCGGTCTCACCGCGCAGTCCGGGCACCACACGGGCGCCGGTGAGCGGAACGAGTTCGACGTCTACGGGGATACCGGGCTCGAAGCGCACAGCGGTGCCGGCGGCGACGTTGAGCCGCTTGCCTCGCGCGGCGGCGCGGTCGAAGTCCAGACCGGGGTTGGCCTCGGCGAAGTGGTAGTGGGAGCCGACCTGGACGGGCCGGTCGGCGGCGTTGAGGACGGTGAGCCGGGTGACCTCGCGGCCTTCGTTGAAGGCGACGGATCCGTCGGCGAAAAGGATCTCTCCGGGAATCATGGTGGCCGCTCCCCCGTCAGACGATCGGGTCGTGGACGGTGACGAGCTTGGTCCCGTCCGGGAAGGTGGCCTCCACCTGGACGTCGTGGATCATCTCGGGGATGCCCTCCATGACGTCCTCGCGGGTGAGGATCTTGCGCCCGGAGGCCATCAGTTCGGCCACGGTACGGCCGTCCCTCGCGCCTTCGAGGATGTGCGACGTGATGAGTGCGACGGCTTCGGGGTGGTTCAGTTTCAGTCCGCGCGCCCGGCGCTTCTCGGCCACGTCGGCGGCCACATGAATGAGCAGCCTCTCCTGCTCGTGCGGGGTCAGTTGCACGGCGTCCCACCTCACAGTCCTCGCTCCGGACCGTGCGGGGTCCGGTTTCCGCAGCCGCCGGGCAAAATCCCAGGTGGCGTGGAGGCGCAGGCTAATTGGGCGGCGTTTCAGCGACGTTAACCAGCCGTCGGCCGGCTCAGGCCCGCGCGTCGGGGTTCCCCATGCTCATCAGGCCCCGCAGCCCCTCCTGCAACACCTCCACCGGTGCGGCGCCGAAGATCGCCATCTGCGCCACAAAGCCCTGGGCCGTCGCGATCATAGTCCGGGCGACGCTTTCGGCCGGTACGTCGTCCCTCATCATCCCCGCGTCCTGATAGCCCTGGACGACCTTCATCCAGGCCGCCCGCACGCTGCCGTAGCCGTCGTTGATCGCGGCCGACAGCTCTTCGTTGCGCAGGGTCTCCGTCCAGACCTGGATGATCAGCCGGGGGTACACGAACTCCCCGTTGTGGACCATCCCCGACCTCCCCCCGAGGACTGAGCCCATGACGCGCCCCACCAGCTCGTCGGGCGGCGGGGGCGGGCTCTGCCGGGCTGCGGCCTCGAAGTGTTCGCGAATCTCCGACAGCACCTCGGTGACGATCGCGCTGATCAGCTCGTCCTTGCCGCTGAAGTAGCGGTAGACGGCACCCGCCGAGAGGTCCACTTCCTTCAGCACGTCCTGCATGGACGTGGCGTGGAAGCCGTTGCGGGCGAAGCAGAGGGCCGCACCGTCGAGGATCTGACGGCGACGGGCGTCGAGGTGTTCCTGAGTTACGCGGGCCATGGACAGAAAAGTAAAACGAACATTCCTTCTTGACAAGCTCGCAGGGTGCGCTGGATGGTGGCAACGTACCTAAAACGAACGATCCTTCTTTTTGAGCCTAGACCTCGATCGGAGAGGAAACCCATGTCCGCCACCTCCGCTACCGCCACCAGGACCACCACCCCACCGCCGCCGACAGCACCTTCGCCACCCCACGGCCGCCGTATGGTCGCCGTCGTCCTGCTGGTCCCCGTCCTGGTCGCCCTCGCACTGTGGGCGTTCGCCTGGCCCGCGGCCCGCACCGCGCCGCACGACCTGCCGCTCGGCGTGGCGGGTCCCGCCACCGCGACGGCCCAGGTGGAGCAGAAGCTCGAGGCGCGCGAGGGCGCCTTCGAGATCCACCGGTACGCCGACGAGAGCGCCGCCCGGGACGCGATCGAGGACCGGACCGTATACGGGGCGGTCGTCGCCACCGAGCAGGGGCCGAAGCTGCTCACCGCCTCGGCCGCGAGTCCGGTCGTCGCCCAGCTGCTCCAGCAGGCGGTGACCCAGCAGGCGGGTGGCGCCCAGGTGCAGACCGTCGATGTGGTGCCGGCCCCCGCCGGTGATCCGCGCGGCGCGGCCCTGACGTCGAGCGTGCTGCCGATGGCACTGGCCGGCATCGGTGCGGGAGCCGCCGTGACGCTGCTGGGGCTGCGTGGCTGGCGTGCGGCCGGTGCACTGGTCGGCGCGGCTGTCCTGGTCGGCGCGGTGGCCGCCGCGATCGCGGGCAGCTGGCTCGGCGTGCTCACCGGGAACTGGTGGGCCGAGGCGGGCGCTCTCGGGCTGTCGACGCTGGCGGTGAGCGCCGCCGTCGCGGGGCTCGCGGCCCTGTTCGGCACGCCGGGCGTCGGGCTCGGCGCGTTCGTCATGATGCTGCTCGGCAACCCGTTCTCCGGCGCCGGCTCGGCACCCGAGATGCTGCCCCAGCCGGTCGGCGTGATCGGTCAGTGGCTGCCGCCGGGGGCGGGCGCCTCACTGCTCCGCTCGGTCTCGTTCTTCGACGGAGCCGCCGCGGCCGGTCCCGCGCTCACCCTCACCTGGTGGGCAGCGCTCGGCCTTGGCGCGGTCATCCTGGGCAGCGCGCTCCAGCGGCGCAAGGCACCTGCCGAGCAGGTCGTCGCCGAGCGGGAACCTGCCCGGGCCGGCTGACCACCACGACAACAGAGCGACCGTGCGTCCCCGCTGTAGCGGACGGGGGCGCACGGTCTTTTGCATCCGCAGGCGTCCCGCCCACAGGAGCGCCCTACGAAGCGTTGGGCCCCCGGTGCTCCGCCGCGATACCGAAGCGCTGCCGTTCGCGGGGAGCGGACGCGACCTCGCGGACGCTGGAGACGGCGCTGATCACCTGCTCCTCGGCCGGGTCTTGAAGTTCTTCGAGTCGTTCCAGGTCAGCGGCGGAGACAAGGGCGACGAGGGGCTTTCCGTGCCGCGTCACGACGACGCGCTCACCGCCGTACACCACTTTGTTGATCAGGTCGGCGAGCTCAGCCCTGGCTTGCGTCACCGGAATCTCGTAGGCCATGCTCCCCATCATAACGGCATGTACGTCCTGTACATTTTTTACAGGACCTCACACGGAGGAGGCGTGTGTCATGACCCGACCGTCCGCCCGCTACGTCCTGCCCGAGTTCACCGAACGCACCAGCGCGGGGCAGCGGACCATGGATCCGTACTCGAAGCTGCTGGAGGAGCGGATCGTCTTCCTGGGGACACCGATCGACGACACGTCGGCGAACGACGTGATGGCGCAGTTCATGCACCTCGAGTACCAGTCGCCGGACCGCGACATCTCGCTGTACATCAACTCTCCCGGCGGCCAGTTCAGCGCGATGACCGCGATCTACGACACGATGCGGTTCGTCAGCTGCGAGGTGGAGACCGTCTGCCTGGGGCAGGCGGGGGCCGCCGCCGCGGTACTGCTCGCGGCCGGTGCGCCGGGGAAGCGGTCCGCACTGCCGGACGCACGCGTACTGATCCACCAGCCGGCGCTGCCCGAGCCGGTGCAGGGCCAGACCTCCGATCTGGCCATCCAGGCCGAGGAGTTGATGCGCACGCGCAGGATGCTCGAGGAGATGCTCGCCCGGCATACCGGCCAGAGTCAGGAGCGCATCAGCGCGGACATCGAGCGGGACAAGATCCTGGAGGCACCGCAGGCACTGGAGTACGGGCTGGTCGACCGCATCATTCCGAGCCGCAAGAACTCGCTCACCGCCCCCGGCGCGAGGTGAACGGCGGATGCTCCCACCCGAGTTGCCCCCGCTGCCGGCGCTGACCCGGGCGGAGGGTGAACTGGTCGACCGTTACCTGGAGGTGCTCGATCTCCTGGGCCGGATCAATCCGGCGAACCGCGGCGACACCTATGGCGGACTGCGCGCGGCACAGGCACTGGTCACCAAGGCCACCGCGCTGCGCGATGCGCTGAACCTGATGCACCAACGCGGCGAACACGAGTTGCACGCACCGACCCTGACGCGGGCTCTGCGGGTCCTCGACGGTGAGCGCCGGGCGGCCCGCGTCACCTTGCCGCCGGAGACCTCCGACATCTGACGCCCACCGAGCGGCCCGGGGGCTCCGCAGGCGACTGAGGGGGCGTCCGGGCAAGATGTGAAACGGACCAAATGACGTACCCCTGAAAGGAGTAGACGGAGGTACGTTCAAAGGCCCCCGCAACTTGCGCAGCGCGCGTACTCAAACACCGGAATCAGACATTCCGGTGCTGGTACGAGGGTCCTCGACCCCCTCGACGCTCGTTCGACAACAGGCCTGTCCACCCGAACGGGTGAGTGGTGAGTAAGCCCACAAACCGCCGATTCCGCTCGGACTTTCCGACATTCGTGCGTCAAGATCCCTTCCGACGACAAGCCCCCGCCACAGCGGCGGGGCGGTCCGGGCGGACGCCGAGTCCTGCCGCCGCCCGGATGACGGGTCGACAGAAGTGGATCGGCAGGAGTGGAGGACCCAAGCACGACGGGCCGCCGGAGACTTCCGAGTGGTCCTTGGGGTGAAGCCGCACACCGCGGCCGGGCAACTTCGCCAGCCCGAATCCGACAGGTCATCCTTCACAGGCGGCTGACGAAGGGTTGCGCATGTCTGCGCTCAATCGTGTCCCGTCGCTGTTGACCAGGGCCGGTACCGCCTCGGCTCTCACCGTCGCCGTTGTCGGCGGCAGCGTTGTTGCCCCCGGTCTCACATCCGACGCCGAAGCAGTAACCCCAGCGAAGAAGGCACTTCAGGTAGCGGCCTCCAAAAAGGGGTCCCCGTACAAGTGGGGAGCCACGGGGCCCAGGCGCTTCGACTGCTCCGGGCTCACGCTCTACTCGTTCAAGAAGGCGGGGAAGAAGCTGCCCCGTACGGCCGCGCAGCAGTACAACAAAACGCGCCACATCTCGGCTTCGAGCCGCAAGCAGGGAGATCTGGTGTTCTTCCACTCGGGCCGGAACGTGTACCACGTCGGCATCTACGCCGGGAAGGGACGGATCTGGCACTCCCCGAAGACCGGGGACGTGGTGAAGCTGCAGAAGATCTGGACGAAGAGCGTCTGGTACGGCCGGGTCAGGTGACGCGCGTGGGGTGGCGGCGGTCATCGCCGCCACCCCACGGGGCGTGATTCGGGCGGCTGACGGGATACTCATGGATCCATGGCCCAGCAACCGCCCAGCGACCGAGAGCCCGACGAGCGACGTCCGGGCGACGAGCGTCCGTACGCCCAACGGATGGAGCGGCGCGAGACACCGCTCGAGCGCGCCGACCGCAACTTCATCGAACTGCTCCAGGAGTTGAGGGTCACCCAGACGGGCGTACAGATCCTCTTCGCATTCCTGCTGAGCCTCGCGTTCACCCCGCGCTTCCCGGACCTCGACTCGGTGCAGCGCGCCACGTACATCACGACGCTGCTGCTCGCGGTGCTGTCCTCCGTGCTCCTCACGGCACCGGCCGCCCTGCACCGCCGGCTGTTCCAGCAGGGCGCCAAGCCGCAGATCGTGGCGGTCTCCTCGCACCTCGCCCAGATCGGGATGGGTGTGCTGGCGTTCGCGCTCACCGGCTCGGTCCTGCTCGTCGTCGATGTGACGGCGGGCCGTCTCGAAGGGATTCTGGCCGGCGCGGCCACCATGGTGATCTGCTTCGGCCTGTGGGGGCTCGTGCCGCTCTTGATGAAACGGGCCGGCAGCAGGAGCCCGGACGATTCCTGAGCCCTGCCGGCCGGGCTCTCCGGCTCAGGCGAGCACCGTTTCGAGAACGAGTCCCAGTCCCAGCACCGTAAGAGCGGTTCCGGTGACGGCCTCGATGACCCGGGCTGTACGCGGCCTGCGCAGCCACCGGCCGAGCCGGTCCACGAGCAGCGCGACCGCCGGGAACCAGATCAGCGCGAGCGCGACCACGATCAGCGCGAGGACCAGCGTCCGAGGCATCGCGGGACTTCCGACTGGTACGAACTGCGGCAGCAGGCTGAGGAAGGTGATCGTCGCCTTTGGGTTGAGGGCGTTGGTGACGAAGCCCTGCCGCAGGGCTCCGGCCCCGGACACGACCGGCGCCTCCTCGGCCCCCGTCGTACGCCTGCCGCGCACCGACTGCAGCGTCCGTACGCCGAGATAGAGGACGTAGGCACCACCCAGTAGTTGGAGCGCGCGGAACAGCGGAGGCACGGTCGTCAGCACCGCGGCCACCCCGACGACGGCGAGGGCCGTGTGGACGAGCAGCGCCGCCGCGATCCCGAGCGCGCACGCGATACCGGCCCGGCGGGAGACCAAAGCGTTGCGGACCACGACGGTGAAGTCGGCACCGGGCATGGCGACCAGGCCTGCGGCGACCCCGGTGAAGGCGATGAGCTGTCCATCCATGAGCACCAGCGTGCCCGCTCCAAGCCTTCAGCAGGTATGTGCATTATCCTGGGCCAGCCTTAAGTAATTCTTTAGTCCGCACTTGGGCCGGGAGCCTCGCATGTACGACCCCACGCGGCTCGCGGCGCTGGTGGCGGTCGCCGAGGTCGGCTCGATCACCCGCGCCGCCGAGCGCCTCGGCTACACCACGCCGGCGCTCTCCCAGCAACTGGCCAAGCTGGAGCGGGAGGCGGGCACGGCGCTTCTCGTACGCCACCATCGCGGCGCCCGCCTGACCGGCGCGGGCGAACTCCTCGTGGCCCGGGCACGCCGGGTGCTGGACGAGATGGACCGGGCGCGGCTCGAACTGGCGCGCCTGACCGGGCTGTCCGGCGGCAGGCTGCGGCTCGGCACTTTCCAGACGGCCGGGATCCATCTGCTGCCGCCGGTGCTGAGCGCGTTCCGCCGAGCCCATCCTGATGTGGAGCTGACCGTGGCGGACTACGAGCCGCCGGCCGGCATCGCCGCGGTGGCCGCGGGCCAGGTGGATCTGGCGCTGACGCACGGCTACGAGCCCGCGGCCCCCGTCCCGCTGCCCGCCGCGGTGTCCGCGGAGCCGGTCCTGGTCGAGGAGCTGGTGCTCGTGACCGCCCCCGGGCACGCCCTGACCAGCGGCTCGTCGCGGCTGCCGCTGACCGGTCTTGCCGGCCGGCAGCTGATCAGCATGGCCCCGGACCACCCACCCCGACAGGGCGTGGAGGCCGCGCTCGCCCGCGCGGGCGCCACACCCTCGGTCCTCGTCGCGACTCCCGGCTACGCCCTGGTGGGCGCCCTGGTCAGCGCGGGCCTCGGCATCGCGGTGGTCCCGGAGATGGTCGCCAGAACCGCCGCCACTCCGGTGAGCATGCGCCTCCTGGAGCCGGGCGACCTGCGCAGGACGGTCTCGGTCGCCTACCGCACCGACGAGCAGGCACCCGCGGCTGACGCCTTCCGCGCGCTGCTCCGCGGCGCTTTCGGCCGCGCGTCCCAACGGACCTGACGGTCAGCGCCCTTGAGGGTCCGCAGCCGACAACCCGCAGTCCCCGCAGCCCCTCAGTCGGCAGAGACCGGCTGAACCGGAGTCGTCCAGGGCAGCGTGATCGAAACCGTCTTGCCGCCCTCACGAGTGGGCCGGACCGTCAGCTTCCCCCCGCACTCGGCCGTGAGGAAGCGGATGATCACCATCCCTCGGCCGTTGTCCTGCTGGACGGCCGCAGGGAGTCTCTTCGGGAAGCGTGGATGGCTGTCGGTCACGCCGATGAGCAGTTGCTCGTCACGGTCGAGCGTGAGGTCCACCGTGAAGGTCGGTGACTGGCCGAGGGTGTGCTGCACGGAGTTGGTGGCGAGCTCGGAGACGATGAGACGGACGGTGTCGGCGACATCCGTGTCGGACGGAAGGCCCCATTCGGCAAGGACGTTGGCGACGTAGGTGCGGGCGGCGGAGACCGAGGCGGGATCGCTCGGCAGAGTGACGGATGCTTCCAGGTGGTCTGCCATGGCGACGTCGTCCCTTTCCCACGGGACCGGAGTCCGACACGGAGCGGAGGTTCGAGTACGGTCCCGGACTGGTGCTGCGCGCCAGACTGCCACTACCGGGCCGGTCTCGGTGCCGATCCACCAAGATATGCATATATCTGTCGCTCGAAGCGGTGAACTCTCCGACGACCGACCGTATTTGGGTCGCGCCCAGGGTGGTCATTCGGACGGGTGACCGGGTCGTCTTCTGCCGTCGCCGCGACCCCCGACGCTATAGCGTCGGCGCGACGGTCGGAAGGAGACGACCATGCAACACGGTCCCGCAGTACGCCGCCGCAAACTCGGCGCCGAGCTGCGCGCCCTGCGCACCCGCGCGGGTCTCACGAGCGGCGAGGCCGCCCGGCGCGTCGGCTGGCACCAGTCGAAGGTGAGCAGGATCGAGACCGGCCGCAGCGGGGTCAAAGCGGCGGACATACGGCGACTCCTCGACGCGTACGACGTCCGGGACCCGGAACTGCTCGAGTTGCTCGTCGTGCTCGCGGGCGCCTACGGCGACGGCCGGCACCGCTGGTGGAATGCCTACCGGGGTCTGCTGCCGCCCACGTACCGCGACTTCATCAGCCTGGAGTCGCAGGCCGGCGCGATGCGCACGCTGGAGAACTCCGTGGTTCCCGGGCTGTTGCAGACACCGGAGTACGCCCGTGAGGTGACGCGGGCCGCCCTGGACGGGCTGCCGGACGGCAAGGTCGACGCGCTGGTGGAGGTGCGCCTCGCCCGCCAGGAGGTGCTGCGCTCGGAAACGCCGCTGCGGCTGAGCGCGGTCCTGGACGAGGGAGTGCTGCGGCGGTCGGTCGGCGGACCGGAGGTGATGGCACGGCAGTTGAGGCGTCTGCGGGACGCTGCCCGACTGCCTCACGTGCGGATTCAGGTGCTGCCGTTCGGAGTTGGGGCCCATGTCGGGGTGACCGGGCCTTTCGTTATCTTTTCATTTTCGACCACTTCTGATCTGGATGTGGTTGTTCTCGACCACTTGACGAGTAGCCTCTATCTCGAAAGGGAAGAGGACGTTCAGGCCTACACCGAGGCCTTCAACTCCCTTCAGATCCACGCCCTTTCTCCCGAGGACTCGTTGGATTTCATCGCCGGTCTGGCTGACGGCGAGTAAGGAGGCACCATGTCCACCCCCCTGCCTCGGTCCGTACCTTCCAGCACCCGTCTGCACGGTGTGCGGTGGCAGCGCAGCAGCCGCAGCACAGGAATGAACAACTGCGTCGAGACGGCCTGTCCGGCCTCCGGCCCGTGTGCCGGACTTCTCGCGGTGCGCGACTCGAAGAACACTTCGGGTCCCGCGCTGCTCTTCGCGCCCTCGGCCTGGGAGGGCTTTATCGACGCGCTGCGCTGATCACCCGTACGGCATGGTCGAGTTGCCCGTCGGTGAGGTCCGCGCGGGCGGTGAGCCGCAGCCGTGAGATTCCGTCCGGCACCGACGGGGGACGGAAGCAGCCGACGGCCAGTCCCGCCTCGCGGCAGTCCGCCGCCCAGCGCACGGCCTGCTCCGGCGAGGATGCGCGCACGGAGACGACGGCGGCGTCCGGGCGTACCGCTTCAAGGCCTTCGGCCGTCAGCCGGGTGTGGAGCTGCATCGCCACGGCACGCGCGCGTGCCGCCCGTTCCGGTTCCCGGCGCAGCAGCCGCAGGGCCGCGAGGGCGGCGCCCGCGGCGGCCGGGGCCAGACCGGTGTCGAAGATGAAGGTGCGGGCCGCGTTGACCAGGTGGTCGATCACGTGGGCCGGGCCGAGGACGGCGCCGCCCTGGCTGCCGAACGACTTCGACAGGGTGACCGTCGTGACGACGTCCGCCGCCCCCGCGAGTCCTGTCGCATGCGGTGCGCCCCGGCCGCCGTCACCGAGCACGCCGAGCCCGTGTGCGTCGTCGACGACCAGACCGGCGCCGAACTCCCGGCATGCATCCGCGAGTTCAGCGAGCGGAGCCGCGTCGCCGTCCACCGAGAAGACCGTGTCGGACACGACGACGGCGGGTGCGGAGTGCGTGCCCAGCACCTTGCGTACGGCGTCGGGGTCGGCGTGCGCGACGACCTGCGTGGTGCCCCGCGCGAGACGGCAACCGTCGATCAGCGAGGCATGGTTGCCCGCGTCCGACACGACGAGAGAGCCGTGCGGCGCCAGCGCGGTGACGGCGGCGAGGTTGGCGGCATAACCCGAGGAGAAGACGAGCGCGGACTCGAAGCCGCAGAACTCGGCCAGCTCACGCTCGAGTTCGGCGTGCAGCTCCGTGGAGCCGGTGACCAGCCGGGAGCCGGTGGCGCCGCCTCCCCACACCTGTGCGGCATGCGCGGCTGCCTCGGTGATCTCGGGGTGCCGGGCCAGGCCCAGGTAGTCGTTGCTCGCGAGATCGAGCAGCGGGGACTGAGCAGGGCGTGGGCGCAGGGTGCGGACGAGTCCGGCCCGGCGCCGCGTACGCGCCTGTTCGTCGATCCACGCGAACGGCGATCCCGCCATGTGTCCTCCGGGCCTTGAGGGTCTTGCTTGAGGGTGCGTCCTGCAGACGGTGCTTTGTAGGCAGTGCACAGACCCTAGCCGCCCGGCCCGCCACCCATGATGTGGAAAAAACCACACCTCGAACGGGCTGTCTTGTACGAACTCTCCTTGGCCCCGCCCCCTCGCATAGGCCAGGATCTGACCCCATGGACCTGCTGAACACGCTGGTGGACAAGGGGCTTCGGCGCGAGCTGCCGACCCGCGAAGAGGCACTGGCCGTGCTGGCCACCTCCGACGACGAACTCCTCGATGTGGTGGCCGCGGCCGGCAAGGTAAGGCGGCAGTGGTTCGGCCGAAGGGTGAAACTCAACTATCTGGTCAACCTCAAGTCGGGCCTGTGCCCCGAGGACTGCTCGTACTGCTCCCAACGCCTCGGCTCCAAGGCGGAGATCCTCAAGTACACCTGGCTGAAGCCCGGCCAGGCCTCCGAGGCGGCGGCTGCCGGGCTCGCGGGCGGCGCCAAGCGGGTCTGTCTGGTGGCGAGCGGGCGGGGGCCGACGGACCGTGACGTCGACCGGGTCTCGGACACCATCAAGGCGATCAAGGACCAGAACGAGGGGGTCGAGGTGTGCGCCTGCCTCGGCCTCCTCTCCGACGGCCAGGCCGAGCGGCTGCGCGCGGCGGGTGCGGACGCCTACAACCACAACCTCAACACGTCCGAGGGGACGTACGGGGACATCACGACCACCCATACGTACGCGGACCGCGTGGACACGGTCCACAAGGCGCACGCGGCGGGCCTGTCCGCCTGCTCCGGCCTGATCGCGGGCATGGGCGAGAGCGACGAGGACCTGGTCGACGTCGTCTACGCGCTGCGTGAGCTGGACCCGGACTCGGTCCCGGTGAACTTCCTGATCCCCTTCGAGGGCACCCCGCTCGCCAAGGAGTGGAATCTCACCCCGCAGCGCTGTCTGCGCATCCTCGCGATGGTCCGCTTCGTCTGCCCGGACGTGGAGGTGCGCATCGCGGGCGGCCGTGAGGTCCATCTCCGTACGATGCAGCCGCTCGCGCTGCACCTCGCCAACTCGATCTTCCTCGGCGACTACCTCACGAGCGAGGGCCAGGCGGGCAAGGCGGACCTGGACATGATCGCGGACGCCGGCTTCGAGGTGGAGGGCACGGACGAGGTGACGCTGCCGGAGCACCGGGGGGCTGGTGCGTGCGGCTCGGGGGGCGTCTGCGGTTCCGCCGATTCGGACGCGATCCCCGAGGCGCGTACGGATCTGGTCGCGGTACGCCGCCGTGGTGCCGGAACGGATCTCGCACCCAATGCCTGACCTGCCCGTGAGTGAGCTGCTCGAGCTCGACCGACGCCACGTATGGCATCCGTACGGTCCGATGCCCGGCCGTCAGGAACCGCTCGTCGTGGAGTCGGCGAGCGGGGTACGGCTGACGATCGCCGGTGAGCCGGGCGAGCTGGTGGACGGCATGTCGTCCTGGTGGTCCGCCATCCACGGCTACAACCACCCGGTACTCAACGACGCGGTGCGCGAGCAGCTCGGGCGGATGAGCCACGTCATGTTCGGCGGGCTCACGCACGAGCCCGCCGTGCGGCTGGCAAAACGTCTGGTCGATATGTCACCCGAGGGGTTGGAGCATGTCTTCCTCGCCGACTCCGGTTCGGTCTCGGTCGAGGTGGCGGTCAAGATGTGCCTGCAGTACTGGCGTTCGCTCGGCCGACCGGCCAAGCAGCGCCTGCTGACCTGGCGCGGCGGCTATCACGGCGACACCTGGCAGCCGATGTCGGTGTGCGATCCCGAGGGCGGGATGCACGAGCTGTGGCAGGGGGTGCTGCCCCGGCAGGTGTTCGCGGATCCGCCTCCGGTTGCGTACGAGGAGTCGTACGCCGATCAGCTGCGCTCGCTGATCGAGCGCCACGCCGACGAACTGGCCGCGGTGATCGTGGAGCCGGTGGTGCAGGGCGCGGGCGGGATGCGGTTCCACTCCCCCGGGTATCTGCGGGTGCTGCGCGAGGCGTGCGACGCACACGGCGTGCTGCTCGTGCTCGACGAGATCGCGACCGGGTTCGGGCGTACGGGTGCGCTGTTCGCGGCGGACCATGCGGGTGTGACGCCGGACGTGATGTGCGTGGGCAAGGCTCTGACCGGCGGCTATATGACGATGGCGGCGACACTGTGTACGTCACGGGTCGCCGAGGGAATCTCCCGCGGCGAGGTCCCGGTGCTCGCCCATGGCCCTACCTTCATGGGCAATCCGCTTGCCGCCGCGGTGGCCTGCGCCTCCATCGACCTGCTCCTCGGCCAGGACTGGCGGACGGAGATCAAGCGCATCGAGACGGGGCTGCGGGAGGGGCTGGCACCGGCTTCGGAGCTGCCCGGGGTGCGGGACGTACGCGTGCTCGGTGCCATCGGTGTCGTGCAGTTGGATCACGCCGTCGACATGGCGGCGGCGACGCGGGCGGCGGTGCGCGAGGGCGTGTGGCTGCGCCCGTTCCGCGACCTCGTCTACACGATGCCCCCGTACGTGACGGGCGACGCGGACGTGGCGCGGATCGCGCGCGCGGTGTGCGCGGCGGCGCGGGAAGGGTGAGCAGGGAGCGTGAGCGGGGAGATGCGCGGGAGGTGACATGCCGGTACTGGTGATCACGGGGACGGGCACGGAGGTCGGCAAGACGGTCACGACCGCGGCCGTCGCGGCGGCTGCCGTCGCCGCCGGGCGGTCCGTTGCCGTGCTCAAGCCCGCGCAGACGGGCGTACGGCCGGACGAGCGCGGCGACGCCGATGAGGTGGCCCGGCTCGCGGGCCCGGTGACCGCGCTCGAGCTCGCCCGTTATCCCGAGCCGTTGGCGCCCGCGACGGCTGCCCGAAGAGCGGGCCTCCCGCCGGTGCGGGCGCGCGAAGTGGCGGAGGCGGCGGGCAAGCTGGCCGCCGAACACGAGGTCGTGCTGGTGGAAGGGGCGGGCGGGCTGCTCGTACGTTTCGACGACGCGGGCGACACGCTGGCGGACGTGGCCCGCCTGCTGGACGCACCTGTGCTGGTGGTGGCCTCCGCCGGCCTCGGCACCCTCAACACGACGGAACTCACCGCCCGCGAACTGGCCGCCCGGCAGCTCGATCTGCTCGGCATCGTCGTGGGCAGCTGGCCGAACGACCCGGACCTCGCCTCGCGCTGCAACGTCGCCGATCTCCCGGTGGTGGCGGGGGCTTCGCTGCTGGGGGCGGTTCCCGAAGGGGCGGGGCGGCTGCGACCCGCCGACTTCCGTGCTGCCGCACCGAGTTGGCTGGCCCGGCCGCTGGGCGGGACGTGGGATGCGGACGCGTTCGCTGTGAGGCAGGCGGCGGAGTAGGCGCGGGGCGGGCCGACACGGGGCGCCGCATCGCGACTCACCGAGGGGTCAGTGGGCGCGTACGGGGGGACAATCGCCGTAGCGCAAGTCGCCCAGGGGAGGTCTCCATGCGACCACGCGGTTCCCGGACCACCAAGTCCGGCCGGATGGCCCCGGCACCCGTGCACCACCCGGTGTTCGCCCGCTTCTACGCCAAAATCAGTGTCGCCTCCGAGCCCGCCATCGGCCCGCACCGCGACGAACTGCTCGCCGGGCTCTCCGGCCGGGTCATCGAGATCGGCGCCGGCAACGGACTGAACTTCGCCCACTATCCGAGCACCGTCTCGGAGGTCGTCGCCATCGAACCCGAGCGCAGCCTGCGGCAGTTGGCGGTGACCGCGGCCCTGCGCTCCGAAGTGCCCGTCGACGTGGTGCCGGGCGTCGCGGAGGGGCTGCCGGTCAAGAGCGAGGCGTTCGACGCGGCGGTCCTGTCGCTGGTGCTGTGCAGCGTACGAGATGTGCCGAGGGCCCTGGCCGAGATCCGCCGCGTCCTGCGTCCCGGCGGCGAGCTGCGGTTCTTCGAGCACGGCAAGGGCGGCGGCGCGGCGATGGGCGTCACCCAGCGTGCCCTGGACCGTACCGTGTGGCCGCCGCTGTTCGGCGGCTGCCATGTGAGCCGGGACGTCCTCGGTGCGCTACGGGACGCGGGGTACGAACTGGGTCCGTACCGGCGGCTGTTGGTGCCCGAGAAGGGGCTGCGCATGCCGAGCTCGTACTGCGTGCTCGGCACGGCTCGCTCCGCGGGTTAGGCCGTTTGAAAGTGCGGGTTCGTTGTGGCTGGTCGCGCAGTTCCCCGCGCCCCTAGGAGGCCTACGGCCTCCTTAGGCGCGCGATGACGCACCCGGACTCCGACGAGTCCGCTAAGGGACGTGCCGGACCCTGGACTGCTCACGGATCGAGACTCCACCGGCGCAGCTCCTGCGTGATCTCCTGCACCGTTGCCTCGCCTGTCTTGACCAGGCGGGCCAGGTCGCGGACCTGCTCGGGTGAGGTGACGACCTTCAGGCCGCTGGCGACCAGATAGGCGTATGCGACGGCCGTGGCGAACATCGCGTTGGAGCGTTCAAGTGCGGGGATGTGCAGCAGGAGCTGGAGCAGCGCGGCGGCGCGGGCGTGTGGACTGTCGTAGACGGGGACGCCGAAGATCTCCGCATCGTGCCGGCTGACCGCGGCGACGAGGGCTCCCCAGTCGGTGACCTGGGGATCTCCGGGAGTCTTCTGTTCGGCGACCATGAGCAGCCAGGCAAGGTCGACTCTGACGTTCAAGGGTTCAGCGACGACCTTCTCGCTCCGGGCCGAACTCCTCGGCGAACACGGACTCGTACTGCTTCATGAAGTCGGCGGCGGCCTCCACGAAGGTGTGCCCCACTTCCCCGGTGTCCTGTTTGACCAGCTCTTCGATATAGCGGTTGACGCTCATGCCGCGGGCCAGGGCTCGCTCCCGCGCGGCCCGGGCGGTGCCCTCGTCCACGCGCACGTTCAGTTGGGTCTTCGCCATGCCTCGAAGCTAGCGCCTGGGCGCTAGCAGGGCAAGGGGTACCCAACGGCGATCCACTAAGGGTGCCCCTTACATCAAACTCAGGGGCACCGACCTGCGCAGGAGAGCGGCTCGGACTTCGGGTGGATACAAGTGTGTGCGGGATCACACTAGGCTCGCCCGCGAGACCGAACCGACCTAGGAGGCGGCCTTGCCCTCAGCAGCTGCGGAGCACGCCCTCGGGCGCACGGACGCCGGGGAGATCGCCGCCCGCGCCCGTGGTCTCACCAAGGCGTACGGCACGGGCGAGACGACCGTGCTCGCCCTCGACTCGGTCGACGTGGACATCGCGCGCGGTCGCTTCACGGCGGTCATGGGCCCCTCGGGCTCGGGGAAATCCACGCTGATGCACTGTCTGGCGGGGCTCGACACCGTGTCGGCCGGACAGGTGTGGCTGGGCGACACCGAGATCACCGGGCTGAAGGAGCGCGAGCTGACACGGCTGCGCCGGGACCGGATCGGCTTCATGTTCCAGTCGTTCAACCTGATCCCGACGCTGAACGCGATCGAGAACATCACGCTGCCCATGGACATCGCGGGCAAGAAGCCAGACGAGAAGTGGCTGGACCAGGTCATCGACACGCTCGGCCTGCGCGACCGGCTGAAGCACCGGCCGGCTCAGCTGTCCGGCGGGCAGCAGCAGCGCGTCGCCTGCGCCCGCGCGCTGGCCTCCCGCCCCGAGCTGATCTTCGCCGACGAGCCCACGGGCAATCTCGACTCACGGGCCGGTCTCGAAGTCCTCGGCTTTCTGCGGAACGCCGTCGACGAGCTGGGCCAGACCGTCGTCATGGTCACGCACGACCCGGGCGCGGCGGCCCACTCCGACCTGGTGCTCTTCCTCGGGGACGGCCGGATCGTGGACGAAATGGCGCGGCCCTCGGCGGAGGCGGTGCTGGAACGCATGAAGAGGTTCGACACCATCCGCGGCACGTTCGAGGACGGCGCCGCCCCCGGCCAGGGCATCACCCCCGATCAGGGCGTCGCACTCGACAAGAGCGTCGCTCCCGACCAAGGCATCGCTCCCGACCAGGGCATCGCCCGCGACCAGGACTGAGGCAGGCCGTCGTGCTGAAGGCGACACTGAGGAGTTTCCTCGCGCACAAGGGGCGGCTGCTGCTCTCGGCGCTGGCCGTCCTGCTGTCCGTGGCGTTCGTCGCGGGCAGCCTGATCTTCTCGGACACGGTCACCCGTACCTTCGACCGGCTCTTCGCGTCCACGTCGGCCGACGTGACCGTGCTGCCGCGCGAGGATCTGGACTCGCAGCTGCCCTCCGGGGCCGTCCAGACCGTGGACGCGAGCATCGAGGACCGTATCGCCCGGGTCGACGGCGTCGCCGACACGCATCTGGACGTCTCCGTCGAGGGTGTCACCGTCGTCGACAGCAAGAACAAGTCCGTGGGCCCGACCACCGGCGCGCCCACCATCGCCACCGGCTGGTACGTCACCGAGCGCAGCCCCGTGGAGCTGACCTCCGGCCACGAGCCGCGCGGGCCCGGTGAGGCGCTGATCGACGCGGACACGGCCGACAACAAGGACGTACGCATCGGTGACACGCTCACCGTGATCGCACAGCCGGGTTCGTTCAAGGTGGAGATCGTCGGCATCGCGACCTTCACCACCACCAACCCCGGTGCGGCGCTCGTCTTCCTCGACATCCCGACCGCGCAGACGGAGCTGCTGGGCGAGAGGGGTGTCGCCACCAGCATCGCGGTGGACGCGGAGGACGGCGTGAGCGACGCCGCTCTCAAGCAGCGCATCTCCCGCGAGATCGGCACCGAGACCTATGAGGTGGAGACCGCCGACGAACAGGCCGAGTCCGCCGCCGCCGAACTCGGCGGCTTCCTCGACGTGATCAAGTACGTGATGCTCGGCTTCGCCGGAATCGCCGTACTGGTCGGCGTGTTCCTGATCGTCAACACCTTCTCCATGCTGATCGCCCAACGCACCCGCGAACTGGGCCTGTTGCGAGCCCTTGGCGCCGATCGGAAGCAGGTGCGCCGGTCCGTGCTCCTGGAGGCGACCCTGCTGGGCCTGGTGGGCTCCACGCTCGGGCTGGCCACGGGGATCGGGCTCGCGTTCGGACTGATCGAGCTCATGGGCCTGCTCGGGATGAACCTCAAGTCCACCGAGATGGTCATCGGCTGGGTGACCCCCGTCTCGGCATACGCGGTCGGGGTCGGCGTCACCTTCGTCGCCGCGTATCTGCCGGCGCGGCGGGCCGCCGGGGTGTCGCCGATGGCCGCGCTCGCGGACGCCGAAATCGCCGGTGTGGGGCGGCCGTTGCGGGTACGGGCCGTGGTGGGAACGGTCGTCGGAGCACTCGGCGCCGCCGCGCTGGTCGGATGTGTGACCGCGACGGAGACAGGCTCCGCCGCTTCCCTGCTGGGACTCGGCGTCGTCCTGACCCTCATCGCGACCGTCATCGCCGGGCCGCTCCTCGTACGGCCTGTGATCCGCGTCCTCGGCGGAGCGTTCCCGGCCCTGTTCGGCTCGATCGGGCGGATGAGCCAGCGCAACGCGCTGCGCAATCCGCGTCGTACGGGTGCCACCGCGGCAGCTCTTATGGTCGGCCTCGCCCTGGTCGGCGGGATGTCCGTGGCCAGCGCGTCCATGACCGAGTCCTTCGACCAGCAGATCGACAAGACACTGGGCGCCGACTTCGTGGTGCAGAACAACAACTTCCAGCCGTTCCCTCAGGAGATCACCGAGAAGGTGGACGACACGGACGGCGTCGGAATCGTCGTACGCCAGCGGTTCGCGCCCATCGCGGCCACGCTGCCGGACGGCGACCGCGTCGAGACGGCCGCGGGCGGCTACGGCGACCAGCTCGACGAGGTCGCGAACATCACGTACGCGCAGGGCGACACCGCGGCGGCGCTGGCGCCCGGCAACATGGCCATGGATGTCGACTACGCCGAGGATCACGACGTACGCATCGGCAGCGTCATCCCCATCGAGTTCCCGGCCGGCCGGCAGACCGAACTGCGGGTGGCCGCGCTCACGGACCAGGAGGGCGGCGAGGGCTTCGGCGCGCAGGGAGCGATGTACTTCGGCCTGAAGACCCTCGAGCAGTACGTGCCGGGCGGTCAGGACTCGACGCTGTACGTGAACGCCGCCTCGGGCACCTCCGTCGACACGCTGCGCTCGCGCCTGGAGCAGACGCTCGACCCGTATCCGCAGGTGCAGGTGCGCGACCAGGCCGACTACAAGCAGCTGGTCCGCGACCAGATCGCCGTACTGCTCTATCTGGTCTACGCCCTGCTGGGCCTGGCGATCGTCATCGCGGTGCTCGGTGTGGTCAACACCCTTGCCCTCTCGGTCGTCGAGCGCACGCGCGAGATCGGGCTGCTGCGCGCGATCGGCCTCGCCAGGCGGCAGTTGCGCCGGATGATCCGGCTGGAGTCTGTGGTGATCGCCGTGTTCGGCGCGGTTCTCGGGCTCGCGCTGGGGCTTGTGTGGGGCGTGTGCGTGCAGCAGGTCCTGGCGCTCCAGGGCATGACGGCGCTGGCGATCCCGTGGGTCACCATCGTCGCGGTCGTGGTGGGCTCGGCGATCGTGGGCATCGTGGCGGCGCTGCTGCCCGCGTTGCGTGCCTCGCGGATGAACGTGCTGGCAGCCATCGCGCACGAGTGAGGAAATCGCACATGAGTGACGGCGGCACGTACGAGTGATGGAATCGGGTACGTGCTCAAGTCCCTTGTCTGTGAGGAGAGTCCATGTCGCAGCCGCAGCCCCTCCGCCCGTTCCGGTTCGGCGTCAACCTGGTCACCCCCGCACCCTCCGAGGAATGGCGCGCGAAGTGCCGCCGGGCCGAGGAACTCGGCTACGACGTGATTCTGGTCCCGGACCATCTGGGGATGATCGCGCCGTTCCCGGCCCTGATCACGGCGGCCGAAGCGACCGAGCGTCCGCGCCTGGGCACGTTCGTTCTCAACGCGGGCTTCTGGAACCCCACGCTGCTGGCCCGCGAGGTCGCCACCACGGACGCGCTGACGGGCGGGCGCCTGGAACTGGGCCTCGGCACCGGATACGTACAGGCGGAACACGACACGGCGGGCCTCCCCTGGGGTTCACCGCGGGAGCGCGTGGACCATCTGACGCGTACGGTCGAGGAGTTGGAGCGACTGCTGGGATCGGCGGATCACCAGCCGCAGCCCGTGCAGAAGCCACGGGTGCCACTGCTGATCGGCGGCAACGGCGACCGGGTGCTGCGGCTCACTGCGGAGCATGCCGACATCGCGGCGTTCACGGGCGCGCGTACGGTGCCGGACAGCCCGACGGGCACGCTGGCGCCGATCACAGCTGAGGAACTCGAGGAGCGTGTGGCCACGTACCGGCGCCTCGCGGCCGACCGCAAGGAACCCGCCGAGCTCAACCTGCTGATCCAGATGGTGGTCATCACCGAGGACCGCCGTGCGACGGTCCAGGAGTGGCTGCCCCTCGTGCCGCATCTGACCGAGCAGCAGATCCTCGAGCTGCCGATCATCCTGGTGGGGCCCTTGGAGCGGATCGTCGAGCAGGTGCGGGAGCAGCGGGAGCGGTACGGGTTCTCGTACCTCACCGTCCTGGAGCCGTACATGGAAGCCTTCGGGCCGGTCATCGAGGCGCTGCGCGGCGAGTGAGCGTCCGGATCGTGGAATTCGCCGTCCATCCGGTGCGCCCGTGATGGGATCGCGGCATGACTGATCTTCGGATACGGGCCGCGCTGCCCGACGACCTCGACGCCGTCCTCGCCTTCTGGAAGACGGCCGCCGAGGGCACGAGCATCAGTGACGACCGGGAGGGCGTGGAGCGGCTCGTCGCCCGTGATCCCGAGGCGCTCATCCTCGCCGAGTATGACGGGGAGCTGGTGGGCACGGTCATCGCGGGCTTCGACGGCTGGCGCTGCCATCTGTACCGCCTCGCCGTGCATCCGGACCGCCGCCGCCTCGGCATCGGCTCGGCGCTGCTCGCCGCCGCGGAGGAGCGGTTCGCACGGCTCGGTGGGCGGCGAGGAGACGCGATGGTGCTGCAGCGCAACGAGACCGCGCAACATGCGTGGCGGGCGGCAGGGTACACACCCGAGGAGCATTGGCGACGGTGGGTGAAGCCGCTCGGCGCGTGACCGGCGCACGGGCGACTTTGCTGACCCTTTACTATATGAAGATCTGGTCTTCTTCCTAGGAAAGGTGTGAGCGTCCGCCCATGGGCGAGCCTCCCAGTCCCGGCAGCCCGCGCGGTCTCGCGCCGTGCGGGCATCATGCGATCCCCACTCCTCTGTCCGACCATGGGACGGAGGTGACCCGATGACCGAAGTGCTCCTCCTCGCGGTGGCCGTTCTGCTCTCCCTGGCCTGCGGCGCGTTCGTCGCGGCGGAGTTCTCGCTGACCACGGTCGAGCGCGGCGAGCTGGAGCGGGCCGCCGAGCGCGGCGAGGTCGGCGCCTCGGGCGCACTCAAGGCCGTACGGAATCTGACCTTCCAGCTGTCCGGCGCGCAACTCGGCATCACCGTCACCAACTTGATCGTCGGCATGCTCGCCGAGCCGTCCATCGCCAAGCTGATCGCCGGCCCGCTGGAGGCGGTCGGCATGGGCCCCTCGGTGGCCTCTTCGACCGCGCTGGTCATCGGTACGGCGCTGTCGACGGTGTTCCTGATGGTCGTCGGCGAGCTCGTGCCCAAGAACTGGGCGATCTCCTCGCCGCTGTCGGTGGCCAAGAAGGTGGCGACGCCGCAGCGCTGGTTCAGCACGCTGTTCCGGCCGTTCATCACCCATCTCAACAACACCGCGAATCGTGTCGTACGCCGCTTCGGTGTCGAGCCCACCGAGGAGCTCGCCTCGGCCCGTGGGCCGCAGGAGCTGATGGCCCTGGCCCGGCACTCCGCGAAGGAGGGCGCGCTGGAGGCGGACACCGCCGAGCTGTTCGTCCGCACGCTGAACCTCGCGGACCTGACCGCGGAGAATGTGATGACGCCGCGCGTACAGGTCATCGCCCTGGATGTGCAGGCGACCTGCGAGGACGTGGCGAACGCGACGCGCGCGACGGGCCTTTCGCGTTTCCCCGTCTACCGCGGCAACCTCGACTCGGTCGTGGGTGTCGCGCACATCAAGGACGTACTGGCGGTGCCCGCCGAGCGCCGTAGCCGCAGCTCCGTCGCACAGCTGATGCGCGAACCCCTTCTCGTACCGGAGTCGCTGACCGTCGACCGGCTCCTGGACCGGATGTCCGGGAAGCGGACGATGGCCGTCGTCATCGACGAGTACGGCGGCACCGCCGGGGTCGCCACCCTGGAGGACATCGTCGAGGAGGTCGTCGGCGAGGTGCGGGACGAGCACGATCCGCACGAGGTGCCCGACCTGGCCCAGGCCGGCAAGGACGACGACGGCCGGTCGCTGTACTCCGCCGACGGCGCGGCCCGCACCGACCAGCTCGCGCGGGTCGGGCTGCGGGTGCCCGAGGGGCCGTACGAGACGCTGGCCGGGCTCGTCGCGACCGAACTCGGCCACATTCCCGACGTCGGCGACACCGTGGACGTCGTCGGCTGGCGGCTCGAAGTGACGGACGCATCGGGGCACCGGGCCGCGCGGGTGCTGCTGCACGCTCCGCTGCCGCTCATTGAGGAGAAGGGGACGCTGTGACCGCCGTACAGCTGCTGATCGGTCTGGCGACGCTCGTCGTGAACGCCTTCTTCGTGGGCGCCGAGTTCGCGCTGATCTCCGTACGCCGCAGCCAGATCGAGCCGTACGCCGAAGAGGGCGACCGGCGGGCACGGAGCGTGCTGTGGGGTTTGCAGCACGTCTCCGCGCTGATGGCCGCCGCGCAGCTCGGCATCACGCTGTGCACGCTGATCCTGGGTGTGGTCGCGGAGCCCGCGATCGAGCATCTGCTGGAGCCGGTGTTCCACGCGGTGGGCGTGCCGGAGGGCGCGGGGCACGTGATCTCGTTCGTGATCGCGCTGGCCCTGGCGACGTATCTGCACATGCTCCTCGGCGAGATGGTGCCGAAGAACATCGCGCTCGCCGAGCCGGTGCGCACGGCACTGCTGCTCGGCCCGCCGCTGGTCGCACTCTCCCGGGCGCTGCGTCCGGTGATCTTCACCATCAACGCCTTCGCGAACGGCCTGCTGAAGCTGATGCGCGTGGAGGCTCGGGACGAGGTGACCGCGACGTTCTCGGACGACGAGCTCGCCCGCCTCGTCCAGGACTCCAGCGCCGCGGGCCTGATCGACGACCGGGCCCAGGAACGACTGCACGACGCCCTGGAGCTGGGCCGCCGCCCTGTGCGGGACGTCGTCCTCCCGCTGGAACGCGTCGTCTACGCACGCGTGGGCGTCACGCCCGAGCAGTTGGAGGCCCTGTCGGCGGAGTCCGGCTTCTCCCGCTTCCCCGTCGTGGACGGCGGCCGCCGCATCGTCGGCTACCTCCACGTGAAGGACGCGCTGGACGCGATGCCGCGCGATCTCCCGTTCCGGGTCACGGACATGCGCTCTATCGCCCGCGTCCGGGAGAGCACGCCGCTGGACGACGTGCTCACGGCGATGCGGCGCAGTCGTACGCATCTGGCGGCGGTGATCGGCGGGGACGGGCTGCTGGCAGGGGTGGTGACGATGGAGGACGTACTGCGGGAGTTGTTCGGGCAGCCGGCGTGACGACGTGCGAGTCGGCGGACCCGCGACCTTGAGGGGTCGGGGCCGGAGTGGGGCAGGTGATCGGCTTACCGGCGGTGCCGGTGGGGGCTGACCGGCACCGTCGTCAGCGGACCGGTGCTCGGCGGACGCCAGCGGGTGTCCCGCTGAGCGGCGGGCGCCGGCGGCGGACGGGCTCGTCGGCCGGCCGGAGACCGATGGGCCTCGCCGGTTGCCCGGTGGCCAGCGAACTGACGGGCGCCTGGTGCACGGCCGGCAGGCATGGCCGTGGTGGAGCCGCCATCGGCTGACCGCCGGGAGCCGAAGGTTCCGGCGAGTGGCCGACGGCCGGAGCCCAGGGTTCCGGTGGGTGGCCGACCGATGGGAGCAGTGGGTGCCGCTGGGCGGCCGACCGCCGGGAACCGAGGGTGCCGGTGGGTGGCCGACCGATCGGTATGTGCACCGGATACCATCGCTTCCGCCATGGAGACGAATGCCACCTACACCAGTTTTGTCGCCGTCGGCGACTCCTTCACCGAGGGCATGTCGGACCGGTTGCCCGACGGCTCGTATCGCGGCTGGGCCGACCTGCTGGCCGGCCGGATGGCCGCTCGGACACCGGGCTTCCGGTACGCCAATCTCGCCGTGCGCGGCAAGCTGATCGGGCAGATCGTGGCCGACCAGGTGGGCATGGCGGCGGCCATGCAGCCGGACCTGATCACGCTGGTGGGCGGGCTGAACGACACGCTGCGCCCCAAGTGCGACATGGGGCGGATACGCGGGCTCCTGGAGGAGGCCGTCGAGCGGCTCGCCCCGTCCTGCAAGCAGCTCGTGCTGATGCGCAGCCCCGGACGCCAGGGCCCGGTGCTGGAACGGTTCCGTCCGCGCATGGAGGAGCTGTTCGGCTGCGTGGACGACCTCGCGGCCCGGCACGGCGCACTCGTGGTCGACCTCTACGGCGCCCCTTCACTCGCCGACCCCCGTATGTGGGACGTGGACCGGCTGCACCTGACGGCCGAGGGACACCGCCGCGTCGCGGAGGCGGTGTGGCAGACACTCGGCCACGAGGCGCAGGACGCCGAATGGCGCACCCCGATGCCCACGAGCGCACCGCCAGGTTGGGTCACCCGCCGGACCGCCGACGTCCGGTTCGCCCGGCAGTACCTGCTGCCGTGGATCGGACGGCGGATTACGGGGCGCTCGTCGGGCGACGGCCGACCGGCGAAGAGGCCCGAGTTGCTGCCGTTCGACGGACCGATGGCGTAGGCGTAGGAAGGGGCGGTGGCGTGGGTCGCCTGCGCGTCGGATGATCGGAGGCGTCGCCGGCGGCGCGAAGGGAGCCTCGCGTGACCACCACCGTGATCAACCTCAAGGGCCATATCCAGGAATTCGGGCCCCGGCTGGAGAAGGCCCCCGCGGACCTCGTCTACGTCGGCCGCCGCTGGACCAGGGGCGGCTGGGACCTGCCCGAACACCCGCTCAACAACCCGTTCGTCCCCGACACAGCCAAGAAGAAGCACGACGGCACCCGTGCCGAGGTCATGGCCAAGTACCGGGCGTACCTGCTGGAACGCCCCGACCTCCTCGACCTGGTGCCCGGACTGCGCGACAAGACGCTGGCCTGCTGGTGCGCACCGGAGCTGTGCCACGGCGACATCCTGGCGGAGCTCGCCGACGCGTCCTGAGCGGCCTCGGACCGCGCTTGTAGCTTCCGACCAACAACCCCGTGGCGCTGGCCTGCGGGAACCGCCAGTAGAATCAGGCCACGTGACTCCCGCGCCCGCAAAGCCCCGTATCCCGAACGTCCTCGCCGGCCGCTACGCCTCCGCCGAGCTCGCCGTCCTGTGGTCCCCCGAGCAGAAGGTGAAGCTGGAGCGTCAGCTCTGGCTCGCTGTGCTGCGGGCCCAGAAGGATCTGGGGATCGAGGTGCCGGACGCCGCCCTCGCCGACTACGAGCGCGTTCTCGACCAGGTCGACCTGGCCTCGATCGCCGAGCGCGAGAAGGTCACGCGGCACGATGTGAAGGCGCGGATCGAGGAGTTCAACGACCTCGCCGGGCACGAGCACGTCCACAAGGGCATGACCTCGCGTGACCTCACCGAGAACGTCGAGCAGCTCCAGGTACGGCTCTCGCTGGAGCTGATGCGCGACCGTACGGTGGCGGTCCTGGCGCGGCTCGGGAAGCTGGCCGGTGAGTACGGCGAGCTGGTCATGGCGGGCCGCTCGCACAACGTCGCCGCGCAGGCCACCACCCTCGGCAAGCGCTTCGCGACCGCCGCCGACGAGCTGCTCGTCGCGTACGGCCGGGTCGAGGAGCTGCTCGCCCGATACCCGTTGCGCGGCATCAAGGGCCCGGTGGGCACGGCCCAGGACATGCTCGACCTGCTGGGCGGCGACGCGGCGAAGCTCGCCGAGCTGGAGCAGCGCATCGCCGGGCACCTCGGCTTCTCGCAGGCCTTCACCTCCGTCGGCCAGGTCTACCCGCGCTCGCTCGACTACGAGGTCGTCACCGCCCTGGTGCAGCTGGCCGCGGCCCCGTCCTCGCTCGCGAAGACGATCCGACTGATGGCCGGGCACGAGCTGGTGACCGAGGGCTTCAAGCCCGGTCAGGTCGGCTCCTCGGCGATGCCGCACAAGATGAACACCCGCTCCTGCGAGCGCGTCAACGGCCTGATGGTGATCCTGCGCGGCTACGCCTCGATGACCGGCGAGCTGGCGGGCGACCAGTGGAACGAGGGCGACGTCTCCTGCTCGGTCGTACGCCGCGTCGCGCTGCCCGACGCCTTCTTCGCACTGGACGGCCTGCTGGAGACGTTCCTCACCGTGCTCGACGAGTTCGGTGCCTTCCCCGCGGTCGTCGCGCGTGAGCTGGACCGCTATCTGCCGTTCCTCGCGACGACGAAGGTCCTGATGGGTGCCGTACGCGCCGGTGTCGGTCGGGAGGTCGCCCACGAGGCCATCAAGGAGAACGCCGTCGCTTCCGCTCTCGCGATGCGCGAACAGGGCGCCGAGCGCAACGAACTGCTCGACAAGCTGGCCGCCGACGGCCGCCTTCCGCTGGACCGTGCGGACCTCGACGCGCTGATGGCCGACAAGTTGTCCTTCACGGGTGCCGCCGCCGACCAGGTGTCCGCCCTCGTCGGCCGGATCGAGGAGATCGTCAAGCAGCACCCGGAGGCGGCGGGGTACACGCCGGGGGCGATCCTCTGACCCGCTTCACCTCTGCGGACCTGGAGGCCGCCCGCGGCCGGCTTGTGCCGGATGTCGTCGCGGACGGCCTCCGCGTTCTGTTCTGCGGCATCAATCCCGGCCTCATGACGGCCGCGACGGGCCACCATTTCGCCCGCCCGGGCAACCGTTTCTGGCCGGTCCTGCACCTCTCCGGCTTCACACCCCGGCTGCTGAAGCCTTCGGAACAGGGCGAGTTGCTCTCGTACGGGCTCGGCATCACGAACGTGGTGGCGCGGGCGTCGGCGCGCGCCGACGAGCTGAGCGCGGAGGAGTACCGGGAGGGCGGGCGGCTGCTGAGTCTGAAGGTGGCGCGTCTGCGTCCGCGCTGGCTTGCGGTGGTGGGCGTCACCGCGTATCGGGCGGCCTTCGACGACCGCAGGGCTCAAGTGGGGCCGCAGGAGGCGACGATCGGTGACACCCGTGTGTGGGTGCTGCCCAATCCGAGCGGGCTGAACGCGCACTGGACCGCGCAGACGATGGCGGAGGAGTTCGGGCGCCTGCGGGCGGCGGCGGAGGCCTGACGGGTCATACCGGGTCCGTCTGCGTGACGACGGCCAGGAGTTGGACTTCGTCCGTCTCGTCCCGCTCGGCGACGGCAACGGCGACCCAGCGGCCGGTCCCCTCCGCCTCCCACAGGTAGGCCACGCGTGCGCGTGCGCTGAGCGAGGCCCATGGCTCGGGTATCTCCTCTCGCTCGGTGCGCAGGAGGATGGTCTGCAGGTTCCAGGGATCGGTCTGCCCCCAGCGTGGCGCGAGGCGTTCGTAGATGGCGTCCCGGTACTTCTCGTACTGGCCCACCGTCACCGCACGCTCCGCCGGGTCACCACCCCGCAGCCCGTGGCTGCGCTCCAACTCGACGACGTGAGACCGGCCGTGTTCCGTGGGAAAGGGGCGGAAGCACAGCTCGTCGATGAGGGCGATGTGCCGGGCAGTGTGCATGCGGTCCAGTAAACCGGTCCCCACTGACAATTGGCGCCCCGTCAGCCACAAGCCGCCGCTGGTCACGCGTCCCTGCGCCGTACGCTCCACGCCCCCGCCGCCAGCGCGGCCGCGGCCCACAGCGCGGTCACCGCCAGCCCGCTCCAAGGGCCGAGCGCGCCGTCGGACGTCTCGTGGAGAACCACCTGGCCCGCCTTGTCCGGCAGGAAGTCGGCGACTGAGCCGGACGCTCCCCCGACGACGAACGACACGATGAGCAGGAACGGGATCAGAATGCTCAGGGTGGCGACTCCGCTGCGCAGCAGGGCGGTCAGGCCGGCCGCGAAGAGGGCCATCAGCGCGAGGTAGAGCCCGCAACCGACGACACCCCGCAGTCCCTCGCCCCAGCTCAGGCCGCTCCCCTGGTCGCCGAGGACTGCTTTGCCCACGGCAAGGCTCACGAACCCGGTGACCAGCCCGACTGCCAGGGCGGGTACGCCGACCGCCGTCGCCTTCGCCGCGAACCACCGCCCCCGATGGGGCGCCGCGGCCAGCGAGACCCGAAGCGCACCGCCCTGGAACTCGGACGAGACGGCCTGCGCGCCGAACGTGATGGCCGCGATCTGCCCGAAACTGACGCCGAAAAAAGCCGAGAACAAGGGGTCGAAGTCCTCGTCCGAGGAGGCGTCGAGCCCGGCGATCGCGGAGAAGGCCGCGGTGACGACTACGACGGCGGCCAGTCCGGCGAGGAGGGACCGCAGCGTACGGATCTTGAGCCACTCGGAGTGGAGTACGGGTGCGAACGGCATGGTCAGGCCTCCTGCGGGTGCGTCGGGGACTGGGCGGCGAACTCGGCCTCCGTGGCGGTCAGATCGAGGTACGCCTGCTCCAACGTGCCCTCCTCTGCCGCGAGCTCCAGGATGGGCACTCCCGTGCCCGATGTGAGGCGGCCGATGTCGTCCACGCGCGCGTGGTGCACGATCCACCGTTCGTCCTCACCCGCCACGGCGTGGTATCCGTGCCGGGCCAGGAGCTCCCGAAGTGCCGCACCGTCGGTGGTGCGCACGCGTACGCGTGGCTGCACGCGCGCGTCGATGAACTCCCGCATCGGCATGTCGGCGAGCAGGCGTCCGCGGCCCAGGACGACGAGGTGGTCGGCGAAGGACGCGGTCTCGTTCATCAGGTGGCTGGAGACGAGCACGGTGCGGCCCTCGCGGGCGAGTCGGCGCATCAACTCCCGGATCCAGATGATGCCTTCGGGGTCGAGCCCGTTCGACGGCTCGTCGAGCAGGACCACCGGCGGGTCGCCCAGGAGTGCGGCGGCGATGCCCAGGCGCTGACGCATGCCGAGGGAGTACGTTCTGACGCGGCGGCGGGCGACCGAGGCGAGCCCCGCTTCTTCCAGGACCTCGTCCGCGCGGCGCTCCGGGAGGCGGTTGCTCGCTGCGAGCACGCGCAGATGGTCCCGTGCGGTGCGCCCGCCGTGCGCTGCCTGCGCGTCGAGCAGGGCGCCGACGTGGCGCAGCGGCTCGTCGAGCGTCGCGTAGGCGCGGCCGCCGATGGTGGCGGTGCCGGACGTCGGCCGGTCCAGGCCGAGTACGAGCCGCATGGTGGTGGACTTCCCGGCGCCGTTGGGACCGAGGAAGCCGGTGACCCGGCCCGGCGCGACGTGGAAGGTCAACCGGTCCACGGCGCGCGTGCTGCCGTACTCCTTGGTGAGGTCTTGGATGTCGATGCTGGTCATGGCCCAAGACTGGCCGCCGGGCGGGGGCCCGGGCCTCCCCCGCCCGGGGATACCGTCTCCCTCGCTCGGGGGAGGCCCGCTGTCAGTGTCGGCTGGCACGATGACGGAATGGCCCGCTTGCTGCGCCCGTTGACCCGGGTGGTCACCTACACACGATGGCTGCATCTGTTCATGGCCGTCGTGTGGCCGACCATGTGGCTCTTCATCTTCGACAGCATGTGGGCGTGGATCACCGCGGCCGGGCTGCTCCTCTTCGCCGGGCTCGTGTCCCCGATGCGAACCGTGGAGGGCCTGCAGGCCAGGCTGCTGCTGACGGGACACCGGCACGACAGCAAGAGCATGGAGATCGTCGTCGCGCCGTCCGCCACCTGGGGCGACCGTGGGCGGACCATCGTGTGGCTGGAGGCTCGGCTGTTCCTGGGCTCTCTCGTCTCGATGCTCACCGTCCAACTGCCCATCACCTCCGTGAACCTGGCATTGACGGCACGAGGCGAGACCCCGGGGGACGGTGCGATTCTTCACATCACGGGCCACCACTGGTGGCACGCGCTGCTCGCGCCCCTGCCGCTGATCCTGCTGGCGGCAGTCGTGGTCGGCTCCGGCGAACTGATGACCGCGATCGCGCGTCGCCTCCTCGGTGCCTCCCCCGCCGAGCGGCTTGCCGCCTTGGAGGAGCGCACGGAGCAGCTCCTGGAGCGCACACGCATCGCGCGAGAGCTGCACGACTCGATCGGCCACGCGCTGACCATCGCCGTGGTGCAGGCGGGTGCGGCGCGGGCGGCGGACGACCCCGCGTTCACCGACCGGGCGCTGGACGCCATCGAGGAGACGGGCCGGGCCGCGCTGGAGGATCTGGAACGGGTGCTTGGTGTGCTGCGTGAGTCGGAGCGTCCGGTGAGCAGCCGCCCGACGCTCACGGACGCCGACCGCCTGTTGGAGTCGGCGCGCGCCTCGGGGGCGAAGGTGGACGCCGAGGTGTCGGGTCCCGTGGAGGCCGTTCCCGGACCGGTGTCCCGTGAGGGCTACCGCATCCTCCAGGAGTCGCTCACCAACGTCCTGCGCCACGCGGGCTCGGTGCCCGTCCGGGTCCGTATCGCCGTCGAGGACCGGACCCTCTCCCTGGAGGTGCGCAATCCCCTGACAGCGGAGATACCGGGGCCCGGCCGGGGCAGCGGCCTCCGGGGCATACGGGAGCGGGCCGCGCTGCTCGGCGGCCACGCGGCGACCGGTCCGGACGACGGTGACTGGCAGGTGCACGCCGAGCTGCCGCTGCGCTGATCTACGCTGGCCGGATGCCGGTCACCGTTCTGCTCGTCGACGACGAACCCCTCGTACGAGCGGGACTGCGTGCCGTGCTGTCGGCACAGCCAGACATCGAGGTGGTCGGTGAGGCCGCCGACGGCGCTGCCGTGATCCCTCTGGTGCGGCAGCTGTGTCCGGACGTCGTCGCCATGGACGTGCGTATGCCGCTCATGGACGGCATCGAGGCCACGCGCGCTGTGCTGCGGACGGTGGACCGGCCGCCGAAGATCCTCGTGGTGACGACCTTCGAGAACGACGAGTACGTGTACGAGGCGCTGCGCGCGGGCGCCGACGGTTTCCTGCTGAAGCGGGCGCGGCCGGCGGAGATCGTGCACGCGGTGCGGCTGGTCGCCGAGGGCGAGTCGCTGCTGTTCCCGGCGTCGGTGCGGCAGCTGGCCGCCGAGTACGGGGACGGCGGCGGGAATCCCGCGGCGCGGGCGACGCTGGAGCGGGCCTCGCTGACCGAGCGCGAGGCGGAGGTGCTGCGGCTGATGACCCGCGGGATGTCGAACGCGGAGATCGCCGAGCGGCTGGTGGTCGGCACCGAGACGGTGAAGTCCCATGTCAGCGCCGTACTGGCGAAGTTGGGGGCGCGGGACCGGACCCAGGCGGTGATCGCGGCGTACGAGTCGGGGTTCGTGGCGCCCGGTTGATCCGGGACTCCCGGCAGGCGGCTGGCGGCAGGCACTCGCCGGGGTCGGCCGCGGCGAGTACGATCCGCCCAACACGCGCACGAGCTGGGAGGACGTACGTTGGGGCAGCTGACCGGCGGGGATCCCTCTCTGCTGCGGAGGATCAACTCCGCGGTGGTGCTGCACGCGCTGCGGGCCACGGACTTCGCGACTCTCACCGAGATCACCCGGGTGACCGGCCTGTCCAGGCCCACCGTCGAGGGTGTCGTCGAAGGGCTCGTCGCGGGCGGCCTCGTTGTCGAGGCCGCGGCCGAGGAGGGCGCCGCGCGGCGCCAGGGGCGGCCCGCGCGGAGGTACCGGTTCCGGGCGGAGGCGGGTCATCTGCTGGGGCTTGAAATCGGTTCGCACCGGGTGGCCGCGATCCTCGCGGACCTGGACGGCCGGGCCCTGGGTACGACGGCCAAGGACGTTTCCGAGGCGGCGTCGGCGGACGAGCGGCTCGAGCGGCTGCGTACCGCTGTCGCCGAGCTGCTGCGCGAGGCGGGTGTCGCGCGCGGTTCCCTGCGGGCCGTCGGCGTGGGTACGCCCGGCATCATCGAGGCGGACGGCACCGTACGGCTGGGCGCGGCTCTGCCTGAGTGGACGGGACTGCATCTGGGCGAGCGGTTGCGTCGCTCCTTCAAGTGTCCGGTGCTGGTGGAGAACGACGCCAACGCCGCGGCGGTCGCCGAGCACTGGAAGGGGGCGGGCACGGAGTCCGACGACATGGTGTTCGTGCTGGCCGGGCTGAGTCCGGGGGCGGGGTCGTTGATCGGCGGGCGGCTGCACCGGGGGTACGGGGGTGCGGCCGGGGAGATCGGTGCACTGCATCTGCTGGGACGCGAGGCGACTCCGGAGACATTGCTGTCCACGACTGGCAAGCCGTTGCTTCCGCTTGACGAGCAGGCGGTCGCGGGGGTCTTCGCGCAGGCGCGCGAGGGTGATCAGCGGGCTCGGGCGGCCGTTGAGCGGTTCATTCAGCGGCTGGTGCACGATGTGGCGGCGCTGGTGCTGGCCCTTGACCCGGAGCTTGTCGTGATCGGGGGCTGGGCGGCGGGGATCGATGGCGTGCTGGAGCCGCTGCGCAAGGAACTGTCGCGCTACTGTCTGCGGCCGCCTCGGGTGGCACTCTCGGTCCTGGGCGAGGCGGCTGTGGTCATGGGGGCGTTGCGGCTCGCTCTCGATCATGTGGAGGAGCAGTTGTTCGCGGTGGAGGGCACGGTTACGGCACGGCGGTGAGGTGTCGGCGGGGTTGTTTCGCCCCCGCCGCCCCTGCCTCCCCAGCTACCGCTGGGAGGCCCCCCGGAGGGGCTGCAATTGCCTCAGGACGCCCGCCGCTCCGGATCGTGGTGGATCTCCACCCCGCCCGTGTCGCCGAACGTCAAGCGGCACGTGTCGGCCCGGTACGTGGCGATCGAGGCCGCCGCGGTCCGGCCCCCGGCGTAGAAGCGGGTGGTGACGACGAGGACGGGGGCGCCGGGGAGGCGGTCGAGTTCCTTGGCGTCGTCCGCGCGGGCCGAGCCGAGTTCTACGGCGCTGTCCTGGCCCTCCAGGTCCAGGCGCTGGAGTTCGCGGAGCACGGCACGCGCGCGTGCCGCTCCCGAGGGCGCGTCGATGGCCGAGAGGTCGGGAACCGACGACACCGGAACGTAGAGCAGTTCGGCGGCTACGGGCTGGCCGTGCGTCATGCGGGAGCGGCGTACCGTGTGCACCTGCTCCTCGGGGGCGGTCTCCAGGATGTCGGCCACCGCCGAGGGCGGAACCGCCACCGTGCAGTCCACGGGCTGCCACGCGTCACCGGTCCCGCCCGGCCACGCGTGCTGCTCGGAGCCCACGGCCACGCCCATGCGCGGCGGAGCCACCGTCGTGCCGACACCGCGGCGGCGCTGGAGCCGGCCTTCGAGTTCGAGCTGCTCCAGGGCCTGGCGGAGGGTGGCCCTGGCGACTCCGAACCGCGCGGCAAGATCACGTTCGTTGGGCAGGATCTCGCCCACCGAGAACTCGGAGTCCAGTGCCTCACTCAGTACGGTCCGCAGGTGCCAGTACTTGGGCTCCGGCACCGTATCCAACTGCGTGGTCCCCACCGTGTCCTCCGCAATCGCCGTGCCCCGACGGCTTTCAACGCCCTTGTTTATTAAAGGTTCTTGCACTAACTCCTGCGACCATAAGACGGCCCCCACCCTTGGTCAAGACCAATCCTGGACACATGCCGTTCAGACGTCGGCCAGCGACAGCAGCTTCTCCGGGTTGCGCACGATGTAGACGCACTGGATCCGGCCGTCGGCGACGTCCAGCTGGAACACGCTGTCGGGCTTGCCCGCGGACAGGACGAGCAGTGCGGGGCCACCGTTGAGTTCCACGATGCGGAACGACGCGTCCTGAATGCCACCGCCGTGCTTGGCGGCGCCGATGACGAAGCGGCTCACCTTGTCGGCCGACTCGATCGCGCGCACCGGCGCCTTGGCCCGGCCACCGCTGTCGCCGACCAGGCGTACGTCCGGGGCCAGCAGGGTCAGCAGCCCTTCCAGGTCGCCCTCGGTGGCCGCGGCGATGAACCGTTCGGTGAGTTCGCGTTGCAGCGCGGGGTCGACCTCGTAGCGCGTGCGCCTCTCGTCGACGTGCTTGCGGGCCCGCCCGGCGAGCTGGCGCACCGCGGGCTCGCTGCGGTCGAGGGTGGTGGCGATGTCGGCGTACGGAAATCCGAAGGCCTCGCGGAGGACGAACACCGCGCGTTCCAGGGGTGACAGGGACTCCAGGACGACGAGGACGGCGAGCGAGACGGAGTCGGCGAGCACGGCCCGCTCCGCCGCGTCCGGGACGGTGTCGGCGAAGTCGGTGGCGTACGGCTCGGGCAGCCATGGTCCTACGTAGGCCTCGTTGCGCGACTGGATCTGGCGCAGCCGGTCGATGGCGAGTCGGGTGGTGATGCGTACGAGGTAGGCGCGCGGTTCGCGCACCTCGGCGTGGTCGGCGCCGGACCAGCGCAGCCACGCCTCCTGGACGACGTCCTCCGCGTCGGCCATCCGGCCGAGCATGCGGTAGGCGACGCCCATCAGGACGGGGCGGTGCTCTTCAAAGACCTCGATCGCGGTGTCGGTAGCCACGGCACCATCCCATCCGACGACTCGGAACGTGTCCAGGCGACGCGGAAGCCAACCCGGGCACACGCCGGACACGTTGAGCGGCATATGGCCGGGCCGGCAGGTTGGCGTCGCCTGGGCACTACCGGCAGGTAGCAGTTGCTGACAAACTGTCTAGGAGCAGGTCGTGTGCGCACCAGCCCTGCCCGCGTCCGCCCTGTCCCCAGACGAGGAGCAGTTCCATGTCCGCCCCGGTCAGTCGCCCCGTCCCTTCCTCGTTCTCGCCAGGCCCGCAGTCCGTGACCTTCTCCGTCCCCTCTCCGCTCGGCCCGCTGCCCGTGACCCTCGCGTACACGCGCGTGGGCAGTGGCGAGCCGCTTCTGCTGCTGCACGGGATCGGACACCACCGGCAGGCCTGGGACCCGGTCATCGACATCCTGGCCGTCGAGCGCGATGTGATCGCGGTGGATCTTCCCGGCTTCGGCGAGTCCTCCCCACTGGCCGAAGGGCTCGCCCACGATCTGCCGACGATGAACGCCGCGCTCGGCGCGCTGTGCCAGGCGCTGGAGATCGAGCGGCCGCATGTGGCGGGCAACTCGCTGGGCGGGCTGCTGGCCCTGGAGCTGGGCCGCGAGCAGCTCGTCCGGTCCGTGACGGCGCTGTCGCCCGCGGGCTTCTGGTCGCCGGTCGAGCGGCGGTACGCCTTCGGGGTCCTGCAGGCGATGCGGCAGACCGCGATCCGTATGCCATTGCCGGTGGTGGAGCGGCTGTCGCGTACGGCGGCCGGGCGTACCGTGCTGACCAGCACCATCTACGCCCGCCCCGGCCTGCGTTCACCCGAGGCGGTCGTCGCCGAGACGCTCGCGCTGGCCCATGCCGCGGGATTCGCCGAGACGCTCCGGGCCGGCATCGCCGTCCAGTTCACCGACGACGTCCCCGGGCTGCCCGTCACGGTGGCGTGGGGCACCCGCGACCGGCTGCTCATGCGGCGCCAGGGGGTCCGCGCCAAGTACGTCATCCCGCGTGCCCGGCTGGTGCGGCTGCCCGGATGCGGGCACGTCCCGATGAACGACGACCCGGCGCTCGTCGCCCGCGTCATACTCGACGGCAGCCGCTGAGACGGCAGCCGCCGGCCTCCGCGCCCGACGCCTCAACGCCCCCGATCCCACGGCGACTCCGGCACCCACCAGGGCACTGCCCACAGCCTGGGCCGGACCGTAGGAGCCCGTGCCGACGAGCGGTGCGGTGAAGGCGGCGGCGACGGGGATGAGGCCGGAGAAGAGGGTGGCGCGCTCCGCGCCGATGCGCTGCATGCCCATGTACCAGCAGACGAACCCGATGACCGTGACGATCACCGCCTGCCACAGCAGCGCGGCGAGTTCGGTGGTGTCGGGCGTACGCAGCCACGCGCGGCCTTCGACGATCAGTCCGGCCAGCGCCGACTGGACCGCCGCGAGACCGCACACAGTGGCGGCCAGCAGCCGTGGCCCGAGCGGTCGCAGCACGGGCGCGGCGAGGACCGCGAAGCCGACCTCTCCGACGAGCGCGCACACGGAGAAGGCGATGCCGGCGCCGTCGGTGTGTCCCCAGCCCTGGACGGTGAAGGCGCCCACGGCCACGAGCAACGCACCGTACAGGACGGGGCGTTGGGGCCGACGGCCGTCCAGGAGGGGCATGAGTACGGCCACCACCACCGGGGCGCAGCCCACGAAGACTCCCGGGACCGCCGGTTCCGCGGTGCGTTCGGCGGCGAGCACGGCGAGGTTGAAGCCGACCATGCCGACGGCCGCGACCAGTGCCAGCCGTATCCACTGCCGTGCGGTCAGCCCGCGCAGGGGCGCCGTGCCGCCGCGGCCGACCAAGGCCAGGAGCAGCAGGCAGGCGAGCCCGTAGCGCAGGAACTGGCCGCCTGCGTACGGGTATTCGCCGAGGACGCTGTTGGCGGTGAAGGAGCCTCCGACGAGGAGGCCGGCCAGGGCGGCGAGCAGGGAGCCGCGGGTGGTGGCGTTCATGGAGGCGACGCTATGGACCCCACCGGACCGGTTTAAGGTCCACTTTCATGACGCCATCGGGGACCAATGCGGATCGTCCTCCGGGTACGCCGGGACCAGCTTCGGGCACGTCCGGATCGGCCTGGGCTGCCGCCTGGGAGCTGCTTCTGCCGGCCGCCTCGGCACCGGCACGCGCGCGCGGGCGCTCCTTGCAGGCCGCGTTGCGGGAAGCGGTCCGTTCGGGGCGGCTCGCGCCCGGCACCCGGCTGCCGTCCAGCCGCGAACTCGCCTCCGATCTCGGGGTGTCCCGTGGGCTGGTCACCGAGGCGTACGAGCAGTTGACCGCGGAGGGCTATCTGCGCAGCGACCGGGGAGCCGGAACGTGGGTGGGCGGTGCCGTCCGGGCCGCCCACCCCCGCGCGCGTGATCTCGCGCCCCGCTCCCCCGGTGCCCGCGTCGACTTCCTGCCCGGCACCCCGGATCTGTCGCTCTTCCCGCGCGCGGCCTGGGCAGCCGCTCAGCGCGGGGTGCTGGCCGAACTGCCGCACCACGCGCTGGGTTACCCCGATCCGCGCGGGCTGCCCCGGCTGCGTACGGCCCTCGCGGAGCTGCTGGCCCGGCGCCGGGGCGTGGTCGCGGACCCGGAGAGGGTGCTGGTCGTCTCTGGCGTGGCGCAGGCGACGACGCTGCTCGGATTCGTGCTGCACGCGCGCGGGGTGCGTGCCGTCGGCGTCGAGGACCCCGGAACCCCCGAGCACGGCGCGCTGTACACCTCGGCCGGCGTCCGCACCGTACCGCTGCCGCTGGACGACGAGGGGCTGGCCCTCGGGCCGCTGCGGGAGTCGGGCGTACGGGTGGTGGTGACGACGCCCGCGCACCAGTTCCCCTCGGGAATCGCGTACTCCGCGCGGCGCCGGGCCGAACTCCTCGACTGGGCGCACTCCGTGGACGGGCTCGTCGTCGAGGACGACTACGACGGGGACTTCCGCTACGACCGGGCGCCGGTCGGTGCCCTTCAGGGGCTCGATCCGGAGCACGTCGCGTACACGGGGTCCGTCAGCAAGTCGCTGGCGCCGGGGCTGCGGCTCGGCTGGCTGCTGGTGCCGGCGTCGCTGGCCGAGGAGGTCGTCGAGCGCAAGCGCACCATGGATCTCGGCAATCCGGTCGTCGACCAGGCGCTCCTCGCCCGCTTCATGGAACGCGGCGACTACGACCGGCAACTGCGGCGCTGCCAACGCGCTTACAAGGAACGGCGCGACGTCCTTGTGAGTGCACTGGAGGAGCACTTTCCCGGCACGCGGGTGTCCGGGATCGCGGCCGGGCTGCACGCGATCGCCACGCTGCCCCTCCGGCACGGGCCGCCGTCACACTTCCTGGCACGGGCAGCCGCGGCCGGCGTCGCGGTACGCCCTCTGACCGATTACGCGCAGACGCCGGCCGGAGAGCAGGGGGTGGTGCGGCTGGTGTTGGGGTACGCGCATGTGCCTCCGGCGCGTATCAGGGAGGGGGTGCGGCTGATGGCTGAGGCCGTCGGCGCTTAGTGGACGCTTCTTCGCCCCGGTTCCCAAGTGGCTGCGGCAGTTGTTCACTTGTGGTTCAGATGCGCGCTGTGGTGCACCCGTAGTTGTGGCCCTGCACAGTGGTCCAACCCGTCCCAGGAGGCGTTCCATGTCAGACAGCCCGTCGAGCCCACTCCCCGCGCGCCGCAGCGTTCTCCGGGGTTCGCTCGCCGCGTCGGCGGCGCTCGCCGTGCCGGCCACCGTCGGTACAGCGCCGGCCTTCCCCCTGTCGGGGCGGCCGAAGGCCGCGTGGGGTGTGCAGAGCGGCGACGTGAGCGCGCACTCCGGCCTGCTGTGGGTGCGTTCGGACCGGCCGGCGTGGATGGTCGTGGAGACTTCGGCGACCGAGTCGTTCCGTAAAGCGAACCGATGGCACGGCCCGCTCCTGGGCCCCGGCACGGACTTCACCGGCACCACCCGGCTGCGCGGACTGCCTGCCGGCGAGCAGATCCACTACCGCGTCCTGCTCGCCGACCCGGATGACCCGCGCCGCACCGGCGAGCCGGTGACCGGCACCTTCCGTACGGCGTCCCTGGGTCGGCGCGACGATGTGCGCTTCGTGTGGTCCGGCGACCTGGCGGGCCAGGGCTGGGGCATCAACCCGGACTTCGGCGGCTACACGATCTTCAAGGCGATGGCCGGGCTCGACCCGGACTTCTTCCTCCACAGCGGCGACACCATATACGCCGACGGACCGATATCCGCGACCGTGCCCCTGCCCGACGGCAGCACCTGGCGGAACATCACCACCGAGGAGAAGTCCAAGGTCGCCGAGACCCTGGCCGAGTTCCGCGGCAACTTCCGCTACAACCTGCTGGACGAGCACCTCAAGGCGTTCAACGCGCAGGTGCCGTCGATCGTCCAGTGGGACGATCACGAGGTCACCAACAACTGGTATCCGGGCGAGACCCTCACCGACACCCGGTACACGGAGAAGAACGTCGACGTGCTGGCGTCCCGGGCGCGGCAGGCGTTCGGCGAGTACTTCCCGATCTCGACCCTGCGGCCTGGCGCCGAGGAAGGCCGAGTGCACCGGGTGCTGCGCCACGGTCCGCTGCTGGACGTGTTCGTGCTGGACATGCGGACGTACCGCAACGCCAACTCCCCCGATACGCAGACCACCGACCCGCAGGGCATCCTCGGCGCCGAGCAACTGGAGTGGCTCAAGCGGGAGCTGTCGCGGTCGCGCGCGGTGTGGAAGGTGATCGCCTCCGACATGCCGCTCGGCCTGGTCGTACCGGACACCGGGGACGGCAAGCCGAACATCGAGGCCGTGGCCCAGGGCGACCCGGGCGCGCCGCTCGGACGCGAGCTGCAGATCGCCGAGCTGCTGCGGTTCATCAAGCACCGGCGGATCACGGGCACGGTGTGGCTGACGGCGGACGTGCACTACACATCGGCCCAGCACTACCAGCCGTCGCGGGCCGCGTTCACCGACTTCGAGCCGTTCTGGGAGTTCGTCTCCGGCCCGCTGAACGCGGGTGCCTTTCCGGCGAACGCCCTGGACAACACGTTCGGTCCGGAGCGGGTGTTTGTGAAGGCGCCCACTGTCGCGAATGTCTCGCCCGCCGGTGGTTACCAGTTCTTCGGCGAGGTCGACATCGACGGCGGCAGCGGAGAGCTGACGGTTCGACTGCGTGAGCAGGACGGGACCGTGCTGTACACGAAGGTGCTCCAGCCGGGCCAGGTCGGGCAGTAAGCCATCAAATATAGTTCTAAATAGGACAGAGAGTGTCTTAATCGCTCAGTCACAAAGCGTTCGTGATCACGCAACACCCTTCCTGCACAGTGGTTGCATGACTCCAGATATGACTGACGCAGTACATACCAGGAACGACCGTCCGGAACAGCACGGGAGCCGCGGACTCGTGGCGCGGTTCCGCAGCTGGTGGGAACGACGCACCCACGATCACGCCCCTCCGAAGGGTCATACCGGCGCCCGGCCGCCCGCCGACGTGCGGGAGGCCGGGCCCCCCGAGGCGGCCCCTGCCCTGCCGGAGGCCGTCAGCGCGGAGGCCGTCCTCTGGCGGATGCGGACCACCGTGCGGGACGAGCCGGGCTCGCTGGCAGCGCTGTGCACAGCACTCGCGGGCCGGCGGGTCGACATCCTGAGCCTGCAGACGCATCCCCTTGCCGAGGGCACGGTTGACGAGTTCCTGTTGCGGGCCCCCGCGGAAGTGGACGCGAACGCGGTCACCCGCGCGGTCGCGCAGGCCGGCGGTTCCGGTACCTGGATCGAGCGCGCCGACGCGCACGACCTGGTGGACGCGCCCACACGCATCCTGGGCCTGGCGACGCGCACGGCGCTGGACTCGGCCGAGCTGCCGCTGGCCTTGCGGCAGTTGCTGGGCCGGTGCAGCATCCGGTCGCTGCCCGCCGGGGCCGTGGGCGTGGACGGCACGGACATGGAGGTGCCCGTCGAGGGGGCTCTGGCTCATGCCGAAGGGGCGCCCGAGAACACCCTGATGCGGCTGCGCGCCCCCGAAGGCGGAGTGATCACCGTGGAGCGGCCGTATCTTCCGTTCACGCCCACCGAGTTCGCGCGGGCCCGCGCGCTGGTCGAGCTGGACGCCCAGCTCGGTCCGCGCCTGCCGCGCCGGCAGGACGTACTGACGCTGCCTCAGGGCAACGCCATCACCGTGCGCCGCGCCGGCCCCCATGACATCGATGCCGCGAAGGCCATGCACGAGCGGTGCTCGCCGCGCACGCTCAGCCTGCGGTACCACGGGCCGATCGGAGACGCAGACCGCTACCTCAACCACCTCCTCAGCCCCCGCTTCGGGCGGACGCTCGCCGTGGAGACCGCCTCGGGTCGCCTGGTCGGGCTCGGCCATCTCCTCTGGGACGGCGACGAGACGGAGGTCGCGCTGCTCGTCGAGGACGGGTGGCAGCGGCGCGGCATCGGCAGCGAGTTGCTCGGCCGCCTGGTGACCATGGCCGTCGAGGCCGGCTGCGACAGCGTGTACGCCGTCACGCAGTCGTCGAACACGGGCATGGTGGCCGCGATGCGGGGCCTCGGCCTTCCCCTCGACTACCAGATCGAGGAGGGCACGCTGGTCATCACGGCGCGGCTGGACGTGACTCCGGTGAGTTCACGACTGCCGTACGACCATGAGCAGCCCGTAGGGGACTAGCCCGGACTAACCCTCGGTGGACACCGAACGGTTCGGCCGGCCCGACGCAGCGCGCCGGGCCGGCCCACTCCCCCGCCCCCGCCCCATCGCCCGCTCCAAGTCGCGCCACAGATCCTCCACGTCCTCCAGCCCCACCGAAAGCCGCAGCAACCGGTCGCTCACCCCAGACATGCGGCGGTCCTCCGCGTCGACGATGCGGTGGCTGATCGAGGCGGGGTGCTGGATGAGTGTGTCGACGCTGCCGAGGCTGACCGCGGGGGTGATGAGGCGGACCCCGGCGATGACTTGGTGGGGGTCGCCGGAGACCTCGAAGGCGATCATGGCGCCGCCGAGCCGGGGATAGTGGACGCGGGTGACGCGCGGGTCGGCGGCGAGGCGGCGGGCCAGTTCCGCGGCGTTCGCGGACGCCGCACGGACGCGTACGGGCAGTGTGGCCAGGCCGCGGAGCAGCAGGTAACCGGCGAGCGGGTGCAGCACACCGCCGGTGGCGAACCGGACCTGGCGCAGGCGACGGGCGAACTCCTCGTCGCAGGCCACCACCCCGGCCATCACGTCACCGTGTCCGCCCAGGTACTTGGTGGCGCTGTGCAGCACGAGTCGCGCCCCCTGTCCGGCGGGCCGCTGGAGCACCGGCGTGGCGAAGGTGTTGTCCGCGAGCAACGGCACGGTCCCGCAGGCGTGCGCGATCGCCCGCAGATCGAGTTCCGCGAGCGTCGGGTTGGCCGGCGACTCGACCATCACCAGACCCGTGTCCGGCCGCAGCGCGTCCGCGATACCGGCCGGGTCGACCCAGGTCACCTCGGTGCCGAGCAGCCCGGCCGTCAGCAGGTGGTCGCTACACCCGTAGAGGGGACGTACGGCCACGACATGCCGCAGGCCCATCGCGTTCCGTACGAGCAGTACGGCACTCAACGCGGCCATGCCGCTCGCGAACGCCACCGCGCTGTCGGTGCCTTCCAGCCGGGCAAGGGCCGTCTCGAACCGGGCGACGGTCGGATTGCCGAGCCGGCCGTAGACCGGCGGTCCCTCCAGGATGGCGCCGTTCGCGGCGAAGGCGTCGATCCGGGCGGCCTCGGCGCGACTGTCGTACGACGGATAGGTCGTCGACAGGTCGATCGGCGGGGCGTGCAGCCCCTGCCGGGCGAGGTCGTCCCGCCCGGCGTGCACGGCCTCGGTGGCCAGGGCCCGCACATCGTCCATCACGTCCGTTGCGTCAGCCATCACGTCGTACGCGTCGTCAGATACGTCCATGACCAGCAGCCTGAACAGTGGCCGGAGTACGGGCGCAAAATCCCGTGCTACGTTCGGGCGATGGCCGAATCCGTCGTACTCGATCCGGTGGACCTCCATCTTCTGCGGCTGTTGCAGAACGACGCACGGGCCACCTATCGCGACCTCGCCGCGCAGATCGGCGTCGCACCCTCGACCTGCCTGGACCGGGTGACGCGGCTGCGCCGGGCGGGCGTCATCCTCGGCCATCAGCTGCGGCTCGACCCGGCCAAGCTGGGGCGGGGCCTTGAGGCGCTGCTGTCCGTGCAGGTCAGGCCGCATCGGCGGGAGCTGGTGGGGCCGTTCGTGGAGCGGATCCGGGCGCTGCCGGAGTCCCGTACCGTCTTCCATCTCACGGGCCCCGACGACTATCTCGTCCATGTCGCGGTGGCGGACATGGCGGATCTGCAGCGGCTGGTCCTCGACGAGTTCACCTCGCGGCGCGAAGTGGCCCGTGTCGAGACGCGGTTGATCTTCCAGCAATGGGAGTGCGGACCACTGCTGCCGCCCGCCCCGCGCACGACCGGCGTGGAACCGGGCTGACGCGCACGGCTCCCGTATATCCGGCTGACGCGCATGGTCTCCCCGTATGAGGATGTCCGCATGTCAGAGACGAAGAGCCCGCTGCCCCGCGAGGTCGCCGACGCATACGTCGACGACCTCATCGCCCTCGACCCGGTCACCGGTACGTATCTCGGCGTGAAGGAGAGTTCCAGCAGGTTGCCCGACACCTCGCCCGCCGGTCAGGAGGCGCTCGCCGAGCTGGCGCGGGCGACGCTCGCGAGGCTCGACGAGGCGGAGCGGCAGCCGGGTGCGGACAGCGACATCGAGCGCCGCTGCGGACGTCTGCTGCGCGAGCGGCTGACCGCCGAACTCGCCGTGCACGAGTCCGACGAGGGGCTGCGGTCTGTCGGCAACCTGGCCACGGTCGCGCACTCGGTGCGCGAGGTGTTCACCGTGACTCCGGCCCAGACGGACGAGGACTGGGCCGCGATCGCCCAGCGGCTGCGCGCGGTGCCCACCGCGCTGGCCGGATACCGCGAATCCCTCGCCCTCGGCCTGGAGCGCAAGCTGTACGCCGGCCCCCGCCCCACCGCGACCTTCATCGGCCAGCTCACCGAGTGGTCGGACACGGACGGTTCGGGCCGCGGCTGGTTCGAGGACTTCGCGTCGGCAGGTCCCGACTCCCTGCGTACGGAACTGGACGAGGCCGCCCGCTCGGCGACCGCGGCCGTCGTCGAACTGCGCGACTGGATGCGCGAGGTGTACGCGCCCACGATCGAGGGCTCGCCGAACACCGTGGGCCGCGAGCGGTACGCGCGCTGGTCCCGCTACTTCAACGGTACGGATCTGGACCTCGACGAGGCGTACGCATACGGCTGGTCCGAGTACCACCGCCTGCTCGCCGAGATGAAGACCGAGGCCGAGAAGGTGCTGCCCGGCGCCGAGACACCGTGGGTGGCGCTCGCGCACCTCGATGAGCACGGCCGGCACATCGAGGGCGTCGACGAGGTCCGTGAGTGGCTGCAGGGCCTGATGGACCAGGCGATCGAGGCGCTCGACGGCACGCACTTCGAACTCGCCGAGCGGGTACGGAAGGTGGAGTCCCGCATCGCCCCACCGGGCAGCGCGGCGGCCCCGTACTACACGCCACCGTCCGAGGACTTCTCACGCCCCGGCTGTACGTGGCTGCCGACGATGGGGCAGACCCGCTTCCCGGTGTACGACCTGGTGTCGACCTGGTACCACGAGGGCGTCCCCGGCCATCACCTCCAGCTGGCGCAGTGGGTGCACGTGGCCGGGAACCTCTCCCGCTACCAGGCCACCGTGGGCGGCGTGAGCGCCAACTGCGAGGGCTGGGCGCTGTACGCGGAGCGGCTCATGGACGAGCTCGGCTTCCTCACCGACGCCGAGCAGCGGCTCGGCTATCTGGACGCCCAGATGATGCGCGCGGCCCGCGTCATCGTCGACATCGGCATGCACCTGGAGCTGGAGATTCCGGCGGACTCGCCCTTCCACGCGGGCGAACGCTGGACGCCCGAGCTGGCCCAGGAGTTCTTCGGCGCGCACAGCAGCCGCCCCGCGGACTTCGTGGAGAGCGAGCTCACCCGCTATCTCTGCATCCCCGGCCAGGCCATCGGCTACAAACTCGGCGAACGTGCCTGGCTGTTGGGCCGCGAGAACGCACGCCGCCGCCATGGCGACGCCTTCGACGCCAAGGCCTGGCACATGGCGGCGCTGTCGCAGGGGTCGCTGGGCTTGGACGACCTGGTGGACGAGCTCTCCCAGCTCTGACGGCCGGTGGGCGCGTACGTGCTGCCGAGGTCTTCCCTCGGCAGCACGTACGCAGGTCGGCGTCAGGCAGGCATCACATGGGACGAGCCTCCCACTGCCGGAACCCGCCCACCGAGTCGACGACCTGTCCGGTGATCCACTCGGCCTCGTCCGTGGCGAGCCAGGAGATGAGGCGGGCGGGATCGTCGGGCATGCCCCAGCGGCCGGCCGGGAACATCGCGGCGATGGCCGCGTAGTCGTCGCCGGTCATGTAGTCCGTGTCCACGGGGCCGGGGTTAACGGCGTTCACGGTGACGGCGAGGTCGGCGAGAGCGGTTGACAGGGTGCGGGTGATCGAGGCGAGGGCGCCCTTCTGGAGGGCGTACGCGATCTCGCCCGGCATGCCGCCCGCGATGTCCTGCCCGGAGGTCATCATCACCACGCGCCCGCCCGGGGTGCGCGGCGGGAGAGCGGCCCGCATCCGGGCGTAGGCCTGGATGAGCAGCAGCACCGAGCGGGTGTCGACCGCCCAGTGGGCGTCGAGCATCGCGGTGTCGATCTCGTCGAGGGTGCCGTCGTAGCCGCTCAGCGCGTGGTTGGCGACGAGGATGTCGATACGTCCGCCGAGCGCGTCCGCGGCCCGTGCGACCAGTTCGGCGGGCACGGCCGGGTCGGACAGGTCGCCCGGACCGTCGACCACCCGCGCCTCCGGGTCCCCGAGCGCCTCGCGCACGCCCTCGGCCACCGCCTCGGGACGGTCGGCGCCCCAGGGCATGGTGGCGTCGTGCGGCACATGGTGGTGCAGATACAGACTCGCTCCGTACGCGGCGAGCCGCCGGGCCACGGCGTAGCCGATGCCTCCGCGTCTGCTGGCGCCGGTGACGAGGGCGGTACGGCCGCGCAGCGGCAAGGGGTCGCGGCGCAGCGATTCGGCGGTGGGGTGCGGGAGTTGGGGCATGGCGGACCATGATGGTTGGGGGAGCGCCTGGCCCGCACATGATTATTCCGCGGCCGGCCGCGGACACGGCCCGCACCCCCAACTACCCGCAGCCTCCCACCGGCGGGAGGGGACGTGGGCCGGTGCGTTGTATGCCCGTCGCGTAGGTTCTGTCTCGGCCCACCCGCGCCCTGTGGAAGCGGAAGAGCCGTATGCCCTGTTGGCGACGGGCTGACGCACCGGCCCACGGCCCCGCACCCACAACCACCGAGGGGCGCGGGGCTGTGACATCAGCGGCTCCGCCGCGGGGCGCGAGCAACCACAACGCACCCGCACCCAAAACGAACCCCACCGCTCAACCCAGCGGAGCGACCTGCCGCAGTTGGACCAGCCCCAGCCATGTCTCGGGCCCGGGCTCCGCATACGCCGCCCGGACCGTGTACCGCCCGGCTTCCAGTGCGATCCGCAGATGCCCCGCCTTCTCGGCGTCGTTACCGGGCCACGCCGCGTCGAACAGGACCACGGCTCCCGGGATGTCCCAGTGGACCTCCCGCTGCCACACCGCCGCGTCGAGCGCCGCCGGAACACCGGCCAGCAACTGCCTCTCCGACTCCGCGGCGCACCACCGTACGAAGGTGCCGTGCTCGGGCAGATAGGCGGTCGAGGCGGGATCGTCGCCGAGGACGAGGGCCGTGGTGTTGCCGACCGGAAGCAGACCGATGTAGCCGTCCACGTCACAGGCCCGGTCGTAGTCGGACGCCAACTCGACGCCGTCCGCCCCCGTCCAGAACGGCAGCACCACCTCCGGGATCGCTATGAGGGGCCCACCGCCGGACTCCACCCACTCGACCGCACCTTGATCCACGTGACTCACCATGCGGGAGAAGCTACACGCACCGGGTGACACGGAAATGGCGGTGTCACCCATGAGTCCCATACGCCGCAGAGCGTTCAGCAGCCACAGTCCGCCGCGTCGGCCGGTGCGGTCAACACGTCGGGCTTACGCCGCTCGTGCCCCTCCCAGGTCTCGAACTCGAAGCCCTCGCACACCCAGTACTCGAAGCCGCCGAGCATCTCCTTGACCTGGAAGCCGAGTTGGGCGAGGGCGAGGGCGGCGCGGGATGCGTTATGAACAGCTCGCATGTCTCTGATCCCCTCCTGTCTCACCAACATCCAGGTGGGGCACCAGTTTGATCAACTGCGTACTGAGCGGGCAAGTGTCTCAGTGATAGCCGGGGACCGTTGCTCGTTCGTGACCTTCTCGCCTGACCCGCGATGCTTCTCTCGGGGCGGGATTGGTCGGATGCGACAGAGCCGCCGACCGCTGCTCTCGTCGACCTCGGCAGGGGTTCGTTGCACATGCTTTCGCCGTGACTCGTTGTCCGTCTCCTGACTCCCTGCTTTCTTCTTCTGTATCTCCGTTGCGATGGAGCCCAGTTGGTCGGCAAGTTGCGGCTGGTCGTAGCGGGTGAAGATCTGGGCGAGGCTGTCGACGAGGTTCATGCGGGCGGGCGTGTCGAGGTCCTGCAGGAAGGTCTGGAGCAGGTGGGCGACTTGGACCCAAGCGGTATGCGGGGCGTAGGCAGCGATTTCTCGTGTCAGCTGGCTCAGGGCGTCGATGGTGTTTCAGTCGGCGGCCTTGGGGTTGGTGGATGAGCCAGTTGGCGAGCGCCAGTGTGGGCGACGTGGACAGGGCTCGGTGCAGTTCTTCTGCGTGGTACTGGCGTTGGCGGTTGGCCAGTTCGTTCAGGGTCTCGTCGTGTATCCGGCGCTGGAGGCAGACGAGCGCCTCGATGTCTGCCCTGTCAGCTGTCAGGTGCACCCGGGCCCACAGGAGGCGGACGGGAGCATCGACGAGGTCGTGTGAGGTGCCCAGTTGGCTCTTGAGTTCCTCGATGGTCCCCCACTCGAGGATCCCGGCGTTGTTGACCAGCACCGAGACCGGGCCCAGTTCCCGCTCCGTCTCCGCCACCACCGTCTGCCGGCCGTCCGCCGTGCTGACGTCCAGGTGCGCGTACAGGGACGGGCCACCGAGTTCCGCCGCCAGCTTCTCCCCTTCGGGAACCGACGGAATGGACTGGTCAGGGGATATGGACGGTCTTGTGAAGGAGTCATCCCGCGCTTATCAAGATCATTTCCTACGGAACAGGTGGCCCATGTCACGGATGACGACGCATCACTCAACCTCGCAAAGCCGGAGAAGAGACGATCGGGGCCAGGCTCCGGTCGGCTAATGATCGCGGTATGACACCCGGCGAGGCACGCCCAGCGCTTCGTGACCGAGGGCCAGGACAGGGACTTATCGCCGAGGTTACGGACAGGGTGGGCGCCTGTCCGTTGTCCATTTCCTCGCCCTGCTGTCACAGGAAGAACGTGAGGTACAGCCCGTCATGAGCGGGGGTGTGTTTCGTACATGCGGACCGCGACCATCAGGCCGGAGGCGGCGGTGAGGGCGGCGACGGCCCAGATGGCGGTGGTGATGCCGTATGCGTCGGCGAGGATCCCGGCGAGGAGGGCGCCGACGGCGAAGCCGCCGTCGCGCCACAGGCGGTAGACACCGACGGCGACGCCAGCGCCTTGATGTGCGCCGCACGGCGGGGTCAGCAGCACGGGCCGGCATGGCGGTTCTCCTCGGCAAGCTCGGTGAACGGCAAAGGGCAGGAGGGCATCGATGCGCACACGGTCAGGTCGTCACACCCGACCTCGACGGCGCTGAGCAGGGCGGCGCGGATGGTGTACAGATCGGCGATCTTCGCGTCAACCTCGGCGAGCTTGGCCACGGCGCGCTCCTGGAGTCCCGCGACACGGCGGCCATGCCGGTGGCGGCCGGCCTCCAGCAGCTCAGCGACCTCCTCGAGGGTGAACCCCAGGCGCTGGGCCGCCTTGATCACCCGCAGCACGGTGACCGCCTCCTCGCCGTAGAGGCGGTGCCCGCCGGGACTGCGGTCGGGCTCGGCCAGCAGGCCCCGTCGCTCGTAGTAGCGCAAGGTCTGGATGTTCACCCCGGCCGCATCCGCGACCTGACCGCTGCGCATGCCAACGGCGCTCACGGCAGGTCCCGGCCGACGGCCACCGCAGCCCGCTCCTGCAGGGCGTCCAGGACGCCCTCGTACGCGCCGTCCACCTCGACATCCAGACAGATCCACTCCGGGCCGGGGCTGACGGTGAAGGTGAAGAACGAGCAGCAGCCGCTCTCACGGGCCACCAGGTCGCGCACCGTCTCCTCCACGCCCGGCCCGCCGGTGAGCACCAGCTGCAGCCGCAGCCGGTCAGGCCGGGAAAAGCCAGTCAGCCGCTCGGCGAACAACGCGTCGAACTCCGCGACCCGCAGCGGCTGCTCGATGATGGGCAGTGTGCAGGACCGCGGTACCCAGGTCGCCATGGTGACCACTCCCGTCGGAGATGTCCCCGACCGGTGCGGTCGGGGACATCTCCGACGGTAAACCTGTACCTGGGTACCGGTTGCAAGTCCGGGCGCAGCCGTCATCAGCCTCCGGCGCCCCGCCAGCCGTCCACCCGGGCCGTCGGAGACGTGGCGGAGAGGCGAAGGGCGGCTACGCGGCGAACTGGCCGACGTGGGTAGCCAGGCAGAAGTCCCAGCCCGGTGGGGGCTCCACGCCGCCGCGCACCGCGGGCTGTGCGCGGTGGCCTATCGGCTCGCCTGGTCGATCGTCCGCAGCCGAGTGATCACCGTCTCCAGTCCGTCGTAGATCGCGGCCAGCTGCGCGGCGGGCATGTCCCCGAACAGCTCCACAGCCAGCTCATCCCGCCCCTCGCGCAATCCGGCGGTCAGGGCGCGGCCCGATTCAGTGAGGGAGACCAACGTGGCACGCCGGTCGGCGGGGTGGGGGGTGCGGGCCACCAGTCCGTCGGCCTCCAGGGCGTCGATCAGTCCGGTGACGTTGCGCGGGGTGACCCCCAGCTGTCCGGCCAGCGCCCGCTGGGTCATCGGCCCGTCGTGGAACAGCGCCCACAGCAGGCCGGCCCGCGCCCGGGTCAGGCCGTGCGCGGCAACCCCGCGCTCCATCATCGAGCCGAGCACCTCGGCCAGCTCGAAGAGCCGGTCAAGTGAGACGCTGGCGGAAACGGCCCCCTCGGGCATATCGTGAAGTGACTTCACTATGTAGTACCTCCGCCAAGCATAGTAGCTCTCAGGGGAACTCTGTCGAGGAGGACGGTGACCCGCCATGACCACACAGACCGCCCCGCCGACCAGGCACCATCCGCTCTTCGCCCGCTTCTACGCCAAGGTCGCCGGCCCCGCCCTGGACAAGGCCGGCATCACCGAGCACCGCACCAACCTGCTGGCCGGCCTCACCGGCGAGGTCATCGAGATCGGTGCCGGCAACGGACTTAACTTCCCCCACTACCCGCCGGGCGTGAAGCGGGTGCTGGCCGTCGAACCGGAGCCGAACCTGCGCGCCCTGGCCGAGCGGGCCGTCTGCACAGCCCCGGTGCCCGTGGAGGTGATTGACGGGATCGCCGAGCAACTGCCCGTCCCAGACGCTTCGTTCGACGCGGCCGTCGTCTGTCTGACCCTGTGCTCGGTGGCCGACCCGCACGCCGCACTCGCCGACCTCCACCGCGTCCTACGACCCGGCGGAGAGCTCCGCTTCTTCGAGCACGTACGCGCCGACTCACCTGGCATGCGCCGCGTGCAGCGCGCCGTGGACGCCACCGTCTGGCCCCTGCTGATGGGTGGCTGCCACACGGGCCGCGACACCCAGTCGGCCATCACCGCCGCCGGGTTCACCCTCACCTCGGTGGAGAAGTTCGCTTTCCCCGAGACCCGCTTGCCCTCCCCGGCCGCCACCCACATCCTCGGCACGGCCGAGCGCCCCCAGGGAGGCGCGTCATGACCGGCCCCCAGCACGAGGCCATGCCGGCGCGCCTGCCGGACACGGACCTGTCGGCCGCCCACGCCTCCGTCAGGCTCCTGGAACGCCTCGCCGACAAACTCGGCGGCCGCGCCTCGGTGACCGCCGTCTACGGCGAGCCCATCACCGCCGAGGGTGTCACCGTCATCCCGGTCGCCGAGGTCGGCTTCGGCTTCGGGGGCGGCGCCGGACGGGAGGTCGGCGCCACCAAGACCGGCGAAGGCGGAGGCGGCGGAGGAGGAGCCGGTGCCAAGCCCCTGGGATACATCGAGATCCGCGACGGCACCGCCATCTACAAGCCCATCCGCGACCCGTGGTCCGATGTCGTCCTGCCCTTGGCGGCCCTCGTCATCGGAGGCGCCATCCCGAAGCTCCTCCGCGCGCTGCGTCGACGAGGACGCGCGTGAGGCCTGATCCGTCGCCGGTCCGTCCTGTCCGGACACTGCGCTGTTCCGGACACCGTGCGGCTCGCGCGTTCGACTCCGGGGCCCTCTGGGCCTCTGGGGACGGTCCGTTGCAGCTGGGGCGGCAGCCGCACGCACCGTCCGTCTTCGTTTCAATGGTCGGGACCGCCGCAGCGGAGGGCGCGCAGCAGCCCTTGCCCTGCCAGGCGTCGTGACCTTCCTTGGTGGCAACAGCGGCGATGACGAGGGCGGCAATGGGTCGGCCCAGGGCCAGCCGAGGGCGGCGTTGCAGGATCAGGCCACCGCAGCGGCGGAGGAGGAGGAGACCTCGATGACCGAGTCCAGGCCGAAGCCCATCAGGGTGGCGGACGACGCGAGAGTGCCGGCTGTGATGGCGACGACCGCCTCGATGACGTTGTAGGTGATCGTCACCGCGACCATCGGACCGAGTGCGCCGGTGCCGGGATGCGGCTGCGTCCCGATGCCTCGACGATGAAGGCATGGTTCCCGTCGGTCCTGCCGACCGTTTCGACGCGTTCCGCGCCCTGGCCGACAGGCGCGGGCGGCCTGGAGACCGGTTGACCGAGTCGCTGGTTGAGGCCAGGGCAGGAACTGCGGACGGCCCCGGGAGCTGGGCGCCGTCTGTCGCGGCCCGTGTCGGACTTCCCGCTGCCGCCGCGCTCGGACCGGCCACTTACTACGCGGACCTCGCCACCCCGCAGGGCCGCCGTCATGTCCGAGTCTGCGTCGCGACGGCATGCTTCGCCGCGCGGGCCGGACGGCACCTCGCCGAGGTGGAACACGAGTTGGGCGTGTCCGCGGGCTGCGTCACTGTGGACCAGGACGCCTCTCTGCAAACCGTACGTTGCCTGGGCTATTGCTACGCAGGACCCGCCGCGCTCGACGGCGATGTGCCCTGCACAGGTCCGGACCTCGCCCGTCAGCTCGCCGGGCAGGCGCCACCGTCGGCGACGGAGATCCCGGCCACCGACGACACGGGTGACCCCGTCCTGCTGGGCGGTGTGCTCTTCGGCGAGCCTGCGTGGCAGATGTGGTCGAGGGCGGTTCTGGCCGGCAGTCCGCAGGAAGTCCTTGGGCAAGTAGCGGCATCCGGGCTCCGCGGGCGGGGCGGCGCTGGTTTCCGAGTCGCAGCGAAATGGGAGGCGGCCGGCCGCGCACCCGACACAGTGGTCGTCGCCAACGGCGACGAAGGCGATCCGGGTGCGTACGCCGACAGGCTGCTGATGGAGGCCGACCCGGGGCGCGTGCTGGAGGGGCTGGCCCTGGCCTGTTTCGCGTGCGGCGCCCGCCGCGGCGTCGTGCTGGTGCGCTCCGAATACCCGGCCGCTCTGGCCCGGATGCGGAAAGCGGTGCGCCAGGCGTACGCCGATGGCTGTCTCGGACCGTCGGTGCACGGAACGGCCACGTCCCTGGACCTCCACGTCGTCGAGGGCGCCGGCTCCTACGTCGCCGGTGAAGAGACCGCGCTGATCGCGGGTTGGAGGGCGATCGGGGATGCGCCCGGCCGCGCCCGCCTTACCCAACCGAGCGCGGGCTGTGGGATGCGCCGACCGTGGTCAACAACGTGGAGACCCTGGCGGCCGTGCCGTGGATCGTCCGGCATGGCGGCGAGGCGTACGCCCGGCGCGGCACGCCCGCCGAGACGGGGACCAAGCTGGTCTGCCTCTCCGAGCGGTTCGCCCGGCCTGGTTGCTACGAGGTCGAGTTGGGCACGCCGGTGCGGCGGATCGTCACCGAGCTGGGAGGTGGCCTGAAGGACGGCGCCGAGCTGGCCGCTCTCCAGGTCGGAGGGCCGCTGGGCGGCTTCCTTTCCGCCGACGCGCTGGACGTGCCGCTGTCGGAGGCAGGACTGTCGGCCCGGGGCGCTGCCCTCGGCCACGCCGGACTGGTGTCCGGCAAGACCGTCCTGGCCGTGATCGTGTGGCTGCTGGCTTGGGGCGTCCTGTACGCCGTACTGCACAACAAGCCGTTCGAGACCGTGCGTGCCCTCGTCATCAGCCTCGTACTTATCGCCCTGGGGGTCCTCGGAACCTTCCCCCCGTTCTTCCAGCTTTTCGCCTAGGACCTGTACTCGCACAGCCGGCACCACCGGACGCGTAAACCGGTTTTCGCCAAACCAGCCAGCCTGCTCACGCCCTGCCGGGCAACGGCGCCGGCCGCGTCCCCACCGACGCATCCCCGGCTTCGACGAAACCGGCATCCTGCTGATCGCCCAGGGCCTTGTGACGGTGACGCCGGATGCTGCCAACGATTTGGTGGATCGTCACCGTTTCGGCCCGGACGCGCGCGTAGTCCACCGCGAACGCAGCGCCACCCGTTACTCGGGAACTCGGGCATCGTCCCCCACCCCGCGCCGAAGTGCCCCTGCCGAGTAGGGGCTGAACGGCCCACAGGTCCTGGACCGTCCGGCCCGAGACCACCGTCCGCGCGGGGGAACAATAGAGGTAAGCAGCAGCCCGCCCGAGCGGCGGGCTCCGCGGCCCGCACCAGCCGCCGAAACGAGCCGAAGCAGGTGAGTGGCGATGATGTTCTGGTACGCCCACGGTATGAGCGGGTGGGGCTGGTTCGGGATGTCGGTCGGCATGGTCCTGTTCTGGGCGCTGATCATCACGGCCCTTGTTCTGGTCTTCCGTGCCGTCAACCGGCCCCACGAACACGCCCACCCCCACATCCCCGCCGCACCCACACCGCAGCAGATCCTCGCTGAGCGGTTCGCCCGCGGGGAGATCAACGAAGAGGTGTACCGGCGCCGCCTGAGCGCCCTGCACGCCGGCCCTCTCACCAAATCCTGAACATGGCCGCACCCCGTTACGGCCTTGGCCCTCCGCAGAAGGAGGCCTGTGATGAACGACAAGCGCAACTACGGCATGTACGCCCTCGCCGCCGCGATCGTCTTGGTCGGAGCCCTGATCGTCGGCGCGTCGCTGGAAAGCCTCGTCTGGCTCGCCCTCGTCGCGGCCTGCCCGCTGATGATGTTCTTCATGATGCGCAGCATGCACGGCCAGGACACGCACGGCGGTCACGACCAGCATCGCGACGACCGGGACGAGGACACTTCCCCAAGCTCTTCGAGCAGGGGAGACCCCTTGCACAAGCACGACCACCACACCGGGCCCGGGCGGCCCTGACCGCCCCGGCTCGGGCAGGGGGTGAGCGCCATGGCCGCGCTGCTCGCCTCGCTGGCCGGAGCGCTGATCCTGGCGAGCATCGTCTACGACATCGCCCGCCTGATCACCCCCGACGAGGCGCGCCGTTCGCCGCTGGCCCGCCTGCGCGGACGGCACGCGGCACCGGAGGAAGCCGAACGGTGGCTGGTGGGCCTTCGCCTTCACCACCACCGCGTCGACGCGGACGCCTACCGGCGCCGCATGAGCGGCATCGCCCGCAGGCAGCACCGCACCCCTGCCGCCCCGACCCATCGTGTGGGAGGACGTCATGGCTGACGCCGCATACGGACTGTGGCCGCTGGTCGTCCTCAACACCCTTCTGTTCGTGGTGTTCGCGGCCAGCTTCTTCCACCCCAAGTCGAAGCGGGACTGGCGCGCGATGGGCGCCTACAGCGCCTTCCTCGTCGCGCTGTTCACTGAGATGTACGGCATCCCGCTGACCGTCTACCTGCTGGGCAGCTGGCTCGGCTCCAGCTTCCCCCTGCTGAAGGACACCCACGCAGGCGGCCACCTGTGGAACGACCTGACCAGCTGGCAGGGCGACCCGCACCTCAGCCCCTTCCACCTGGCCAGCTACGTCGCCATAGGCGCCGGGTTCTGGCTGATCGCCACCGCCTGGAAGCACCTGCACACCGCCGCCCAGCACGACGAACTCGCCAGCACCGGCCCGTACGCGTGGGTGCGCCACCCGCAGTACGACGGCTTCCTGCTCATCGTGATCGGCTTCCTGCTGCAGTGGCCCACCATCCCGACCCTGCTCATGTTCCCGGTCCTGGTGTACGTGTATCTGCGGCTGGCCCGCAGCGAAGAACGCGAGGTCGCCGCCCGGTTCGCTGAGCAGTGGACCGCCTACGCGGCACGGACACCAGCGTTCTGGCCGAAGCTGCGCCACCGGCCGACCCCTCACAGCCGGGCCCCCACAGAAGTCCGAGGACCGGAACAGCCCACCACGCGGAGGTGAGCGCGATGACGGCGCTGACCTGGATCCTGACCGCCGTCGGCCTTCTGAGCGTCGCGGTCTGCGCCGTCCAGGTACACCGCCAGGGCGGGCCCTCCCCGGAAGCCACCCTGACCCTGCTGATCGCCGGTGTGCTCGCCCTGCCAGCGCTCCTGGTCGACGACGCGTCCGCCGCAGCCTGGGGGCTGTGGGGCACCACCACCATCGCCGCCGCCCTGACCTGGGCCGTCGCCGACACCCTGCGCGATACACCCGGCCGGGCACGGCATACGGCTCGGAGGACACCATGACCAGCAATGTGGCCAGGCCACCGCAGGCCGGCACAGCTTCCGACGCCGTAGCCCCGGCCTCTGCGGCGACCGCCCCAGACGTGGTGCTCCAGGCGTCAGGGGTCGCCAAGGAGTACCGGCGCGGAATCTGGCCAGCCCGGCGCCGCACCCCGGTGCTGCACGGCGTGGACCTGGAACTGGCGGCAGGTGAGGTGGTCGGCCTGGTCGGGGAGAACGGCTCCGGCAAGAGCACTCTGATGAAGATCCTGGTCGGGGACCTGGCCGCCGACACCGGCACCATCACCCGCAACGGGCGGATCGGCTACTGCCCGCAAGAGCCCGTGGTCTACGAACGCCTCACCTGCGACGAACACTTCGAACTGTTCGGCCGCGCCTACGGCCTGACCGAACGGGCCGAGCGCGCCTCCCGCGCCCGCATCTACACCCAGCTCGGCTTCGACCGCTACGCCACCACCCGCGCCGACCGGCTGTCCGGCGGCACCCTGTCCAAGCTGAACCTGGGCCTGGCGCTGCTGGCCGACCCGGACGTGCTGCTGCTGGACGAGCCCTACGCCGGCTTCGACTTCGACACCTACCTGAAGTTCTGGGACCTGGTCGCCCAACGCCGCCAGGCGGGCCGGTCAGTGCTGATCATCAGCCACTTCGTCACCGACGAGGAACGCTTCGACCGCATCATCAAGCTCCGCGACGGACGGGCGGTGCCACGATGACCGTGCTGCTCACCCGGCGTTTCCTGACCGACGCCGTGCGCACACCGGTGAACCTGCTCGTGCTCGTGCTGGTGCCGGTGGTGTTCGTCGTGGTGGCCTCCCGCCCCCTGGCCGACACCGCAGAGCTGCTGGGCGGACCGGGCGGCCCCGCGGTGCAGACCGCCACCGCCGGATGGGCCGCCGGTTTCATCGCCGCCATCGCCATGTACTTCCAACTGCGCGCCGCGCGCGCCGCCGACCGCCGCCTGGTCCTGGCTGGCCTCGCCCCCGTCCGGCTCGTGGCCGCCCGCATGGCCACCGGCCTGACTCTGGCGCTTCTCTCCGCAGCCGCGGCCCTGGTGGCGCTCGCCGCGCGCACGGGACTGGGTGATGCACCGGGGCGGGTCGTGGCCGGAACGGTGATGTACGCGGTGATCTACCTGGCGATCGGCCCCCTGATCGGGGCCCTCGTCGCCAACCCGGTCAACGGAACCGTGCTGGTGCTGTTCCTATGGATCATCGACGTCTTCTTCGGCCCCGTCCTCGGCGCCGCCGACCGGCCCCTCACCCGCGTCCTGCCCACCCACTTCGTCACGCTGTGGATGGTGGACCTGCCCTCCGGCCACGGCGGACGCCTCGGCGACCTCGGCTGGGCACTGACCTGGACGGCAGCCGCCCTCACCGCGGCCTGGACAGTCATCACCGCCACCAGCCGCACCCGCCATGCACGCCGACGTGCCCCGCCCGGCTCGGTGCGGGCCCAGCTGGCCGCCGGGGTACGGATGGGCCTGCGCGAGGCCGGACGCAACCGGGTGCTGTGGGCCCTCCTGATCGCCGTCCCCGTCGTCTTCGTCCTCCTGGCGGTGGCCACCACCCCGCAGGAGAACACGACCCTGACCGTGCGCGAGAACGGCAGCACGCTCGACCAGCAGGCGTGGCTGCCCGACATCCACGGCGGCACCATGGCCCCCATCGCCATCGGCTCGCTGGCCACCCTCGTCGGCGTGTTCACCGTCCTGGACGCCCGCAGCGGCGACCGGCGCCTGTCTCTGGCCGGCTTCCGCCCCACCGCCCTGCTCGCCTCCCGCCTGAGCATCGTCGCCCTGGGCGCGCTGGTGACCACCGCTGCCTCCCTCTCGGTCACGGCCACCGTCTTCGACGCCCGCAACTGGCCCCGCTACATCGCCGCCAGCGTCCTCATCGCACTCACCTACGGCCTCATCGGCGTCCTGCTCGGCCCCCTCTTCGGACGCGTCGGCGGCATCCTGATCGCCTTCCTCGTCCCCTTTCTGGATCTGGGTATCGAGCAGAGCCCCATGCTCCGCTCCGCCCCGCCCGACTGGGCGCACGCGCTGCCCGGCTACGGCTCCGGCCGCGTCCTCATCGACGCCGCCCTCACCCCCGGCTTCGACGAGACAGGCCCCCTGCTGATCGCCGTCGCGTGGCTGGCCGGCCTCACTCTGGCCGCCGCTGCACTGTTCCATCGCAGTGCCGCGCCCGTGGCTCTCAAGAACAGGGCCCCCAACGAACCCGCGCCGTCCACGGCCGGGACAGCGCGGTGAGCTTCTCACGGCTGGTGTGGCCTTCATCGGGCTGCGCGGGTTCGCCGCCGACATGGCCAAGGAGCCAGGCGGCGGCGCAGGCCATAGCCACGGCGAGGAAACGACCAGCGGCGACACGCACACCGAGGACAGCCACAGCGAGGACACCGGTACCAAGACGCCAGCACCTGAGACTTCTCCGAGCGCCACCGTTCCCGCAGGCGGTGACGAACAGACCGGGCACGCCGAGGACGGCCACGCTCACTGACCCACGTCCTGACCGAGCACAAGGCCTAGCCGACATGGCCGCTCACACCGCGAGCAGGGGCCGGGCGAGGGCTGCTACGGCGGCCCTCGCCCTTCGCCGCCCGAGGGGTCGTATCTCTCCCGCTCGCGCCTGGCGGGTCGAGGATGGAGATGAGCCGCAAAAGAGGTGATCGACGATGCCACCGCACTGTGATTCTCTCGACGGTCCCGTCGTCACGGCCGCGCGCAAAGCCATGGAAGGAAGGGATATCGACCAGGTCCTGCCCTACGTGCCTGAAGAAGGCGAACCAGAAGTCCGTGAAGCGTTCAGTCTCACGGCCAAGGCGCGGACGCTCGGCCGGGAGGCACAGGAAGTGGCCGACCGCTGGTTCTTCGAGACGGTCGTCCGCGTACACCGCGCCGGTGAAGGCGCTCCCTTCACGGGGCTGAAGCCGGCCGGTCTCAATGTCGGGCCGGTAATCCCGGCTGCTGAGCATGCCCTCGATGCCGGCTCCGCGGACGAACTGACCGGGATACTCTGCGGGATCATCCGTGAGCAGGTCGAAGAGCGTCACGGCCGCGCCATGGCGCTCAAGGAGCACGCCACTGAGGAGGTGGCTGCCGCCCGCGCGTATGTGGAGGCCAGTCTCGGCCTGCAGGTGTGGGCGCACCACTTGTACAAACAGGCGATCGCCGTCCCGCACGCACCAACCCGGCGCTCGTAAGGGAACGAAGAGTCTGGGCCGCCCGCCTATGAACCCCGGCGCAAAGGGCGGCCTTGCGCTCCTTCTTATCCGTGATCACGTACCGGATACCGCGCCCTGCGGAGGTAGGCGCAGACCATGCGGCTGCTGTACGTCTTGTCCGCGCAGAGTTGACCACGAGCCAGGCTGCATGTTGTGCGAGGACGGCGCGCGTATCGCCTGTTCCACGATGATCCGCACGAGGTCGGTCCGCGGGTGCAGTGCCTCGGCGGCCTCCCCGGATTCATGCCTCCGCACTGACGCGCGTGCGCAGATTGTGGAACTGGCGGGTCTGCATGATCAGGTGAGCGGGTTCCCAGAACAGCACATCCATGGGCCGAGTGAGGAGCCGCGGGCGGCTGTGGGCCCGGGCGCGGACGATGAGCCGGGTCCTTCCGCCGGATTCCGGCCGGAGGTGGAAGCCCCAGATCGAGTCGATGTACGCCCTGGGCAGCGGGCCGTACCGCTCGTCGAAGGGGTGCCCCGACGGGAGCTGGGTCTGTGAGCGCAGCACCAGTGTCCGCTCCGGTTCCAGGACCGCGACGGTGAACCAGGCGTCGCTGCTCGGCAGGGAGTCCAGGTGCTGCCCCTGCTCCAGGCGCTGCCACTCCGGGACGATGCGTTGCGCGCTCGGGCGTCCGCCGTTGTCCAGGCGGTCCCAGCTGTACCAGCCGCCGCGGTTGCAGCCCATCTGCTGCAGCCAGGCCCAGACTTCCTCGGGCGGCGCCGGCAGGGTCGTGGCCATGGTCGAGGAGCCGTCGGCCTCGGGGATGAGGTCATCGCCGGGGAAGCCGCGTTCAGCTTCGTCGTGCGTCGTGCCCCAGGTCAGCACCCGCGGCCGCAGAAAGACCCCGTACAGCGCCAGCGCAGCGGCCGCCACGCCGAAGGGACGTCGCCGGGCCCTGGACCGGTGCTCGCTCATATCTTCAGCGTCGCAGCTCCGTTTCAGTGCCACCACAGGAACTCCATACCGCCAGCGCGAGAGCCCGGCCTCATCAAGGACCGGCGGCCCCGCACCACGGCAGTTCGTCTCATCGGTTCGGGACCCGACCGCGACGGGTAGCCGTCGGCCACAGGAGACCGTGGAAGACTGGGCCGACCGGCCCTGGTCCTTCGGCCCGGAGGCGAGCAAGATCTCGAACAGGGAAGCCGACCGCGTCCGTGTGCGGACGTCGGCGGATCACGCGGGACAGGAGCAGAGGACTGCGGAGAGCGACCGGAACGACCCCGGCACCCGGATCCAGGTCTTCTTGCTGGACGCCCACGAGGTTGGTGCGCCGCGGAGTGCGCGACCTGCTGAACGACGAGCTGGACATCACCGTGGTCGGTGAGGCCGGCATCGTCGAGCAGGCCCTCGTCCGCGTCCCCGCGCTGCGTCCACAGGTCGCCGTACTCGACGTGCGTCTGCCCGACGGGGACGGAGTGACCGTGTGCAGGGAACTGCGCTCGCGCATGCCCGACCTGGCCTGCCTGATGCTGACCTCGTTCGACGACGAGGAGGCCCTGCTGGAATCGATCATGGCCGGGGCGTCCGGCTGCGTGCTCAAGCAGATCCAGGGCTCGGACCTTGTCTAGGCCGTCCGAACGGTGGCCCGGGGCCAGTCCCTCCTCGACCCGAGCGCAACCACCAAGTTGATGGCCCGGCTGCGCGGTGGCCCGCAGCAGGAGGAGGAACCTCACGTGTCTCGGGGCTGACCGACCGCGGGCGGGAGATTCTCGCGCTGATCGGCGAGGGCCTGACCAACCGGCAGATCGGCCAGCGGCTCTACCTCGCCCAGAAGACGTCAAGAACCACATCTGACGCCTACTGGCCAAGCTCGGTGTCGAGCGGCGCATCCAGGCCGCCGTCATCGCGAGCCAGGCCCAGGACCGGCTCAAGCAGGACAGACACTGAAGGTGACGACCTGACGTTGGTGCCTGGACCGGTCCCTGAAAGCGGATCAGGTCAGCGCCGTGTTCCGGGGGACCGCTGACGGGCCGTTGAAGCGCAGCAATTCCTCGGGGGTCCGACGCCCCGATCGTCTCCCGCGACGCCGTCGCCGATACGAGTGAGGCCTCATCAACCGGCTCCTCGACCTCACCAAAGCGCCGCCGCCCGCTTCGCTCGCTTCCCACGAAGCCGACCGCCGTGCCCCCAAGCCGCTGCCCTGATCCCGTACCGCCGCTTGACGTGGACCGATACGGTGGCACGTGACCGGATCGGTCGGCGGCGGGTATGCCGAGGGGACCTGGAGGATCGCCGGTGGGAAGCCCCATAGGAAGCGGGGAGGCCCGCGTACGGCTGCCCCAGCTGAGGCTGGACGAGTTGCTGGAGGAGCTTCAGGCGCGCCTGGACGCGGCCCGCGGTACCCGTGACCACGTGCACAGCCTGCTGGAGGCCGTGCTCTCGGTCGGCCGCGAGCTGGATCTCGAGCAGGCGCTGCGCAGCATCGTGCAGGCAGCAGCCGTGCTGGTGGACGCGGAGTACGCCGCCCTGGGCGTGATCGGACCGGGCGGCAAGCGACTGTCGGAATTCCTCACGGTCGGGGTCAGGGAGGAGCACATCGCCCGGATCGGTCCCTTCCCCGAGGGCCATGGCATCCTCGGGGAGCTGATCCGGCACCCTGAGCCGCTGCGGTTGCCAAAGATTTCCGAGCATTCTTCCTCGCACGGCTTCCCGCCTCACCACCCGCCGATGAACACCTTCCTCGGCGTCCCGATCCGGGTGCGGGATCAGGTCTTCGGCAATCTGTATCTGACCGAGAAACGGGGTGGGGCGCAGTTCGATGAAGACGACGAGTCGGTGCTGTCGACCCTGGCCGTGGCGGCTGGCGTGGCGATCGACAACGCCCGACTCTACGAGGAGTCCCGGCTGCGTGAGCGCTGGCTTCAGGCGAGCGCGGAGATCACCCACAGCCTGATGTCCGGCAGCGAACGCAGCGAGGTGCTCGGGCTGATCGCTGAACGGGCAAGGGAGATCACGGGCGCCGCCCTCGCGGTGGTCGCCGTGCCGATGGAGGCCACGGACTCGCTCACGGTGGAGCTGGCCATCGGACAGGGAGCCGAGGCGCACCGCGGGCTGGTCCTGCCCCTCGACGACAGCCTGATCGGCCGGGCCTTCTCCGACGCCGCCCCGATAACCAGCCCAAACGTCTCCCACGACGAGCGCAGCGAGAGCGGGGCGCCCCCGGCCGGAGGCGGGGGGCGGGTCTCGTCGGGTCCGCCACGCTTCACCGGCCTCGGCCCGGCCGTGGCCGTGCCCATCAGCAGCATAGACGGCGTACGAGGCGTGGTCCTGTTGGTCCGCGCGGCGGATCAGACGGTGTTCACCGAGAAGGAGACCGAGCCGCTGCAGGGCTTCGCCGCCCAAGCCGCGGTCGCAATGGAACTGGCGGAACACCGCAGAGACGCCGAAAAGATCGCGCTCCTGCAGGACCGTGACCGGATCGCCCGCGACCTCCACGACCTGGCGATCCAGCGGCTGTTCGCCACCGGCATGACACTGCAGAGCGCGGGGCGCTTCATCGAGCACCCGCAGGCCTCGGAGCGGGTGCTCCAGGCCGTGGACGACCTGGACGAGACCATCAAGATCATCAGGTCGACGATCTTCGGGCTGCGCTCGCGTGAGGACGCCGTGGCACCGGGCCTGCGAGCCCGGATCGTCCGAGCGGCCGGGGAGGCCGCCCCAGTGCTGGGTTTCGCGCCCAGCCTGCGCATGGATGGGTTGCTGGACACGCAGGTCCCCAGTGAGACCGCCGACCACGTGATGGCCGTCCTCACCGAGGCCCTGACCAACATCGCCCGGCACGCACACTCCGACCGGGCCGAGATCGTAGTGGAGACCGACGGCGACGAGCTGCGCCTCACCGTCTCCGACAACGGCGTCGGTATCCCGTCCGAGGGTCGCCGCAGCGGCCTGCGCAACATGGCCGACCGGGCTGAGCAGTTGGGCGGCACGCTGGAGGTGGCCAGCCCTCCCGGCGGCGGCGCACGGCTGGTGTGGCGGGTACCGGTGGGCGAGGGGTAAGGAGCCCTGTGCCTCTCCCTGGTCACCTGCGCCGGATGCCTGGCGCGTGGCCGGGAGCTCGGGCGCCGTTCCGACCGTGACACGCAGCCGGCCTCGCCTTCCTCGGCCCGCTCGCGCAGACACCGCGGAACATGGAGCGCAAGACTCTCACTGTCCCCCAAGTTGGGCCGGACGCCTCTCTGGTGTCTGCTACCACCGAGTAATCCTTGAATCAGGCACGGCGCCGAATTCGGCATCCGCGAGGGGTTCCACCGTCCCCTGCCGGAACGGCGACCGCGCCAGGGGGACGGCCTCTCCAAGGCAGCGGCCGTACGTGGGTCGTCGGCCGCGTGCCCGCGGGATTCGTACCCATGCGGGCACGTCCCCCGCCCGAACCGCCACGCACGACTTGCCTCTGAGGATTCTCCCCCTGCAGGGGTATGCGAGTCCGCCTGCGCGGGCCGCTATCAGCTGAGCCTCGAGGCGGGCGCGGGCCGGACGGTCACCGTGCCCCAGCGGCGCCATCAGCCCGCAGCCGACGCCCTACCGCACACCCACCAGTGCGCGGGCGACCAGATCGTGGGCCCCTTCAACGCCGACTGCGCCGCCGCGTCGTGACCACCCTGAGGCGTGGTTGATGGCGCCCGCATACCGGTGCCGGCGGCGAGTCGAGGATGCCCATGGTCAGGGGACATCCGCCGGGGAAACACATATGCACCTGCTCGGACACCGCTGTCATGGCCTGTCCGCCGGCCGGTCATTGCCGCATTCGGCGGACCGGGTCGAGCTCGTAGGGACTGGGGACGGGGAAGTACGCCTCCAGGAAAGCGGTCAGCAAGGCTTGCTGGGCGTCGAGCTCCTGCTCGGCGGAGACCGTGTCGTTCAGGCAGAACGCCTGCCTGTCCCGGCGGGCCAGCAAGGCCGCGAGGCGGGTGGAGAGTGCGGGGTGGGCCACGTCGAGGTAGGCGTAGCGCATGTGGGCGGGAACGGCGCGGGCGGTGTGGAAGGCGTAGTAGTGGTGCAGCGACGAGACGAAGGACACGTCGTCGAGGCTGCGGAAGCGATGACTGGCAGTGGCGTGGTGCTGTGCCGGAAACCTCGCCTCCATCTCGTCCAGAACGCTGCGCCGCAGCGCGTGCGGCGTGTGCTTCATCTTGTGGCTGATGACCGTGCCGAAGGCAGCCTCGATGAGGGCGCGGTTGTTCTTGCCCGCCGCCGCGATCGGCACGTCCTCCGCGGTCGGTTCACCCGGCGGGATGAGCACCTTTGACGGGAAGAACTTGGTCAGCCCGTTGGGGAGGAAGAAGTCCTGGGGGACGACGGGCCGGCCCAGAAAGACGTCGTCGTTGAAGTACAGGAAGTGTTCGGACAGGCCGTCAATGTGGTGTAGCTGGCTCTCGATGGCGTGGGAGTTGAACGTCGGGAGCAGGCTCGGGTCGCTGAAGATCTCCTTGTGGCTGATGACGTGCAGACCGGGCACGCCGGTGTCCAGCCAGGGCGGCACCTGCTCGTCGGTGACCAGGTAGATCCTGCGCACCCAGGGGGCGTACTGGCTCAGTGAGCGAAGTGAGTAGCGCAGTTCGTCGCGGCTGAGGTACCGCGCCGCGTTCGCCGCCTCCTCGTGGTACGCCTGCCCCACACAGGCCGCACGGCGCCGCAGCCACTCCGGGTCGCGTCCGTCGACCCAGGTGTACACGACGTCCACGGGGAACCGGACGTCCTCGCAGCCCGGCCGGGCGAACTCCTTGCGGGTGCGCACCTGGGGCAGCGGGCGGTCGGCGGGGGCCAACGCGGTGAACAGGGAGTCGGAGGCCGACACCGGGGCGTCGGTGCGCGGTACCTGCTCGGCCATCCGGTTCGGGCGTGGCGCCAGCAGCAGGTCCCCCGTCTCCTCGTCCGCCGTCCAGAACTCGACGTCGCAGCCGTACTTGGGGCCGAGCGTCAACTGCCCGCGCGGATCGCCGTAGTACCAGGTCACCCGGAGTACGTCCGCCCGTGCGAGCCGCCGCCAGGTGCCGCGGCAAAACCCCGGCCGGGTCGTGCGCCGCTCGCGCCAGTGGCCGTCGACGGCACAGACGTAACCGGGCCGGTTACGGCAGGCCCGCTCCAGAGCGCGGTGGGCCGCGGCCCGGTCCTGGGCGGCGAGGGCGACGACCGCGGCGGTGTTGCTGAGCCCGCGGACGCAGAAGTAGTCGAGTCCCGCCTCGTCGAAGGCCGCGCGGACCGCTGCCGCGTTGGCGCTGCGTGCCGTCAGCGGCGAGATACCAGGGTGTACGAGGACCATTTTGGGCGCGCCGCGCACCAGCTGCACCTCCCGGTCCGGCTCTGCGAGCAGGCCGGAATGGCGGCGCACCAGCCAGGCCGCGCGCACCCGGCCCATCATCAGGCGCGCGGACGGCAGCCGTGCGAAGTGCTGCTTGACGCGGGCGCGTGCCCGCGGAGTCGTACGGGCCACGACGGCCCGTCTGAGGCGTGCGGGCACCGTGCGCCGGTACAGGCGCGTCAGCCACGAGCCCTCGGGATCACGGCGGACCGCGGACACCCGCGGCGGGTGCGGTCGGCTGGAAGTGTCTTCTCGGGATACCGAGGCGCTCACGTCGCGGCCCTCCTCACGCGTCAGGTCGCTGCCCGATCACTCTCCTCCCGGCGCACGCGACGGGCCTGGGCCTTTCAGGTCCGATCCGGGGCCGAACGGGCCGCAACCGCTGGGCTCGCCGGGCCGCACCATCCACGACGTGTGCGGCATCGACGCCGTACTCATTGCAATCGCCCTCACCGGCGCGTGACCGGTCCATCGCCCTCACCGGCCGCGTGACCCGGTCCATCGCCCTCACGCGGCTGTGAAACCTCCCTGCGGTGTGCGACGGGCACTTGGTGTACCTACCTGCTGCAGCACGCCGTACTTCATGACGGCCACGCGGTCCCCCATGGTCAGAGCCTCGACCTGGTCGTGGGTGACGTAGACCGTGGTAGTGCCGAGGCGCGGTTGCAGCGAGGCGATCTGTGCGCGGGTCTGGACCCGCAGCTTCGCGTCGAGGTTGGACAGCGGCTCGTCCATGAGGAACACCTGCTGTTCCCGGAAGGTGACGGACGCCATGATTCTTCCTCTCCCTGACGACCCCTCAGCGGTGCATCGAAGAATCCGACACGGAGCGGGGGCTCTGTACCTGACTGCGCGTTACACCCTCAGGTTCGAACGGCGCCTGCCGGCGCGGCAGGTCCTCGACGTCCCCGCCCGTGGGCCGGTCGGCCCTGTCGGCGTGCGGCACGAAGCACGACCGCTGTAGACCCCTTCGGCACGGCCGGGAACCCGCCAGAGATACCCGTCCGAGCAGGAAAGGCCACCCAGACCCGGCCCGTGGACCCATCGGCCCATGGCACGGCACCCATGTCCTCGCAAGCTGGGGAACCACCAAGGCCGTTCGGCCCCAACTTCGAGGAGACCGACGTCATGACCGCTGTGGTACCTAGCCCGACGGTTCGGCCGGAAACGCACCCCCGGCCCGCATTGCTCACGTTCCTGGGCGGCGTAGGAACGGTCACCGGCAGCAAGTTCCTCGTCGAGAGCGACCACGCCCGCGTACTCGTCGACTGCGGGCTCTTCCAAGGCCTCGCCGACCTGCGCAAGCGCAACTGGCGCGCATTGCCCTGCGACGCCACGGACATCGGGGCGGTGGTCGTCACCCACGCCCACCTCGACCACTGCGGATATCTGCCCCGACTCGTCCGTCACGGCTTCCGGGGACGGATCGTGACGACGGAGTCCAGCGCCCGCCTCATGGAGATCGTGCTGCGGGACAGTGCCAAGCTGCAGACAGAGACCGCCCGGCACGCCAACGAGCACGGTTGGTCCAAACACCGGCCCGCACAGCCGCTGTACGACGACTCAGACGTTGACCGCGCCCTCAAACTCGTCGACCCGATACCGACCTGCACACCAACCGACATCGCCGCCGGAACCAGGCTCACGCTGCATCCCGCCGGCCACATCCTCGGATCGGCCTGGGCCCGGCTGACCTTCGAGGACGGACACACGCTGGCCGTCAGCGGTGACCTGGGCCGCCCCGGCCATCCGCTGCTGCGCCCTCCGGAGCCGTTCTCCGGAGCGGACGTGCTGCTCATGGAATCGACGTACGGCAACCGTCGCCACGAAGATGAGGCGGGGCGGACACACTTCGCCGACGTACTGACCCGTACCCTCGCGCGCGGCGGAACCGTCGTCATCCCGGCCTTCGCCCTCGACCGCACCGAGGTCGTCCTGCACGAACTCGCCGAACTCCGCCGCGCGGGCCTCATCCCGGCAACCGTTCCCGTGTACGTCGACAGCCCGATGGCCCTCGCCGCGCTCGACGTCTACCGGGACGCCATCCTCACCCGGGACCCCGAGTTGCGCCCGGAGGTGACGGCGGCGGGCACGGCCGCGCTGAGTCCCGAGCCGTTCCTCGCCGTGCGATCGATCCAGGAGTCCGTCGACATCAGCCGCGCGGGCGGACCTGCCATCATCGTCTCGGCGTCGGGCATGGCCACCGGGGGCCGCGTCCTGCACCACCTCCAGCGTCTGCTGCCCGACCCGCGCAACGCCGTCGTCGTGGTGGGCTTCGCCGCTCAGGGAACGCGTGCCCGGGACCTGGTCGACGGGGCCAAAGCGCTCAAGATGTTCGGTGAGTACGTCCCGGTGCGTGCGCAGGTCGCCGACGTACCGCACTTCTCGGCCCACGCCGACGCCACCCAGATCATCGACTGGCTTCGCGGCGCCCCCGCCCCGCACACCACCTACCTGGTACACGGCGAGCCCGACGCGGCCGACGCGCTGCGTGACCGTATCGACCGGGCCCTGGGCTGGGCCGCCGTCGTACCGCGCTCCGGGGAGCGCGTGCTCGTCCGGTGACGGGGCGCGCTCGTCGGCTCCTCGGCGAGTCGCCCAGTCGGTGTGGAGAGCCTCGAACGTGGTCCGCCGCACGGCGATGAGGAAACGGTCACGGGCCGGACGGCCCGGCACAGGGACCACTCGCGGCCTCCGCCCGGGGCCGGTTGGCCCATGTGCCGGAATCCGTATCGGAGTTGGCTGGGAGCGGTTCGCCGTTCTGCTGGTTGCGGCGATCGGATTGACATGCGTCCTCACCGCATCGTTCGACGCGCTGGCCGCTCGACTCCTGCGCCGTCGCGTCCGCAGGCAGTCAGATCCGGCGGGAGCGGCGTCGAAGGTCGCGGGGCACCGCACTTCCGTCCGCACGTGAGGGGACACGGCCATGTTCGCCGACCTTGACAGGATCCCAAGCCGATCGTCGCAGGGCCGGAGATGGAGGTGCTGGCCCGCTTCTGCCGGGACATGACGTGGACCGGCATCGTCGAAGCGGGCGGCATGGGCCCGGCACCACCGGCCATCACCTCCGTGGCCGGGGCACACACGAGCGCATCCAGGACGGCCGCTGGATCGTGGGGACGCCGAGTTGCTGCGCACGGACGACGAGGACCAGGCGTAGGGCCCTGGCGCAATTGGGCGGGCCCTGTCCGTCTGTCTCCGTCCTGCCTCTCATCCGCGAGCCAGCTCGTCGGCGATCCCGGAGGCCCAGGCGTCGATGGCGTCCCAGTCGCGGTAATCGCCGAACCGGCCGCCCAACAGGCGGAACAGGATGCGTCCGGTGACGGGTAGCTGGACCGGTGCGACGACACCGGAGAACAGCCGATGGTCCCGGTACGACAGGTCACCGGGCAGACTCTCGGCGATCACCGGGATCTCCTTGTCCGCCATGCGCCTCCAGGGTCCGCGCAGCGCGCCTGGCATGCCGACGCTGAAGATCCATACCGGGCGGGAGCCCAGTACGTCGCGATTTTCACGTACGAAGTCCTTGGCCGGATCCAGCCAGGTCTGTCCGTGGACGGCGCTGCCCAGGACGAACGCGTTGTACGCGTCGGCGTCGTCCACCGTCTCCATGGACCGCGCCTCGGCTTTGAGTCCTGCCTCGCCCAGCTTGGTGGCCAGTCGTTCGGCAATCTCGCGCGTCGAGCCGTGCGCGGTCGCGTAGCCCACCAGGATGTCCATGACATCACCTCGACGTTCCTCGACTTCGCCGCAGTTAGTGGTACACGAGGCGTTTGAGGGTGATCCACCGGACCACCAGGGCCGGTCGCGTGCGCCAACGGCTCTCGCATCGGATGCGACCGGATACGGGGGTATCACCCCATGGTTCCTCCGCGAGGTGGACGGATTCCGGTTTCGGGCACTGGCTCAGACGTGCGGGACGACAGCGACGGGGCAGCCGGCATGGTGCAGCACCGCGTGGGTGACCGGTCCGGCATGACCGCCGAGACGGATGTCCCGCAACCGGCGTCCCACGACGACAAGGGCAGCTCCGGTAGCGGCGCGGGTCAGTTCGGTGGCCGCCCGGCCCTCGACGACGGTCTCGGTGACGGCAACTTCGGGGAACTTCTCGCACCACGGACGCAGCGTCGCGACCACGGCGTGTTCGTGCTCCGCGAGCAGCTCCGGGCCCGGCGGCGGGACGACCCGGTCGGCGGTGGCGTATCCCGGCGGGACCGTGAAGGTGTGGATCACGCGCAGCGCTGCGCCACGGCGTTGAGCGGCCTCGAAAGCGAACTCGAGAAGATCGTCGCAGGGTTGGCCGGTGTCGAGGCCGAGGACGACATCGCGGTACGGAATCTCGGGGATCTCGTCCGGAGAGACACCGCCGGGGACCGGGAAGTGTTCATCAGCGACGTTCTCACCCGCGCGGACCAGAACCACGGGGCGCGACGACCTGGCGACGACCCGCGCGGACACCGAGCCGAGCAGGAAGCCTGCGAAACCGCTGAGCCCCCGGGACCCGAGCACCATCAGCTCGGCCCGTTCCGCCGCTTCCAGCAGGGCGGTGACCGGTGAGCCCTTCACCTGCTGGTCGACGACTTGCAGCCCGGGGTGCGCGGCGCGGACGCTGTCCAACGCCTCCGCGAGGATCTGCCGTGCCCAGCTTCGCTCGGTCATGTCCAAGGGCACGTTGGCGGCGGGACGTGCGTGCAACTGCCAGGCGTGCACGAGCCGCAGCGCGGCTCCGCGGCGCAGTGCTTCCCGGGCCGCCCAGTGCGCGGCAGCGCGGCTCTCGGGGGAAGCTTCGATCCCTGCGACAACGTGTCGATCCATGACCCGTGCCTCCTCGTTGTGCGTCTGTCCGTGTGTCCGTGTGTCCGTCATCAAGCCTGGTACGAACACCGAGCGGTGCGCAGGGGCCGGACGGGCCCTTTCCCCGGGCTCCACGGCCCCTCTGCGGCCTCCTGCATCGTTGGAGACGGACATCTGATCGCCTTCCTGCCCGCCCTGGCACATCCCGGAAGTCTCACCATCCTCGGCGGACGTGAGCAGGGCAGAAGCGCTGACCGTTCGCCGACTGACACCCGCACCTCTCACCGCCGCCTCGGGTGCCACAGCCACGTGAGCCGGCCACCCCGCTCTTCGGGTCTGAGGCGTGTCTGGCTGGCCCGTCGATCCTGCCAACACCGGTCGATGAGAGGACGGTTCGACCCGGGAGTCCGGGCCGGTCGGCCCCTGCCCCCTCAATCCGTTGCACGCGAGGCTGAAGGAGCATCGGAGGGCCGGCTACCCGGGACAGTCCGAAGGGACGGAAACGGCCGAACCGGCCGCTCGGCCCCCCGGCGCACACCGAAGCGGCACGGCACCCGGCGGTGTCCGGTTGGGCCTGCGGACGCCGTACGCACCACAGACCTGTCGCGCTCTGCTTGAAGCGGTGAAGGAGAGGAGGAGACAGCCATGAAGACGTGCAAGGTCGGCGAGGTGATGACCAGCGAGGTCATCGGCGCCCGCCGGGAGACGCCGTTCAAAGATGTGGCCCGACTGCTGCACCAGCATCGGATCAGCGGCCTGCCGGTGGTGGACACCGACGACAAGGTCGTGGGCGTGATCTCCGAGACCGACCTGATGCGCCGACAGGCGGCTCAGGCCGAACGGGCCCCGGGACGCCGCTTCCGACTCCCCGCCCTGCGCGGCAGGGCGCGGCCCAGGGCCGTCGAAGTCCGCGCCACGACTGCAGGGCAGCTGATGTCGACGCCCGCGATCACGGCGCACCCGGAGCAACGCGTCGCGGACGCGGCCCGGGTGATGGAGCGTCACCACGTCGAACGGCTGCCCGTGGTCGACGAGGAGGACCGCCTCATCGGCATCGCCACCCGCCGCGACCTGATGCGGGTCTTCCTGCGCACCGACGAGGAGATCCGCCGGGAGATCATCGACGAGGTCCTGACCCGCGCCATGTGCCTGCCGCACTACACCGTGATCGTCTCCGTCCGCGACGGCGTGGCCACGCTGGAAGGCCGTCTGGAGCACCGCAGCGACATCCCGCTGGTGGTCCAGCTGGTCTGGAAGGTGGACGGCGTCGTGGGAGTGATGAAAAGCCTCACCTTCCGCATCGACGACACCCACCCGCCCGAGCAACACCCCTCGCACCGGATCGCCCATCACTGGCTCCCGGAGCGGTGACCTCGACGGCGCGTTGTCGGCGGCCAGGGCTTCGACCTGGCCGCCGACATGGTCGCCTTCCACGGCCAGGGCCACAGCGCGGTCATCCACACTGTCGCCCCGGAGCTCGCGGAAGCATACGAAGGACGCCCTGCCCCAGGCAGGCCGTCAATGCCTACGAGGACCAGTGCGCACCCGCGAACCCGCGGATGCCCATGCTCGACGACATGCAAGAGATCATGCGCACCGCCTACTACGGCCGTGTGAACACCCCCGGCGCGTAGGGCCGACCGGACGCACGCCAGGGCCGTTCGGCCCTGGCGTGCGTGAGTCCGGCGTTGTTTGACTGATCCGATCGGGCCTGCCCGCAGCCCGCGCTTGAGCCGGGTGCCGCGGGCAGGACGCCGCCCACGTCTCGAAAGGACGACGTACATGCCGTACCGGCGCACGGGCCGTGAACGCGGCGGAAGGCCGTGTGACGGCATCCCTGCGTCGGCCGGAGACACACAGCAGTGAGCAACGAACCATCCGTACGGAACTTCGCCATGACCGACAACGCCCAGGCAGTCCCGGCCGGGCCTCGCCAGAGCGTCGAGCTCGACAGCGACGAAGCCCTGCGGCTGCTGGGCAGCGTGTCCCTGGGGAGGATCGTCTTCACCCGGCATGCGCTACCGACCGTCCGCCCCGTCAATCACATCCTGGACAATGGTGACATCGTCATCCGCACGCACGAGGGCACGGCCCTGACCTCGCACACCCGTCAGGCCGACAGCCCGGGCGTCGTCGTCGCGTACGAGGCCGACGACATCGACCCGGACACACACGTCGGCTGGAGCGTGGTGATCATCGGTTACGCCCACCTGGTGACCGATCCGCACGAACTGGCCCGCTACCAGGCGCTGCTCCACCCCTGGGTGAAGCAGACCATGGACTACGCGGTCCGCATCCACCCCGACCTGATCACCGGCATCCGGCTCACCGACGCCGACGAGCCCTCCGGCGCCTGACCACAGCACACCTTGCCAGACGACTTTGTGCCAACCGCTGTCGTTGCGCGCAACGAAGTAGCAGGCGGTCTGGTGGGGACGGTGACGTACTGGAAGAGCACAGACACGCGCCCCTGCAGGGCGACATGAGCCCCGCGCCTCCTCCCGCCCCGGACGCCCAGCGTCGTCAGCCCTGGCGGCGCCGTCCCCAGCGCCCCAGACGCCTCAAGCACCCGTGGATCACCGCAGTTCTGGTCCTTCTCGGTCTCCTCCTTGGCCTCGGTGGCCTGGGGGCCTGAGGGAAGACCGGCAGTCCACCTCCGATCCGGCACCCGGCATGGCCTCTCCGATACCGCCGCCCACCAGCTCACCACAACCGACGGAACCGCAGGACGACCCCACGACACCGACACCACGATCAGGCGCGGTGGTGCTCCGCGTCATCGACGGTGACACCATCGAGGTGCGCGACGACGGCCAAGTCGTCCCGGACGGCACCGTGGCCCGCGTTCGGCTCCTCGAGATCGACGCCCCGGAACAAGGCGGCTGCTTCGCCGACGACGCGACCGCCCGCACCACGGCGCCACTGCCGCCGGGCAGCACCGCACGCATCGAACGTGACGCGGACCTCACCGACCGCTATGACCGCTATGACCGCTACCTGCTGTACGTGTGCAACGAGCAGGGCGTCTTCGTCAACGAGTCCCTCGCCCGCACCAAAGTCTCCCGCGCCGCGGACACTGCCCACAAGCCGGCGCCGGCCTCTGGGCCGCCTGCGAAGGGGCGCCGGAAACTCCCGCTACTCCCCTGACACGCCCGGGACTTGCCCGAAGGTCCTCCTGCAGGTGTCCCCGATGTGGTCTGCTCCGACCTGTCCGGCCCCGTCTGGGTCGGCCCCGGTGACCCACACCGTCTCGACGCCGACGGCGACGGAATCAGCTGCGATGCCGACTGAACGACGTCGGCGCGGATCGCCGTCACCGCCGGGTAGCCCGGATCACACCTCCCGCGTGGCTGGCGACTCGTGCCTGGGTGGCGAAGAAAGTCCGGCACCTACCCCACTCGACCGTATGGCTGCCCTTGAGGCCGATACCGTTCGGCCGCCCGTCGGGGACAAACGGCCCTGGGCGAACGGCGCAACCGCAGAGACTCTTGAGGCATGGTTGCAGGGAACAGACCGGCGACTGCCTCAGCCAAAGCGGTACGCCGAACCGGGTGGGTGAACCGCATCGTCCTGGCGCTGCTGCGATCGCGGTGGCAGGTGGCACCTCCCGGCCTATGTGCGCTGGCTTTCCCGGGGCGTCGTACCGGGCGCCCTGTGACACTTCCTGTGCGGTACGCGCGCGAAGACGATAAGCTCGTGGTGCTCGCGGGTCGCTCTGCCCACAAACGGTGGTGGCGGAACTTCACCCAGCCCCATCAGGTCGGTGTTCTGGTTGACGGGGTGACCTACGAAGGCATCGGCCGCCTGACGCCAGCTGGTCATCCCGGCCGTATCGCAGCGGAACGGACTTATGGTCGGCGACATCCACACGTTCCGATCAGCACGGATGATCCCCTGATTGTGGTCACCTTGGCGCCCGACGGTGTACCAAGCGCGGAGCCCGAGCCCTCAGGCCGCCCTGTCGGCGAACCGTCATCGCCGGCCGGGCTGCGACTGTGGGGGCGGTGGTGGCGATGGACGACGCTGGGCGAGGCTGCGGGCTTCTGCGTTCCGGCGGCCGCAGGGGCCATCGTCAGCGACGCCTCCACTGCGATCGCCTGGCCGATGCTGGTGGCAGCGGGGACGGCAGAGGGAGCACTGCTGGGCGCGGCTCAGGCCCATGTGCTCGCCCAGGTGCTGCCCGATCTGCGGCCGCGCCGCTGGGTGACCGCCACGGGGGCGGCCGCCGGCTTCGCCTGGATGCTGGGGCTGCTGCCCTCACTCGTGGCTCCGCGGGTCGGCTTCTCGCCCGCTGTGGCCGGCCTGGCAGCCGTCGACGGGGTGCTTGTGCTGCTCAGCCTGGGCACCGCGCAGTGGTGGGTGCTGCACCGGCACGTCACCGGCGCCTGGAAGTGGATTCCGGCCACCGCGGCAGCCTGGCTGGCCGGACTGGCCGTCTTCTTCACAGTGACCATGCCGTTGTGGCACCCGGGCCAGTCTCCCTTGCTGATCGCGGGCATCGGCGTACTCGCCGGGTTGCTGATGGCGGGCACGGTCGCTGCCGTCACCGGATGGGCGCTGGTCCGCCTGTTGAGGTGACCAACGGAGTCTGCGGCTGACGAACGGCAGGCGTGCCCACGCCTTGCCCAGGCCCCAGGTGGCTCCGGCGCCCGCGGCCGCGAGGGTGTCCCTCTGCTGGAGTTCGCCTTCACCACTGCCGCGGTGCAGGGGGCACGCGTGCGCGCGGCGCGGGCCCTGGCTTCCGCGACTCCCCGGTCCCGGTTCGCGCGACTCCGCATCCGGGACTGTCGGCCACCGCCGACTCGCGGCGTACCGCGTTCAGGCGGCCGTCGCCCGTCACGCGCCCCTCATGTGTAGATGATCTGACCGCCGGTGGCGATGTCGTAGAACTCGCCGACCGTGATGATGCCCTGGACCTGCTCGATGAGGTCGTCCTTGTCGAGTTCGAAGAGGTCCACCGATGCCTTGCAGGCGTAGATACCTGCACCGGTGTCGGAGATCATCTCGATGAACTCGGGAACGGGCGGGATGTCGAGCTTCTCCATCTTGCGTTCCATGTACCGGGTGACCAGGCCCGGGACGCCCGGCATGCCGCCCAGCAGGGTGGGCAGGTGCAGGCCGGGGTTGCCGACGGTGGCCAGCTTGATGTGCTCCCAGCGCTTCTTCGTGATGGCGTCGAGGCCGAAGAAGGTGAAGAACAGGTCGGCGTCGATGCCCTCGGCGCGGGCGCCGTTGGCCATGATCAGGGCCGGGTAGATCCCTTCCATGGACCCCTTGGAGACGATGATCGACACCTTCTCGATCGTGCCGGTGGCGGCCATGACAGGTACTCCTTCGAATGCGGCGGCCACGTCAGATGCAGCCGCGAGGCTTGGGGATTCCGGCGATCTTCGCGGCGGTCTTCGCCGGGCCCTTGGGGAAGAGCTGGTAGAGCTCCTTGACGCTCACGCCGGAGGTCTTGCCGAGCACCCGCACGGTGGGACCGGTGCCCTTGGCGGTGTACTCGGAGCGCATGAAGCGAATGACCGTCCAGTGCCGCTCGGTCAGGTCCTCGATCCCCTGCTCGCGGGCCAGTTGCCCGGCCATGGCCTCGGTCCACCGGTCGGGCTCGGTGAAGAAGCCCTCGTCGTCGACCGGGACGGCGGTGTCGTCGTAGGTAGCAGTGGGCATGACGATTCTCCTCGGCTCAGACGTGGACGTGGTTCTTGCCGTGCTCGGGCATCGCCGAGCCGATGCCGGGCAGCTCCCGGCCGGGCAGCAGGTTGTGCCAGTACAGCCACTCGAAGGCGAGCTTCCCGAGATGGTTGGCGTGCGACTCCTTCAGCAGCGGCAGGCCGACGGCTGCCGGGAAGTGCCCGGGTAGCGGCTCGGTCTCGTAGTTGAAGTCGATGAGCAGGGCCTTGTGGAAGCCGGTTTCGACGAAGCAGTTGGTGTGTCCGTCGTAGGAGGCGTCCAGCGGCTGCCCGGCGAGGAAGCGGCCGATGTTGTGCACCAGCACCTCGCCCTCGAAGTGGGCCACCGAACCGGCCTTGGACGCGGGCAGACCGGCCGCGTCACCGATGGCGAACACGTTGGCCCGGTCCGGATGTTGGAGGGTGTGCGGGTCGACGGGAACGAAGCCGAGTTCGTCACCCAGGCCCGGTGAGCGGCCGACGTAGGCGGCACCGCCGTGCAGCGGCACGACGACGGCCAGGTCGAACGCCACCTCGCGCTCGTCGTACGACACCAGCCGTCCGCCCGTGCCGTCGACCTCGCCGAGCGTGAACTCGGTGACCAGCTTGATGCCCTTGTCCGCCAGCAGACCGCTCAGCGCCCTTGCGGCGACTGGCTTGGTGAAGGCGCCGTCCAGCGGTGTGACGTACGTCAGCTCGACCCGGTCGCGGATACCGCACCGCTGGAAGTACCAGTCGGCGAGGAAGGCGAACTCCAGGGGCGCGACGGGGCATTTGACGGGAAGATCGGCCACGTTCACCACCACGCGACCGCCGTCGAAGTGCTCCAGCGCGTGGTGCAGGTCAATCGCACCGGGCAGGTCGTAGAAGGTGAACACCTTCTCGCCCCAGCCGGGGCCGGTCAGCCCTTCGGTCTCCTCCGGCAGCAGCGTGGCTCCGGTCGCCACGATGAGGACGTCGTAGGTCAGCCAACCGCCGACAGCAAAGTGCACGGTGTCGGCGTCCAGGTCCACCCGGTCGATCCGGGCCCTCCGGTAGTCGATGCCGTCATGGAGCTGGCGCGGCCGGGACCGGACCAGTCCGTGGGGCTGTGCAAGCCCGAAGGGCACGAACAGCAGCCCGGGCTGGTAGACGTGGTCGTCGTCTTGGTCGACAACCGTGATCCGGCACTTGCGCTCGTCGTACATCCGCCGCAGCCGGTTGGCCGTAAGCGTGCCGGCGGTGCCGCTTCCGAGAACCACGATGTGTTTGCTCATACCTCCACTGTCGTGCGGGAGTTGGGGCGTGGGCAGGGGCCGATGGTCCCTGGCCGCTTACCCATGGGGGTATACCGCCGGAACTGTCCCCGCCGGGCCGACCGGCCCTCCCGCCAACCCGTTCGGCCACTCCCCGTCCCGCGCCGTTCGCGTTCCACTGGAGTCCGGCAGCTGTCGACGTACGAAGGAGGGCCCGCCATGACCCGCACAGCACCGGAGATCGCCACCACCCCGCGGCCTACGGAACCGGAAGCGGACGTGCACCGGCTCGAGGTCACCCACGTCTTCGGCGACGCGTACGCGGTGAACGTCCGCGGTCACCAACTCCTGGTCGACCAGCCTGTGGAGGCCGGCGGGAAGGACACTGCACCCACGCCCGTCGAACTGTTCGCCGCGTCCCTGGCCACCTGCGTCGCCTTCTACGCGGGCCGCTACCTCCAGCGCCACGGCCTGAACAGCACCGGGCTCGGGGTCCGTACAGAGTTCACCATGGCCACCGACCGCCCCGCCCGCGTCGCCTCCATACGCCTCGTCCTCGTGCCGCCTCCCGCGCTCTCACCCCAACGCCACGCGGCCATGCTCGCCGTCGCTTCCCACTGCACCATCCACAACACGCTTCACGAAACACCCGAAATCGGCATCGAGCTGGAGCAGTGAGCACACCGCTCGTACCGCGCGTACCGCCTCTCCTGGAGCGCGTCTTCAAGGGGCGCATCGGGGACGACGGACTGAAGGAAGGTCTGGTGTGGCAGCGCCGACGGGTTGTCCGTGCCAACCACGCTCCGCATCCCGCACGTCCGCACCGCGTCGGCCGTAGCCGGTCGCCGGCGGCGATGACCGCTACGAAGCGGGTGGTGGCGGAGACAGGAGACGGCCGTCGTCCGTCTCCCTCCCCTGTATGCCTCCAGCCCCGCGGCGCGGCCGCGTCATCAAGCCGAGGGCCTCTCGCTCCATCCCGCCGCGCACACCGGTCGCATCCCGGCGCACGGAGATCGACAGGCGTGTGCGCAGCCGACACGCTCTCCCGGCTGCGCACTCGCAGCGGCTCGGCACGAGCCTGCCCTCAGCCGTGCCGCACAGGGATGCTCCTGGTGCCCGCCTTCGCCTCCGGCACCGGGACCGTGATGGTCAGGACACCGTCCTTGTACTCAGCTGTCGCTTCGTCACCCTTGGCTCCGGCCGGGAGCCGAACGGAGCGGGCGAAGACTCCGTAGCGGAATTCGGTCCGGTGATTCTGCGTGGCCTCCTCGCCGCGCTCGGCCCGCAGGGTGAGGACGCTTTCCGTGACGGTGATCTCGACGTCCTTGGAGGGGTCGATGCCCGGGAGTTCGGCCCGCAGCACGTACTTCTCATCCGCGAGGTGCTCTTCGATACGGATGCCGTGCATTCCCGGAACCAGGTGCCCTCCGGGGAACCCCGACTCGACCCAGCCGAACAGGTCGGGCAGTGCCGGCCAGCCCGGCAGCCGCTCCATCATGCCGCTCATCTGTCTCCCTCCTCTGTCTCTCTCCTTGTCCTTTGGCATTTCCAAAGTCCCGTATGGGGAGCCGTGCCTGCGTGGGCCCATCGGCCCCGTACGGGACCCGGTCGGGCCCTGTTCCCGGCTCGTCCGCCAGGAGCCGGGCGAGGGCCACCGTTCGCGGTCCCGCGCAAGGCGCCCTCAACTCAAGGCTGTTGAGGGGCGGGTTGAGCCTGGAGGGCCCTCTCCCTGCGCGCGACCACCTGAAGCGCGGTCGACTGCGTACGGCTCCCCGGAGCGACCGAGCCGCTGTGCTGTCACAGCACTTGAACCCGAAGATGGAGAGGAGACTGCCGCGGCGCGCGCCAAGTGGTCCGTCACCATCGTGCCGTCGCTACCCGTGTTCACGACCGAGCTGCGGAAGCCGAGCCAATCCTCGCGGAAGGACGTCCGGCCCTCCTCGGGGAACCGTTCGGCCTCTGGGCGCGCCCACGCGGACGTCCGAAGCTGGAGGCGAAGAGCCGACTGAGAAAACCGGCGGACGGCACACGGGTGGTGTCCGCCTCGGAGGCTCTGTCGTCCGGGACAACCCGGGCCTGGCGCAGGAGGCAGCCATGGTTCCGCTCATCCTGATCGGCGCGGCCGTGCTGGGCGCGTGCCTGGTGTTCGGCTACAGCTCGTTCGTCGTCGGCTTCGTCCTGATGGCCGCCGGAGTCCTCGGGCTGATCACGTTCATGGCCACGCCGGGCATGGTCCGGCGCCCAGGTGAGCGGGAGGTTGTCATCGACGAGAGGCACTACATCGGCGACCACGACGACCACCGGCACTACCGCTGAGCGCTCCGCTGGAAGTGCCACGATGTGCCGTCGGCCCTCTGCGGCACCATCGTGGCTGGTCGCGCCCACGCGGCGGAGCCGCAAATCGATACAGCCCCGGGCCCCTTCAGGGCGTTGCCGGACCGCAGCCGACGTCACCCGGCTTGCTTGGTGACCGTTGAGTTGGCAGGTCGCGTACTGCGCATACGGTGCTCTGCCGCGCGGGCGCCGCCACCGTGACGGACAGCAACGGCGGAACGACCCCAGCGGTCATCGCGGCATCCGCCGGCCTGCTCCTCAAGGCCCTGTGGTTCAGCCCCTGGCTGTCCCTCGGCACCCTGCTCGACGCGGGCGTGCTCACAGCGGCCCTGGCGAGCCGGCCTGGGTCTGTGCACCGACCGGACCGCCAGACCCTGACCCGAAAGGGAGGATCGGCCCTCGCCATGGGTCGTTCGGCCCCTGTGGACCGCACTCGTGGCAGCGCACGGTGAGATACATGACGACGCACACGCGGATCGCCGTCATCGGCGTCGGAAACGAATTCCGGCGCGACGACGGCGTCGGCTGGGCCGTGGTGGCCCGGCTGCGGGAGCGGGCCGAGGACCGGCCGCTGCCGCCCGGCACGGTGCTCGCCACCTGCGACGGCGACCCGGGTCGGCTGATCGGCCTGTGGGAGGACGCCGCTCTCGCGGTCGTCGTGGACGCCGCGCACGCGCACCCCGGACGCCCCGGCCGTGTGCACCGCATCGAACTCGACGCCGAGCGCCTGGAGCAGCCACCGACCACCAGCTCGCACGGGCTGGGCCTCGGGGAGGCCGTCGAACTTGCGCGTGTCCTGGGGCGTCTTCCGTCCCGGCTGGTGGTCTACGCGGCGGAGGGCGCCGACGGTTCGCTCGGCACCGGGCTCTCCCCCGCTGTCGCGGCCGTCGTCGAACCGCTCGCCGGTTCGGTCGAGGACGAGATCGCGCGCCATCGCGGCGCACCGGCGCGGAGGCTGCCATGACCGTGCGACGCTTCCAGGTGGACGGGATCGTCCAGGGAGTCGGCTTCCGGCCCTTCGTGTACCGCACGGCGTCCGCGCTCGGCCTGGACGGCTGGGTGGCCAATGTGAACGGGCACGTGGAGGGCGAGGTCGCGGGACCGCCGGAGGTCATTGAGGACTTCGCGGCGCGTCTGCGCGCCGACGCTCCGATTCTCGCCCGGGTACGCGGGATCCACCTGACGCGCGGTACACAGGAGTCGATGTCCGCAGCGGGCTTCCATGTGTGGCACAGCGCGCCCGGTCACACGGGCACGGTGCCGCGCGAGATCCCTCCGGACGCGGCGATCTGCGACGCCTGCCTGCACGAGCTGCGTAACCCCCACGACCGGCGCCACCGCTACCCGTTCATCAACTGCACCGACTGCGGGCCGCGCGCCACGATCATCGAAGACCTTCCGTACGACCGGATCCGTACGACGATGCGGCGCTTCCCGCTCTGCGCCGACTGCGCGGCCGAATACGCCGATCCCGGCGACCGGCGGTTCCACGCCGAGCCCGTGGCCTGCCCCGCCTGCGGTCCTCGCCTGGCATGGGACGAACTGCGCGGTGGGGAAGCGCTGCGAGCGGCGGTCAAGACCGTCGCCGAGGGCGGAATCGTCGCGCTGAAGGGCCTCGGCGGCTACCAGTTGGTGTGCGACGCGGGTGATCCACGGGCCGTGGCCGAGCTGCGACGCCGCAAGCACCGCCCCACGAAGCCGTTCGCCGTCATGGTGGGGGACGTCGACACGGCGGCCCGGCTGGCGCGGATCGGCAGCGCGGAGTACGCGACCCTGACGTCGTCGGCGCGCCCCGTCGTCCTGCTCGCCCGGCTGCGGTCACGCGGTGAGACGCCTCTTGTGGACGGGGTCCATCCCGGGCTGTCCCGCGTCGGCCTGTTCCTGCCCACCACCGGCCTGCACCACCTGTTGCTCGACGAGCTGGCCCGCCCGCTGGTGGTCACCAGCGGCAACCTCAGCGACGAGCCCATCGCCGTCGAGGACGCCGACGCTCGCCGCGCGCTCGCCGCCGTCGCCGACGGCTTCCTCACCCACGACCGGCCGATCCGGGCCCGCTACGACGACTCCGTGGTGCAGTTCGCCGGCCGGACCCGGATCACCGTCCGCCGGGCGCGCGGCCTGGCGCCGGCCCCGCTGCCGCTCGACGTGCACGAGCCGATCGCGGGGGCGGGCGCCCATCTCAAGCACACCTTCGCGCTGGCCGCCGACGGGCGGGCGCATCTCGGACCGCACACCGGCGACCTGGCCGACGTGGCGACGTACGACGCGTTCCGGACGTCGTACGCCGATCTCAAACGCCTCACCGGGATCGAACCGGTGGCGATCGCGCACGATCTGCACCCCGGCTACCTCTCCACTCAGTGGGCCGAGGCGCAGCCGCTGCGCCGAATCCCGGTGCAGCACCACCACGCGCATGTGGCCGCCTGCGCGGCCGAGCACGGGGTGCGGGGCCGCTTCCTCGGCGTCGCGTACGACGGGCTGGGGCTGGGCGACGACGGCACCCTGTGGGGCGGCGAGATCCTCGTCGCCGACCTGAGCGGCTACCGCCGCGTGGGCAGGTTCGCGACCGCGCCCCTGCCCGGCGGCGACGCGGCGGTACGCCATCCCTCCCGCACCGCCCTCGGGCACCTGCTGGGCGGCGAGCAGCTGGGCAGTCCGCGCCCCTACCCCTGGCTGACCCTGCCCTTCACGGACCGGCTCGACGCCGGCGAGGTCGCCGCCGTACGCGCCATGGTGGCCCGTGACGTCAACTGCCCGCGGGCGTCCAGCGCCGGGCGGCTCTTCGACACGGTCGCCGCGTTGCTCGGCCTTGCCGACCAGGTGACCTACGAGGGCGAGGCGGCCGTGCTGCTCGAAGCGGCGGCGGGCCGCGAGCACGCCGTACCACTCGACCACCGCGTCGTCCGCGCGCAGGGCCTGTGGGTGTACGACTCCGCGCCGACCCTGACGGACCTGCTGGAACGCCGACTGGGCGGGGAGCCCGTGTCCCGGCTGGCCGCGGCCTTCCATCTGACGCTCGCGATCGTCACCGCCGAACTCGCCGCACGGGCCGTCGAGGACGGCGCGCCGCGCACGGTGTGCCTGGGCGGCGGCTGCTTCGTCAACCGGCTGCTGCTCACCGAGGTACGGCGACGGCTGCACGCACAGGGCCTGCGCGTGCTGGTCGGCAGCCAGGTCCCGGTCGGGGACGGTGGCATCAGCTACGGCCAGGCGGCGGTCGCGGCCGCGCGGCTGGCCGGGGAGAGGTGAGCACTCATGTGTCTGGGCATCCCGGGACAGGTCCTGGAAGTCCACGAAGACGCCGGGCTTCGCATGGCCACCGTCGACTTCGGCGGTGTACGGCGCGAGGTCTGCCTCAGCTGCACCCCCGACGCGGACGTGGGCACGTACGTCATCGTGCACGTCGGCTTCGCGATCACCGAGGTGAACGAGGCAGAGGCGCGGCGGACACTCGACGTGCTCCGGGCGATGGCCGGCGCGGTCGAGGGCGAGCTGGGCGAGCCGCTGCCGTGAGGCAACTCGGCCCTGGGGCGGTCATGCGCCCCTCGCCTTTGCCCGACCGGGCCCGTCGAGGGACCGAACGGCCCCTGCCATGTGCCGTGGCCCGGCTGCACGCTTAAGGCGAGGGAGACGGAGCAGCCCCTTGGCGAGGAGGACCGCGATGACCGGCACCGAAGCCCCGGAAGCTCCTGCAGTCCTGGACCGTGACGGGCTCGACGCCCTGGTTGCGGCCCTGGTGGCCGACGGGCACACCGTCGTCGGGCCAACGGTCCGCGACGGAGCGATCGTGCTGGCCGAGCTGGCCTCGGCGGCCGAGCTGCCGTACGGCTGGGGTGTCGAGCTCGACGCCGGGCGCTACCGTCTCGTCCGCCGCGAGGACGGTGCCGCCTTCGCGCACAGCGCGGGCCCGCAGTCCTGGAAGTCCTACCTGCACCCCGCGCGGGAGCGCCTCTGGAGCGCCGACCGGACACCCGAGGGCGACCTGTCCTTCACGGCCGACGAACCCGAGGCACCCTCGTACGCCTTCCTCGGCGTGCGCCCCTGCGACCTGCGGGCCATCGCCGTCCAGGACCGCGTCCTGACCGGCGGGCGGCACACGGACGGAGGCTACGGCAAGCGCCGGAAGCGGGCGCTGCTCATCGCCGCCGAGTGCACCGAACCGGGCGCGACCTGCTTCTGCGTGTCGACGGGCGGCGGCCCCGCGGCCGACGCCGGGTACGACCTGGCGCTCACCGAGGTGGTGGACGAGGGCGGGCACCGGTTCCTCGTCCGAGTGGGCAGTGAGCAAGGTGCCCGGCTGCTGGAGCAGGTTCCGCACCGGGCCGCCGACAGGGTCACGGACGCGACCGCCCGGGCCTCGGTGGACGCGGCACGTGACCGCATGGGCCGGGCGCTGCCCCCGGTCGACCTGCGCACGCTGCTGGGCGCAAGCCTGGCGGCCGAGCGCTGGGACGACGTCGCGTCACGTTGTCTGACCTGCGGCAACTGCACGATGGTGTGCCCCACGTGCTTCTGCACCACTACCGAGGAGGTCACCGACCTCACCGGTGACCACACCGAGCGGTGGCAGCGCTGGGACTCCTGCTTCGACCTGGACTTCTCCTATCTGCACGAGGGCCCGGTGCGTTCCTCGGGGCGTGCCCGCTACCGGCAGTGGCTCACCCACAAGCTGTCCACCTGGCACGACCAGTTCGGCACGTCCGGCTGCGTCGGCTGTGGGCGGTGCATCGCCTGGTGCCCGGCCGGCATCGACATCACGGAGGAAGTCGCCGCACTGCACGCCGAACTCGAGACGGAGAAGGAGACGGAGCGATGACCCCCTCGATCACCCTGCGCATGCCGCACGCGCTGCCTCCCGAGCACCGGGAGCGACTCCTGCGCGTCGCCCGCGAGGTCGGCTTCCGCCAGGGCGCCCGGCTGTTCGAGGAGGGCGGTCACGCCGACCGCTTCTGGATCGTCCGCGACGGCACGGTCGCCCTCGACATGCACGTCCCCGGTCACCCCACGCCCGTCATCGAAACCCTCGGCGAGGGTGATCTCGTGGGCTGGTCCTGGTTGTTCGAGCCGTACGTCTGGCAGCTGGGCGCCCGGGCGCAGACGCCGGTGCGGGCGTACGAGTTCGACGCCGTCGCCGTACGCCTGATGTGCGACGACGACGCCGAGTTCGGCCGAGCGGTCGGCCGCTGGGTCGGTCGGGTGCTGTCCCATCGGCTGAACGCCGCGCGCGCCCGGCTGGTCGACCTGTACGGCACCTCCACCAGGGGCGGTGTGCGATGACCGCCGTACCGGTTCCGTACCTCGTGGTCGACCGGCGCCGGGAGACCGAGGAGTCGGTCACGCTGCGGCTCGAACCGGTCGCCGAAGCACTGGACGACTTTGCGCCGGGGCAGTTCGCGATGGTGCACTGCTTCGGCCGGGGCGAGATCCCCCTGTCGGTGAGCTCCGTGCAGACCACGGGCGGCCTCGCCCACACGATCCGCAACGTGGGCGCAGTCTCCGACGGCCTGTGCGCGGCCCGCGTCGGCGACCTCCTGGGCCTGCGCGGCCCTTACGGCACGAGCTGGGAGCTGGATCGGGCGCGCGGCCGGGACGTGCTGGTGGTCGCCGGCGGCATCGGGCTCGCTCCGTTGCGGCCGCTGATCCTGAGCGTGCTGGCCGAACCGGAGGCGTACGGCCGGGTCAGCGTGCTCGTCGGGGCACGTACGCCCGGTGATCTGATCGCCCGGGAGGAGATCGAGAGCTGGCCGACGGCGTACACCGGGGTGATGGTCGACTGGCCCGACAAGGAGTGGCGAGGGGACGTCGGAGTGGTCACCCAGTTGCTGGGGCGTGCCCCCTTCGACCCCGCCGGCACCTGGGCTTTCGTCTGCGGCCCCGAGCCGATGATCCGCGCCACCGCCCGCGAGCTCGCGGACCGAGGTGTGCCCAAGGAGCGGATCCGGGTCTCGCTGGAGCGCAACATGCGCTGTGCCACCGGGCACTGCGGGCACTGCCAGCTCGGTCCCCTGCTGGTGTGCCGGGACGGACCGGTGGCCGGCTGGGACGTCGCCGAACCCCTGCTGTCCGTAAGGGAGTTGTGAGATGAACGCGCCCACACTCGCCGTGTTCAAACTGGCCTCCTGCGACGGCTGCCAGCTCACCCTGCTGGACTGCGAGGACGAACTCCTCGCCCTGGCGGGCCGGGTGGACATCACCCACTTCCTGGAAGCGTCCAGCGCGGTCGCACCCGGACCGTACGACCTGACCCTTGTCGAAGGCTCGGTCACCACCACCGAGGACGCCGAGCGCGTCCGCGCGATCCGGGCCGCCTCCCGCCACCTGGTGACCATCGGCGCGTGCGCCACCGCCGGAGGCATCCAGGCACTGCGGAACTTCGCGGACGTGGACGAGTACCGCCGCACGGTCTACGCGCACCCCGAGTACATCTCCACCCTGGCCACCTCCACCCCCGTCTCGGCCCACGTCGACGTCGACTTCGAACTGCGCGGCTGCCCCATCGACCGCCGCCAGCTCCTCGAGGTCATCACCGCCTTCCTCGCCGGCCGCAAGCCCGACGTCCCGAACCACAGCGTGTGCTTCGAGTGCAAGCGGCGCGGAACCGTCTGCGTCACCGTCGCCCACGGCGACCCCTGCCTCGGCCCGGTCACGCACGCCGGGTGCGGGGCACTGTGCCCGGCGTACGGGCGCGGCTGCTTCGGCTGCTTCGGCCCGTCGGGTTCGGTGAACCTGCCCGCGCTGATTCCGCTGCTGCGCAACGGAGGTGCATCGCGTAGCGATTCCGGCAAGAGCGGTGGTGGGAAACGGGCGGGCGGTCTCGACGAGGCCGCCGTCGAACGGCTCCTGCGCACCTTCAACGCCGCCGCATTCGACAAGATCGACAAGGAGGCGAGGACGTGACCCACCGCGGATCCCGTGTCCTGCGCGTCGGCTCGCTCTCCCGGGTCGAGGGCGAGGGCGCGCTGCGCCTGCACGTCCACGACGGCACGGTCACCGAGGCCCGGCTCGACATCTACGAACCACCCCGCTTCTTCGAGGCGTTCCTGCGCGGCCGTGCGTACACCGAGCCGCCCGACATCACGGCCCGCGTGTGCGGGATCTGCCCGGTGGCGTACCAGATGAGCGCGTGCTCGGCGATCGAGGACGCCTGCGGGGTGACGGTCGATCCGGTGATCCGTGAGCTGCGCCGGCTGCTGTACTGCGGAGAGTGGATCGAGAGCCACGCCCTGCACATCTACCTGCTGCACGCCCCGGACTTCCTGGGACGCGCCAGCGCCATCGAACTGGCCCGCACGCACCGGGCCGACGTGGAGCGGGGGCTGCGGCTGAAGAAGGCGGGCAACTCCCTCATGGAGCTGCTCGGCGGACGGGCCGTCCACCCCGTCAACGTACGACTCGGAGGCTTCCACCGGACTGCGACCCGTGCCGAACTGCGGCCACTGGCCGAGGAGTTGAAGCAGGCGCTCGACGACGCCCGGGAGACCGTGCGCTGGGTGGCGGGGTTCGACTTCCCGGACGCCCGTGTCGACGCCGACCTGCTGGCACTGGCCGCCCCGGACACGTACGCCATCGAGGGCGGCACCCCGACCGTGCTGCGCTCCGACGGCACCCTCGGCTCGTTCCCGGTGCGGGACTTCACGGACCGCGTCACCGAGACCCACGTGCCGCACTCCAACGCGCTGCATTCGCGGCTCGACGGGCGCCGCCACCTCACCGGGGCCCTCGCCCGGTTCGCGATCAGCGGACGCCACCTGTCCCCGGTAGCCCTGGAGGCGGCCCGGGAGGCGGGGCTCGGCGATCCACGCGAGGGCGCAGTGTGCCGCAACCCGTTCCGGTCCATCCTCGTGCGGGCCGTCGAGGTGGTGTACGCCGTCGACGAGGCGCTGCGGATCATCGAGGAGTACGAGCCGCCGGGGCGCCCGTACACCGACGTGCCACCCGCCGCCGGTGTCGGACACGGCGCAACCGAGGCCCCGCGAGGGCTGCTCTACCACCGCTATGCCCTCGACGCCGACGGCACTGTCACCGACGCCCTCCTAGTGCCGCCCACCGCGCAGAACCAGGGCGCCATCGAGGACGATCTGCGCCGCGTCGCGCAGCACGCCATCACTGAACAGGACCCGGACGACGCCGAGTTGACCTCGTTGTGCGAGCGGACCATCCGCAACCACGATCCCTGCATCTCTTGTTCCACCCACTTCCTCGACCTGAGGGTCGTCCGCACCTCTGGAGACCGCGATGCCTGAAGCCCCGTACACCGTGAGCGACGTGATGACGCACACCGTCGTCGCGGTCGGGCGCGACGCGCCCTTCAAGGAGATCGTCGAGCTGTTCGACCAGTGGAAGGTCAGCGCACTGCCGGTCCTGGAGGCCGAGGGCCGGGTCATCGGCGTGGTCTCCGAGGCCGATCTGCTGCCCAAGGAGGAGTTCCGCGACGCCGACGACACCGACGTCAACCCGGGCGAGCCCGCCGAGCGGGCGAAGGCGGCGGCGGTGACCGCGGGCGAACTGATGACCACCCCGGCCGTCACCGTGCACGCGGACGCCTCGCTGGCCGAGGCCGCCCGCAACATGGCCCGCCGACACGTCAAGCGGCTCCCGGTCGTCGACGGGGTCGGCCTGCTCCAGGGCGTGGTCAGCCGCGGCGACCTGCTCAAGGTCTTCCTCCGCTCCGACGAGGAGATCGCCGAGGAGATCCGGCACACCGTTCTGAACCAGCTCCCGCTCACCACCACACTGACGGTGTCGGTGGCCGAGGGCGTGGTCACGCTGGGCGGTTCCCTCCCCGACCGCTCGCTCGTCCCCGTCGTGGCCCGGGCCGTGCGGGCAGTGGAGGGGGTCGTCGACATCCGACTGGATCTGACGCACCGATGAAGTACCTCGACGAGTACCGCGACCCCGTCCTCGCCCGGCGCCTGCTGGACGAGCTGCGGGACACCGCAACGCGCCCCTGGCGGATCATGGAGGTGTGCGGCGGCCAGACGCACACCCTGGTGCGCCAGGGCATCGACGAACTGCTGCCCTCCGGCATGCGCATGATCCACGGTCCCGGCTGCCCGGTCTGCGTGACCCCGCTGGAGACCCTCGACCGGGCCATGAACATCGCGGCCCGCCCCGGCGTCATCCTCACCAGCTTCGGCGACATGCTGCGCGTCCCAGGCACCGACACCGACCTGCTGTCGCAGCGGGCGCGGGGCGCGGACGTACGCGTCGTCTACGCACCGATGGACGCCGTACGCATCGCCGCCGACCACCCGGAGCGCGAAGTGGTCTTCCTCGCCGTCGGATTCGAGACGACGGCACCCGCCAACGCGACGGCCGTCCTGCACGCCGCCCGCCTCGGCCTGACCAACTTCTCGATGCTGGTCAGCCACGTCCTGGTGCCCCCAGCGATGACCGCGCTGCTCGACGACCCCGACTGCGAGGTGCAGGCCTTTCTGGCGGCCGGGCACGTCTGCGCGGTGATGGGCTGGCACGAGTACGAGCCGATCGCCGCCCAGTACCGGGTGCCGATCGTGGTCACCGGCTTCGAGCCGCTGGACCTGCTGGAGGGCATCCTCATGGCCGTACGGCAGCTGGAGTCGGGCCGCCACGAGGTGGAGAACCAGTACGCGCGGGCCGTGCGCCGGTCCGGCAACACCCGGGCTCAGGATGCGGTGCGTACCGTCTTCCGGGTCACCGACCGGGCCTGGCGTGGCATCGGTCCGCTGCCCCGCAGTGGCCTCGAACTCATCGAGGAGTACGAGCGGTTCGACGCGGCCCATCGCTTCGACGTGGACGGACTACGACCGGTGGAGGACCCGGAGTGCATCGCGGGTGCCGTCCTCACAGGAGCCCGCCTGCCCATCGACTGCCCGGCGTACGGCACCCGCTGCACACCACGTCAACCCCTCGGCGCACCCATGGTGTCGACCGAGGGCACCTGCGCCGCTTTCCACGCGGCCGGACGCACGTCTGCGAGGAGCTCGGCATGACCATCGAATGCCCCACCCCGAACCACGAGGACGAGGTCGTCCTGCTGGGCCACGGCGCCGGCGGCCGCCTGACCGCGGAACTGCTCGACCAGTTGATCCTTCCGGCCTTCGACAGCGGCTCTGGCCCGATGGAGGACGCCGCGCTGCTGCCGGGGAGCCCCGACCTGGTGGTCAGTACGGACAGCTTCGTCGTCAGCCCGCTGTTCTTCCCCGGCGGTGACATCGGTTCACTCGCCGTTCACGGCACGGTCAACGACCTCGCCATGCGCGGCGCGCGGCCGCTCGCCCTGTCCGTGGCCCTCATCGTCGAGGAAGGGCTGCCGCTGCCCGAACTCCGGTCCGTACTCCGCTCGTTGGGCAAGGCCGCGCAGTCCGTCGGCGTGCCCGTCGTGACCGGGGACACCAAGGTCGTGGGCCGCGGCGCGGCCGACAAGCTGTTCATCAACACCACCGGCATCGGGCAGCGGACCGGATCGCTGCACCCGTCCGCCGCCCTGGCCCGCCCGGGCGACGCGGTGCTGCTGTCCGGGCCGATCGGGCTGCACGGCACGACCGTGCTCAGCACACGCGAGGGCCTGGGCTTCGAGAGCGACATCGCCTCCGACACCCAGCCACTGCACCGCCTCGTGCGAGCGATGTCGCCGCTCGGCCCGCATGTCCACGTCCTGCGGGACCCCACCCGGGGCGGGCTCGCCGCGTCCCTCAACGAGATCGCCCGCGACTCGTCCGTCGCCGTCGAGGTCGACGAGAGCGCGGTCCCGGTACCGGAGGCCGTGGCCTCCGCCTGTGACCTGCTCGGCCTCGACCCGCTGGTCGTGGCCAACGAGGGGTGCCTGGTCGCCTTCGTCACCGCCGCCGTGGCCGACGAGGCCCTGGCCATCATGCGATCCGTGCCCGAGGGAGCCCAAGCGGTGCGGATCGGCGAGGTACTTCCGGAGGGACCGCGTGGGCGGGTGACGCTACGGACCCTGGTGGGCGCCCGGCGGGTCGTGGAGATGCCGCTGGGTGAGCAACTACCGCGGATCTGCTGACTGTTGTTCGAGCGAAGGGGACCAGGCACCCCTGACCCTCTGATGCCCTCTGACCGAGGGCGAGCGGCAGGAATCCGTCCGACCGTCAGCCGGTCTGCCCCCTACTGCTCACCGAACCAGGCCCACTCCCTGTCCCACTGCCGGCATGCGCCGCCGCTCCAGGCGTCCGCGCACAATCCATCCGACGGACAGTACGGCCGCGCCGGCGCCCACTGCGGTCGTCGTGCCCAGCGCCACGCTGAAACTCGGCCTCCACAGCTGGACACAGGCGCGGGCACCAGCTTGCCGTTCCGGTCCAGCCACACCTGCGTCCTGGCTCCGGTCTTCTCTCCAGGGTCGACCCGGGCCAGGGCTCGTACGGGTCGAAGCGTCCGACGCCGTCCAGCGCACCTTGGCCCACACCTGGTCGCCCGCCCCGGCGGCCTCGGAGGTGGCAAGAGGAGCGTCCTGAATGAGCACGGCCAGGGCGCGTGCCGCTCGGCTCGTCGGCTCTCCAGGTTCTGCACCACAGCGTGCGCGGTCGCCGTGCCCGCGGCAACGCCGACGGCCGCCGCGAGGCACCAGGCCCCGAGCAGCAGCCGGGCTTCAACGACATCGCTACGGCGTCGTGGGGGCCCCTCGCTCATGGGGGGGTCCCTCCCGCTCGTGCGAAGCCGAGAGTGGGGGAGGATTGCGCCGCCAACGCCACAGCCGTACCTTCGTCGCCTTCCCGCGACGTGTCCGCGCCATCGTTCGGCACCCCCTCTCACCGTGGCACAGTCGGCCTGAACGCCTTCCGCTTCGAATCTCTCAGCCCGGCCACGGAGACCGGGTGGGCCGACCAGGCTCCCCCAGGGGACCTCCGGACCCGTTTCCCGCATCCCGCGAGCCCCGTTCAGCGTCCTGTCGAGGCCGCGGTCGTCACCGCCCTGCCAGAACGGGTCCTGAGGAGCACTGCTGCGGGCGGGCGACGCGGTGTGGTCCAGGTGTGCGTGGGGTGGCCGAGGCGCAGGATCATCTGCGGGAAGTGGTCTCCGGTGAGCCTCGCCTGCAACTCCGCGCGCAGCTCGGGCAGTTCGAGGGGCTGGGTATGGAAAGCCGCCATGACGCGATGGGCCGCCGCGTACAGCAGCACCCGCTGGAGCGCCTGGCCGGCCCGCAGCCAGTCCAGCCGGGTGTCGTGCGCAGTCGTCAGTACGGCGACGGTGCCTGTCCTCGGACTCCAGCGCCGAGGACGGGAGTCACACTCTCCTGCGAGGCCCGTATAGTCGCGTCCGGCGAGGAGCGCGCGGACCGGGTCGCGGCGCCACGCCTCGGCCGGCACCCGTTCCAACCACGACCGCCGGGCGGGCCCCGAGAAGCCGGTCACCTCCGCTACATGACCGGCATCGGCACGGTGCACGGTCTCCGCCACCCGCACCGTCTCCGCGAGCAGTCTCAGCTGCTCCGGATGGTCGACGATGTGCAGCCGGGCGCCCTCGGCCATGGCGTGGTCGCTCAGCTCGTCGATAAGCGACTGCGGCACGGGCTCGGCCTCGAACTGCCCGCGGTGCGTGTGCCGGTGGGCCATGGCGTTTTCCATCAGCATCACCTCGCGCGTGGCCGGAAGGTACGCTCCCCAGCCGACGCGGGCCAGGAAGGCCGGGTTCCCGGGTTCGGGAAGCAGGGACACGGCGGGCCGGAAGCCGAGATGCCGCACAGCGACACGGGTGTTGAACAGCGCGGCCCCGCAACTGATCAGCATCTCCCGACCGCCCGGATCGGTCAGAGGCAGCCGTCGCTCGGCGTCGGTGTGGACCTCGAATCCGAAGTCCTCGTCATCGGCGAGGAACAGCCAGGGCTGGGTGTTGTGCAAAGAGGGCGCAAAGGCGGCGGCGCGGGCGAGGTGGAGGGCCGCGTGACTGGGACTCTCGTACGACACGGACATGGTGTTCCGCCCTTCGTGAACCATCTGCCTCCAGCGTCCGTGCCCCGCAGGACCCCCGGACAGGGGCCGACCGTCCCCCGCTCTGGTCTGTGCGGCCCCAGTGCTGTGCCCCATGCGTGCGTGCATGCTGGGCCTACGGGCCCTTCGTCGGCACGGCGGCCGTAAGGCGGACCGGCTTCGGGTGAGGCCAGGAGGCAGGATGAGTGCGCGTCTCGTGCGGAGCATGGCGGACTCCCTGCTGTTCCTGGTGACCGCAGTGGCACTCGCCGCCGGTTCAGTGGCCTGGCTGGCGGATGCCCCTAGTGCGGCGGACCTGTGCTGGGCCGCGGGGACGGTGGCGGCCGTGGTGCCGGCGGTGGTCTGGATTCTGCACGCTCTGCACCGCGGGCACGCGGGCGTCGACGTGATCGCCGTGATGGCTCTGGTCGGCACTCTCGCTGTACGGGAGTACCTGGCCGGATCCCTGATCGCCCTGATGCTGGCCACCGGCCGGGCACTGGAGGCGGCCGCACAGCGCCGGGCCTCGCGCGACCTGAGCGCACTCCTGCGGCACGCGCCGCGGTCGGCCCGCCGACGCACCGGGTCCGAGGTGCGCACAGTACCCCTGGCCGAGATCTCCGTGGACGACCTGCTGTTGGTCGGGCCGGGTGAGGTGGTCCCGGTGAACGGCCGGGTCAGCATGGATACGGCTCTCCTGGACGAATCGGTGCTCACCGGGGAGTCGCTCCCCGTCGAACACGTTCGTGGCGAGCTGGTGCGCAGTGGTGCCGTCAACACGGGCGGCGCCTTCGAGTTGCGGGCCACGGCCACCGAGGAGGACAGCGCGTACGCGGAGATCGTCCGGCTCGCCCGGCAGGCCGGTGCCGAGACCGCCCCTGTGGTGCGTCTCGCTGACCGGTACGCCGCCTGGTTCGTACCCCTGTCGCTGGTCGTGGCGGGGCTCGCCTGGCTGATCGGCGGGTCGGCCACGTCGGCCGTCGCCGTCCTGGTGGTCGCCACGCCCTGCCCACTGCTGCTCGCCGCTCCGGTGGCGATCGTCTCCGGGCTCTCGCGGGCGGCCCGCCTCGGCGTGGTGATCCGGGACGGCGGCGCCCTGGAGACATTGGGCCGGGCACGCACCCTCGTCCTGGACAAGACGGGCACGCTCACGACGGGCCGCCCGCGCGTCGTCGACGTGACCGCCGCTCCGGGCCACGAGACGGCGGAGGTACTGCGGCAGGCTGCCTCCCTCGACCAGCTCTCCCCGCACGTCCTGGCTCAGGCCCTCGTCGACGAAGCCCACCGGCGCGGTCTGGAGCTGTCCCTGCCGACGGACGTGTGCGAGCAGCCGGGACGAGGCGCCACGGGAACCGTGGAGTGCCACCGGCTCTCGGTCGGCCGGATACGGGTCGGACCGGACAGCCCGTCGTGGGTCCGCGCGGTCGACAACCGGGCGGTCCTGGACGGCGCGTCCGTCGTGTGGGTGACAGCCGACGGCACGGTCACAGGAGCTGTCCTGCTGCGCGCCCCGTTGCGCCCGGACGCCCCCAGGACACTGCGGCGCCTGCGCTCGGCCGGCATCCGGCGCCTCCTGATGGTCACCGGGGACCGCGCCGAACCCGCCCGCGAGGTCGCCTCCGTCCTCGGCCTCGACGCCGTGGAAACCGGGCAGAGCCCCGCCGACAAGGTCGCGGCGGTGCGTGCCGAACGCGCCCACGCCGTCACCGTCATGATCGGCGACGGCGTAAACGACGCACCGGCGCTCGCCGCCGCCGACATCGGCGTCGCCATGGGCGCCCGCGGCTCGACCGCTTCCTCGGAGGCCGCCGACATCGTGCTCACCACGGACCGCGTGGACCGCCTGGCCGACGCGATGGGCATCGCCGTACGATCCCGGCACATCGCCGTCCAGAGCGCGCTGGGCGGCATGGTGATGTCCCTCGCCGCGATGGTGGCGGCGGCGTTCGGGCTGCTGCCTCCGGCGGCCGGAGCCCTGCTCCAGGAAGGCATCGACGTGGTCGTCATCCTCAACGCCCTGCGCGCCCTGCTTACCGACCGCACTACCCGGCCGGTGCTCACGCCCACCGCGGAGGACCTCGTCCACCGGTTGGCGGCCGAGCACGACGACCTCCGCGAGGTGGTGGAAGCCGTTCGGACAGCCGCCGACCGGCTCTCCGGCGCGTCGGAGGAACAGGCGAGGGCGGCCGTCGAGCACGTGCACCGACTGCTGACCGACCGGCTGCTGCCGCACGAGCACGCCGAGGAATACCAGCTCTATCCCGCGCTCGCCGACTCCCTCGGCGGACCCGAGACCACAGCCACGATGAGCAGGGCCCACGCCGAGATCGACCGCCTCGCCGGACGCATCGCCACCCACCTCACCCTCACCGACGCCGAAGGACGCCTGCGCCCGGAGAACCTCGACGACCTGCGGGCCTGCCTGTACGGGCTCTACAGCGTCCTGCGCCTGCACTTCACGCAGGAGGAGGAGAACTACTTCTCGCTGGCGCCATGAGGTGGCGAACCTGCTGCACGGCGAACACGGGCGAACACCGCGAGGCGACGGGTATCCCGCCCGCCGCCTCGCTCCGTCAGTCCTTCTTCCCCGCCGTGCCCACGAGCTCGGTCGCGACGCGCGCCGCCCACTCCTCGATCGCAGTGAAGTCCTGGAATTCCCCGCCCTTGCCGTTGCGGAGAAGCATCCGTGCGAGCCACCCCTTCGTGCCCTCTTCCAGACAGCCTCCGAAGGTGACTTACCTGACATCGAGCCGGTCCATGGCCTTCACACCGGGTGCGGGCGGGATGTCCCGCTCCGACGCCGAGGCGTCGAGGGGACCGCTGCTGAAGAACCACAGCGGACGATCGGCCAGTGCACGGCGGTGGCGGCGGACGAAGCGGCGGGCGCCCTTCTGCCAGCGGCCGGCGTACAGTCCGCCGCCGACCACCACGGCGTCGTACGACGCGACGCTCGCCACTGCCCGGGCGGGCCGCGCCTCGGCCGTCAGTTCCTCCGTGCTCAGCACCTCGGCGATGGTCTCGGCGATCTGAGCAGTCGATCCGTTCGTCGTCCCGTAGGCGACCAGCACGCTGTTGGGGATGGCGGTCCGCCTCCTCTCACAGTTTGCGCAGCCAGTCGTCGGCGACGCCGTGCAGCGCCTGTTCGTCGGGCTGGATACGGGAGTCGTCCAGCCGGTAGGTGAGCTTGTCGACCACCCCGACCACGCCGTCGACCTGACGTGTCATGGAGATGGCGATCTCCGTCTCGCTCTTGCGCTCCATGTGGCCGTCGAGCGTGACCACTCCCTCGATCACGGAGACGTCGAAGGTCTGGGGTGCCAGCCACAGCGTGCGGACCAGTACTTCCTCGATCACATCGGTGCGGATCTCGGCGTCGGCCCGTAGGAAGACCTGGAGCAGGTCGCGGCGGGTGACGATGCCGACGAGCCGCTCCTCCTCGTCCACCACACGGGCAGCCGCTCCACGCGTCGCTGGGCCATGGTCCGGGCCGCCTCGACGATCGCGGCATCGGCTCGCACGGTGACGGGCGGTTCGGTCATCAGCTGTCCCGCGGCCTGTGCTTTCACGGCCTGCTTCTTGGCGCTGTGCGTCAGGTCGGCAAGCCGGAGGCGCCGCTTCGGCTCGTAAGGGTCGGGGGTCTCGGCCTGCCGGACCATCAGGTCTGTCTCGGAGATGACCCCGATGACCGTCTGGTCGTCGTCAACGACCGGGAGCCCGCTGATCCGGTGGTCGGCCAGCAACCGTGCCACCTCCTTGAACGGGGTGCCGTACTCGGCACGGACGACCTCCTCTGTCATCACGGAGCCGACCTTGTTGTGCTTCATGTCTGTTCCCTCCTCAGCGGAGCCGACGCGGACACGGGTCCTGGGGTCTGCGCGGCAAGGCCCCGGTGGCCGCCGCAATGGATGCCCACGGTCGTGCCGTCCGCGAGCCGAACGTGGACGGTGGGCCAGCTGAACACGTCGTCCGTCATGCCGCTCTCCTCCCACCCTGCCGACACCTTGAGCATCCAGCGGATCGGAAGGCGGCCCCATGGGCTGTCCGGGCCGGTCGGGGGGCCGGTAGGCCCCAAGTGCCGAGCCCCGTAGTCCGGGGCACGGCCAGCCCTGTCCACCCCGCCGGTCAGTACGGCGGCCGCGCGCCAAGTCCAGAGCAAACGGGCCCCCCTAGTCGGCGCACGGGGCGCGGCGTCGAACGCGCAAGGACCTCGGATGTCTACTGACCCTCCCGTGCAGCGCCTGCGGACGACGTGGCGCAGCCAAGCCAAACCGGGGCGCATCGAATACGCACCCGCCGATCACCAGGACCGCCGATATCTGCACCAGGGCCGCCCCGGTCAGCGTGCCCAACTGGCCTGCGGGATCACTTCGACGGCGCATGCGGCCAGCGCCATGCGTGCCGGGGCACGGGCCAGCTCACCTGGGCGGACTGCGGCCGGGCGGGCACGCTGAACAAGACTGCCGTCGGGCCGCTTTCAGGGCCGTGGCGCCGAACTCCGTGGCGCCCTGCAGCCCTTGGTGCCTGCTGGCTGCTGGACTTCCCCCCGTCGCGACGGATCGTGGGCCGACTGCCCGCGGCTCGGGTGCGGGCGCTGCCGCTGCTCGCCATGGCGGTCGGCGGTTGGTTCGCCCTCACCCACCCAGTCCGACGAGGGGTACGACCTCGGCGAGTTCCCGTTGGCCCAGGCTGTGTGGTTGTTCGGCTTCGTCTTCCTGCTGGTGCGCTTCCGACCACGCGGCGACCGGTGGGTGTCCCACCTCCGGTCGGTGCACACGGGGGTCAAGCGTCCCCGCGCCTGTGGCCGCGGCTCGGAGCCCATACCTGATTCCGCGTCACCTATGGCCGAGTGACCCGGGATCGGTGCCATACGGCCCATCACCCTAGGGCCGTACGGCACTTGGGGCACCTGCTCCAGAAGGTGTTGCCTGGGATCGTTGGAGGAGGCTGACATGAGCACAGAGATCTCCACCAGGCGTCCGTCCCACCGGCTGCGTCGTGCGATGGTTCTTGCCGCGGCGGCCCTGCTGGCGTCGTCCGCAGTGACCGCATGCGGAAGCGAGACCGGCAGCTCGGGCGGGTCTTCCGGCACCGGTCCGTCGAGCACACCGAGCACCGGGGCCACCACCGGCGGCACTACCGGAAACGGCAACACCACTCCAGGGCAGAGCAGTTCCCCCGGTTCCGGCACTGCGGGAACGCCCAGCACGCCCTCTGCGCCGACGACCTCCGGTGGCGGCCCCCGCCAGGTGCGCACAGGGGTGTACTTCCTGCACGGGGAGAAGGTCTCGCCGGCGCCGCGCACCGTGACCACGCCCACCACCGCGGCAGGCGCCCTGCGCGCCCTGCTGGCCGGCCCCAACCGCTACGAACGGAGCCACGGCCGCACCACGGCCATCCCGTCGGGCACGAAGCTCAACTCGGTCGTGGTCGGCCGCCACATCGCGACGGTGGACCTGTCCGGGCGGTACGACGACGGCGGCGGGAGCCTGTCCATGCAGGCCCGGCTCGCCCAGGTCGTGTTCACCGCGACACGCTTCCCCTCCATCCAGAAGGTGCAGTTCGAACTCGACGGCAAACCGGTGACGGCCTTCGGCGGCGAGGGCATCGTCCTCGACGAGCCGGTGGGACGGGCCGACTTCGAAGACCTGTCGCCGCTCGTCCTCGTCGAGTCGCCGATGATCGGCGACACCATCCGCACCCCGGTCAGGGTGTGGGGCACCGCCAACACGTTCGAGGCGACCCTCCGGCTGAAGATCACCGACGCCGCCGGGCGCACCGTGGCCAACCCGTACGTCACAGCGACCTCGGGAACCGGAACCCGCGGCACGTTCGACGTGACGATCCCCTACAAGGCGACACGCTCGGGCGCCGGTCTGCTCACGGCGTACTGGGACTCGCCGGAGGACGGCCGGGCCGTGATCGAGGACACGGTGCCGCTGACCGTCAAGCGCTGACAGCGGCCCGTTCATGACGGTCGGGGGGGGGGGGGGGGGGGGGGGGGCCCCCCGCCCCCCCCGGGGGGGGGGGGGGGGGGGGGGGTGGCCGAACAAAAACACGGGCGGACAACACCACCC